>DATGXR010000236.1:0-36541 GCA_035298825.1 Bacteroidota bacterium
AAATCGCACATGATCCTGCACGGCGAATTCGCACGCCGCCGGGCGCTGAAGATGAAGACGCGCATCGAAGAAATCGTACGCGACAAGCTCTTCGTGCATTTTTGGAATACCGATCGCTCGACGATGCTCAATAGCGAACTCAGCCCGGTCATGGCATTCGAGCGGACGCCGTATCAGGTGGCGGATGCGCTGCTGAAAAGTTTTACACGCTAACGAAAGGCATGCCCATGACGCAGGGCGCAGCGCACATCGATTCACTCTGCAGCGGCATTCGCCGCATGTGGATCATGTGCGATTTGTGCTTGTCGATCATCGCGGCGATCTCGGCAATGCCCTGCCCTTCGCTTGCCACGGCCTGAAGGATGTCGGGCATCCACGAGGTCTCATCGTGCGGACGGAACCCGAGCGTCATCTTCACCGTCACCACCGCCTGATTCGCGCCCGGTCGATCGGCCTTGTTCAGCACGAAGAAGTCGGCGATCTCCATCAGACCCGCCTTCATCGCCTGGATGCCGTCGCCCGATTCGGGCACGAGCACCACGACCGTCGTATCGGCGGCCGCCGCGATATCGAGCTCCGATTGGCCGACGCCCACCGTCTCGTAGAGAATAATATCCACTCCGCTAGCGTCGAGAATGTCGGCGCACTCGCGCGTCTTCTTACTTAATCCGCCGAGACTTCCGCGCGATGCCATGCTGCGGATGAAGACGCCCTGATCCATTTCAACATCCGTCATGCGGACACGATCGCCCAGGAGCGCGCCACCCGTAAAAGGACTCGTCGGATCGATCGCGATGATGCCCACACGCAGATCCTGCGTCCTGTAATAAGCGGCGAGCTTGTTTGTCAGCGTGCTCTTGCCCGCGCCCGGAGGTCCCGTGATGCCGATGCGGTACGCGCGGCCCGTGTGTTTGTATAGCGTGGAAAGAATTTCCGGCGCGCGGTCGTCGTCGTTTTCAACGAGCGTGATCGCGCGCGCGATCGAACGTCTGTCACCGTTAAGCAATAACTCGAGCGATACCTGTCTCTTCATGATCATTTCTTATTCTTAAAAAATTCAACCGTTTGGCGCAGTCCCTCCTCGATCGAGACTGTCGGCTCCCATCCGAGAATCTCTTTCGCCTTGCGCGACGTGATCACGCTGCGCATCTGTTCTCCGGCTTTGGCAGGCGCGTGCTTCTCTTCGCACGGCGAGCCGAGCAGCACACGAATGTAATTGAAGAGCTGATTGACATCCGTCTCGATGCTCGTGCCGATGTTGAAAATATCCGACGTCGGATGATGCAACGCCATGAGATTGGCACGAACGACGTCGCCCACAAACACGTAATCGCGCGTCTGCTTGCCGTCGCCGTTGATCACCGGTTGCTCACCCTTGAGCATCTTGCTCGTGAAGATGGCCACGACACCGGCTTCTCCATGGGGACTCTGCCGCGGACCGTAGATGTTCGCATACCGGAGAATCACGTGCTCGATCCCGTAGATGGCTTTGTAGAAGAACAGATATTTTTCGGTGCACAGCTTCGTAATGCCGTACGGAGAGAGGGGCTGCATGGGATGCTTTTCGTCTGCGGGGAAATAATCCTGCTCGCCGTAAATGGCGCCGCCGGTCGAGGCAAAGGTCACTTTCTTCACTTTATACTTGGCGGCGTTTTCCATGATGTTCAGCATACCGAGAATGTTCACTGATGCGTCGAACTTCGGATCGGCCACGCTTTTGCGCACATCCATCTGCGCCGCATGGTGACAGATGACGTCGATCGCATGGGTTTGAAAAATCTTCTCGACGTCCGGCGACTGGATATCCATTTCGTAGAAGACGGCGCGCGGATTGATGTTCTCTTTGCGGCCGCTCGAGAGATTGTCGATGATGACGACGTTGTTGCCTTCGGCGATGAAGGCGTCTGCGATATTCGAAGCAATGAACCCTGCACCGCCTGTGACGAGTATATTCATGATCGTAGTAATTGAGTATGAGTGTGTGATTCTGCGCCGAATGCTCCGTCGCAGCCGAGTTAACCCTGCATGTCTGTTCAGTGATGAAGCAAACCTTTGCGCCCGATGTCGCTTCTGTAATAGGCGCCGTCGAATGTGATCTTTTTCACCGCCGCATAGGCAGATCGTATCGTTTCTTCAAGCTCGTGTCCGTACCCGATCGCCGTCACACCCAGCACGCGTCCGCCCGATGTGACGATCGCACCGTTCGCGCTTTTCGTGCCGGCATGAAAGACGATCACGCCGTCTTCGGGATTGATCGTTTCCAGTCCGTGTATTTCCTTTCCCTTCACGTACGCATCCGGATATCCTCCTGATGCAAGCACGACGCAGACGGCGGCCGCATCGTGCGAACGGATCGCGATCGTATGCGCTGTGCGCGATGCGCAGGCCGAAAGGATTTCTGCAAGATCCCCGTCGATGAGCGGAAGCACAACCTGCGCTTCCGGATCACCGAGCCGGCAATTGAACTCGACGACCTTCGGTCCCTCCGGCGTCAGCATGATGCCAACATAGAGACAGCCGCGGTAGGGCCGGCCTTCGTTCCTCATGCCGGCAAGCACCGGTTCGATGATTTCCTTTTCAACGCGTCGGATTACATCGGCCGACGCCACGCGCGCGGGAGCGAAGGCTCCCATGCCGCCTGTATTCTTTCCCTTGTCGCCGTCGAAAATCTGCTTATGATCCTGTGCCGGTTCAAGCAGTCCGTACTGTGTTCCGTCGGTAAAGACAAAGATGGACGCTTCTTCGCCGGTCATGAATTCCTCGACGACGATGCTGCTGCCCGCCTCCCCGATCGCAACGCCGCTGAACATGTCGTCGAGCACGCCGAGCGCTTCCGACGTCGAGCGGCACACGACTGCGCCCTTGCCCGCCGCGAGTCCGTCGGCCTTCAGCACGACGGGCGCCGGATGGGCCAGGATGTAGCGCCGGGCTTCCTCCTTGCGCGAACGATCGAACGTTTCGTAACGCGCAGTAGGAATTCCGTACCGTTTCATGAAATGCTTCGCGAAGACTTTGCTGCCTTCAAGCGCGGCGGCCGCCTTCGACGGACCGAAGATGGGAAGACCGCCCGCCTCGAAGAGATCGACGATGCCCTTCACGAGCGGCACCTCGGGACCCACGACCGTGAGATCGATTTTCTGCGTGCGCGCAAAATGGTAGAGCGCGTCCAAATCGTCGGACTCGATCGGCACGCATTCGGCGACCGAGGTGATGCCCGGATTACCCGGAGCACAAAACAGTTTCGTCACACGGGGACTCTGTTTCAGTTTCCATGCAAGCGCATGTTCGCGTCCGCCCGAGCCGATCACTAACACATTCATCAGGTTCAATCCACATAGTGAATGAAAATTTTCGCAAGTTCGCCCGTGAGTTCCGCACGGTTGTATTTGCGGACAACGCTCTCATCGGCGCCGCAGAGTGTCTTTGTCTTGTATTGCATGTAGAGCGTCTCGATCGCCGATGCGATGGCCGGCACGTCCTTCGGATCGACGCAGAGACCGTTCGCCTCTTCGATCGTCGTGCGCATGAATCCTTCCGGCACGCAGCCAAGGATCTTTTTTCCTGTGCCGATGTATTCATAGATCTTGCCGGGCGAGCTCTTATCGTCGATCATCTTCACCCAGAGCACGTCGGAGGCAAGAAGATATTTCACGCATTGCCGGTGTTCGAGATAGCCGAGAGCGTTCACCGCATCGGTAAGTCCGAGCCGGCTGACGGTCTTGCCATATTCCGCCGAGAACGTACCGATGAAGCAGGCCTCGATCTTGTCGCTCCAGTCGGGATGCTGTTTGAAGACGCGCGCGAGCGCCTCGAGAAAATAATTCGGATTCCTGTCTTCGTAGAACGTACCCGAATACGTGATGCGCATCTTCGGTGTTGTCGGAAGAGGAATGCCGTCGTTGATCTGCATGTCTTCGGGATCGAATCCCTGCGAGATGATCTGGATGTCGTTATACGTCAGAAATTTATAGCGACGCAGGATCATCTCTTTCACGCGGCGACTCGCGGTGACGATGGCGTCGGCCGCGCGGAGCACGCCTTTCTCGAGACTGTAATTGTAATATTTATGCAGCGGCGTGGGATAGAACTTGAAGGGATAGTCGACCCAGGCGTCGCGGTAGTCGACGACGAGCGGGATCTTGAAACGTTCCTTGAGCGCCTTCCCGATCAGGAAGGCGGTCTGCGGCGGCGCCGTTGCAAAAATGAGATCGTGCGGCTCCTCGTTCAGGAGCGCCGTCGCGGCTTTGAGTGCGGCGCGCTTCCATCCGATCTTGTTGTCGGGAATGAAGAATGTATCGCTCAGCCGACTCAGCAGCTTGCGCGTCCGTTCTGCAGGCATCTTCACGACGCCCTTCTTGCGGAGCAGGCGGTTCGGATCGAGCGAATCGGCGCGCACAATGCGTATGTTGCGCGCTTCGAGCTCACCGAGCATCGATTCATCCTTCGCATAATAGCCGGTATGCGAAACGGTCAGCACTGTCGGCTGCCATCCGTAACGTTCGAGATATTTGACGAACTTTACCGTACGCTGCACGCCGCTCAGTCCGAGCGGAGGAAAATAATATGCGATGACTAAAACTTTTCTCATTGGCTGATTGTCACAGGATGATCAATTCTTTGGGTGAGCGGGTGATGACATCGCATCCGCCGTTTCGCAGTACGACATCGTCTTCGATGCGTACGCCGAATGCTCCGGGCAGATAGATCCCGGGTTCGATCGTGATGACCGCCCCTTCATTGAGCTCGTTTGTATTTATCTTGGAGACTTTCGGCTCTTCATGGATCTGAAGGCCGATTCCATGACCGAGGCCATGGACGAAATATTTGCCGTATCCCCGTTGCGCGATGATGCGCCGCACCGTCCGATCGAGTTGTTTGCCGGTGATGCCTGCGCGTGCCGCGGCGATGCCTGTCACTTGGGCTTCGAGCACCACTGCATAGACATCCTTCATGGCGCGCGATGCGCGCCCCACGGCGACAGTACGCGTGATGTCGCTGTGATAGCCGTCGAAGATGCATCCGAAATCGATCGTCACAAAATCACCCGCCGCAAGCGCACGCGTTGTGGGACGGGCATGAGGCATCGACGAGTGAGGTCCCGACGCGACGATCGTGTCGAACGCATCGTTCTCGGCGCCGTAGCGTCGGTGCCTCGATGCAATCTCCGCGACAAGATCGAGTTCCGTCACTCCTGGACGGATCAGTCCGAGCAGATCCGTGAAGACACGATCGGAGATCGACGCTGCCTGCGTGAGCGACGCAATTTCGATGTCATCCTTGCACGTCATGCAGCGCGCGGCGATGCCCGATGCCGGACGGACTTCGGCTGGAGCGGTATAGCGACGGACGTCGGACGCAAAGCGGTACGACGAATTGTCCTCGTCGAACACGATCGTCTTCACGCCGGCGAAGATGCCGCGACGCGATGCGGCGGCAAACAGATCGCGCGCGATGATCCGGCGACATGCCGTCACCTCGCTGACGCTTTGCTCCTTGTATCTGAAATCGGTCAGGAAAAACGCGGCATCCTGCGAAATGAAAATCATGCCGCTCGATCCTGAAAATCCGCCGAAGTACCGGAGGTGCGGACAGAACGCGCTGATGAACGCATCGGCGCCGGCGGTGCGCAGCTCCGCGCGCAGCCGCTCGATGCGGATCGTATGAAGTCTTCTGTTAGCCGTGATAGTTCGGCGCTTCCTTCGTGATAAGGATATCGTGGGGGTGGCTTTCGCGAAGGCCGGCATCGCTCATGCGCACGAACTTCGCCTTCACTTTCATCGAGGCGATTGTTTCCGCTCCCACATATCCCATCGCGGAGCGGAGTCCCCCGATCATCTGATACACTGTCGCGTTCAATTCGCCTTTGAACGGCACGCGTCCTTCGATGCCTTCCGGCACAAGTTTTTGAATGTCATCTTCCGCGTCCTGGAAATAACGATCCTTGCTTCCCTCTTTCATCGCATCGATCGAACCCATGCCGCGATAAATCTTATAGGTACGTCCTTCATACAGCACCTTCTCGCCCGGACTTTCCTGGAGACCCGCGAAGAGTCCGCCGATCATCACGGCATCGGCGCCCGCGGCAATGGCCTTGGCGATGTCGCCGGTCTGCTTGATGCCGCCGTCGGCGATCACCGGAATTTTGTACTTGCGCGCCGCATCGGCGCAGTCCATGATCGCCGTCACCTGGGGAACGCCCACGCCGGCCACGACGCGCGTCGTGCAGATCGAACCCGGCCCGATACCGACCTTGATCGCATCGGCGCCCGCGCGGATGAGATCGAGCGCAGCTTCCTTTGTCGCGATGTTGCCGGCGATGATTTCGGCCTGGGGAAATTCTTTTTTCACGCGCCCGATCATTTCGATCACGCCGCGCGAATGTCCGTGCGCTGTATCGATCACGAGCACATCAGCGCCCGCGGCCACAAGCGCGCTCACGCGCTCGAGCGTATCGGCCGTGACGCCGACAGCCGCGCCCACGCGGAGGCGGCCATGCTTGTCTTTGCAGGCATTCGGATAGCGCTTCTTCTTCTGGATGTCCTTCACCGTGATGAGTCCGCGCAGTCGTCCCGTCTTGTCGACGACCGGCAGTTTTTCAATCTTATGCTGCTGCAAAATCACTTCGGCTTCTTCAAGGGTCGTGCCCACGCGGGCCGTGATAAGATTCTCCGTCGTCATCACATCGGCGATCTTCAGATTGCGATTGTTCTGGAACCGGAGATCGCGGTTCGTGAGAATGCCAACGAGCTTTTCCTGTTCCACGATCGGGATGCCCGAGATGCTGTACTTGGCCATGACATCGAGCACATCACCCACCGTCTTGTCGGCCGTGAGCGTGATCGGATTCAGGATCATGCCGCTTTCCGATCGCTTCACCTTATCGACTTCTTCAGCCTGACGCGTGATGGACATGTTCTTATGCAGGATGCCGATCCCGCCCTCGCGCGCAATCGCCACGGCCATCTCGGCTTCGGTCACCGTATCCATCGCCGCCGAAAGAAGAGGAATATTGAGCGTGATCGATTTCGTGAGTTTTGTGCGGATGTCGACATCGCGCGGCAGCACAGAGGACTTTCCGGGAATGAGCAGCACATCATCATAGGTGATGGCTTCGCCGATGATCTTCAGATTTTTCATGAATCCGTGTCTCCAGGAATTGGAACAACCGGCAGCTGTATCCGGCAAGCGGGTCCCGGCAAGAAACAAGAAAGGATGCTCGGCGCATCCTTTTGTCGGGTCTGACGTGTTTCCTTCGCAGCTCGATCGTCGATAGTGGAAAATAAATAATGTTTCTAGTATACCAAAAATATGCCTGAAAATCAACGATGCGGGAATCGAAGTTTTACTGCGAAATGGGACGCGGGGAAACACGCGGAGAAATTTTTTTGAGGGGAAAGACTGCGCGTAACGGACTGCCGATCGGGACGCGAAGTTACTCCTGAGGAACGGCGATGTTGTATTTCTTGATCTTCAGATAGAGCGTCTTTGCCGTGATGCCAAGGGCGTTTGCGGCGCGCGTGCGATTAAAATGAAACTTCTGCAGCATATGTTCGATGTGTATGCGTTCCATCTCGTCGAGCGTCATGAGCGAATCGCCTGTCTCGGACGCCGCTGATTGTCCCGCCCGAAGCGAGAATGAATGCAGCGTAAAGTCCTTCGACGTGATCACATCGCCCGGGGCGAGCAGCGCGGCGCCCTGAATCGCATGCTCGAGCTCGCGGATATTTCCCGGCCAGTCGTATTCCACAAGCATCATGAGCGCGTCGGGACTGATCGTCTTCGGAGTACGCATCTTGATTTTCTTCGTGAGGAAGTACTCCACGAGCGCGGGGATGTCGTCTTTGCGTTCCTTGAGCGGCGGAATCCGCAGCGTCACGACATTGAGCCGGTAGAGCAAATCTTCACGGAACCTTCCGGCGGCGACTTCCTGCTGAAGATCCTTGTTCGTGGCAGAGAGAATGCGCACGTCGGTCTTTAAATTCACGGTGCCGCCCACGCGCCGGAACTCGCCTGTCTCGAGGAAGCGAAGAAGCTTTGGTTGGATGGCGGGACTGATGTCGCCGACCTCGTCGAGAAAGAGCGTTCCTCCTCCGGCCACTTCAACGAGTCCCTGCTTCGTCGCGTAGGCGTTCGTGAACGATCCTTTCTCATGCCCGAAGAGTTCGCTCTCGAGCAGGCTGTCGGGAATCGAGGCGCAGTTTAAGATGACGAATGGAGAATCGCGCCGAAGGCTTGCCGAATGTACCTGATGCGCGATCAGTTCCTTGCCCGATCCGCTCGGCCCGAAGATATGGACGATCGCATCGCTCTCTCCCACACGCGCAACCGTGGCGAGCACGGCCTTCATCGCGGCGCTGTTCGCGATGATCTCGCGCACGCTCGATTGGCGGGAGAGTTCGTACTTCATCGCCTCGTTGTCGAGCAGCAGCCGTCTGTGTTCGAGCGCGCGCGCAACTGTGGCAAGTAGCTCCTCACGGCTGTACGGCTTGCCGATAAAATCGTACGCGCCGAGTTTCGTGGCTTCGATCGCCGTCTTGACATCGGCATAGTTCGACAACATGATGACGCAGGTGGTGGGATAATGCTCGCTGATGTGCTTCAACACTTCCATGCCGCTCATGCGCGGCATCTTCACGTCGAGCAGCACCACTTCGAACGGCATGGTCTGCAGGGCGTTGAGGGCCTGGGCTCCGTCGAGCACAGTCGTGACTGCATACGGGGTTCCCTCTGAAAGATCTTCTTTCAGAAGGAACCCGATACTCGGTTCATCGTCTACAATGAGAATGTTGCGGTGTCGTACCATGATATGTACGTCCGGCTCCTCTTGTGTGGTCCAGTCTGAGGCCGGCGCTATTCTGCGGAAAGAACTCGCTCAATCGTCGTAAGCAGGTCGACGAGATCATATGGTTTGCTCACAAAGTCTTCTGCGCCGAGCTTTTTCGATTCGATCGCGTTCTTCAGATCGGCAAACCCTGTCAGCATGATCACCTTCGTATTGGGATAGCGCTGCTTGATGAAACGCAGCACTTCGAATCCGTCCACGCGCGGCATCTTGATATCGAGCAGGACCAGGTCAAATGCTTTTTGCTGCAAAATTGCAATCGCGTCGTCTCCGTCGGGAGCGGTTTCTACAACATACCCTTCGCTCAGCAGTTCGGTACTCAGGACGCTTCGCAACGCATCCTCGTCGTCAACGACCAGGACAGAAAAATTTTGTGCCATTCAATTCCTCGTGTGAAGTAAGATGAAATCAGGGGACAACATGTGGCATGGCTCTCAAGTATAGGCATTCGTTCCAAAATAATCAATAGATATTTTGCGATTTTTTGAACTTTTTATTGCTCTCCGCCGCCGGCATGCGCTCCGGCACTTGCTTCCGTGATAAACAAATCGTACGTTTATTGAATTCGTAGTCGCGTGCACGCACGCACGTCCACCTCCCGGATATCGAATAAGGAAACCAGATCATGATCGATGCATCAATCCACGTCCTGCTTGTGGACGACGATGTCGCCTATACGAAGATCGTTCATCAAAGCCTGACGTCGTTTGCGGCCAAGCAATTTGCCGTGTCCGTGACGCATACGGGACCCGACGCCGTTGCCGCGATGAAGGCCGATCCGAGCATCGATATCGTGCTGCTTGATTATTTTCTGGGCGGAACGAACGGCCTTGAAGTGGCAAAGGAAATGCGCGCGCTCGGCTTTGAGACACCCATCGTGTTCGTGACATGGAACAAAGATTTCGAGCTTGCCGTCGAAGGCATCCAGCTCGGCGTCGAAGACTATCTCGTCAAGGACGAGATCGCCACATCTATCCTTCCGAGCACGATCATCAGTTCCCTGCAGCGCTCGGCGCTCAAGAAGCAGATCAGCGATGAACGCAAACAATCGGCGCTCATCCACCAGCGCGCAGAAGCCATCAAGGAACTTGTCATCACGGTCTGCCATGAGTTTAATAATCCCCTCGCGGCGATCAAGATCAGCACCGAGATCATCTCGCGGGGTTCCGCAACGCCGCACGACCGCGTGCTCATGGAACATCTTAACCGACAGACCCGCTCGATCGAGAAAGAGATCATGAAGCTGAAGGACATCACGATCACGCCGTAACATCCGTCCGCTCGCCGTTCAATTCTTCCGCCCAGTGTGCGCGGCCACTCAATTCCTGAATCCGACCAGTGTAAAGACATGGTGCTACAGGCATATGCAAAAATCAATCTCGGGCTCCGCATCATCGAACGGAGGCCCGACGGCTTTCATGCGATCGAAACGATATTCCACCGCATCTCGCTCGCCGATGAACTGACGATCGAACCAACACAGCGAGGCATCTCGCTCTCGTGCACGGACCCCGCGCTTCCCACAGACAGCGGCAATCTGTGCTGGAAAGCCGTCGCCTGCCTTCAGCAGGAATGCGGGACCGACCGCGGCGCGTCGATCCATCTATATAAACGCATTCCCTCGGGCGCCGGTCTCGGCGGCGGAAGCAGCGATGCCGCAAGCATCCTGCGCACACTTCCCGCGCTCTGGGATTGTGAAATATCCCCAGAGCGTCTGAACGCACTCGGCGGCTCGATCGGATCGGACGTGCCGTTTTTCCTGCAGGATTCGAGCGCCTACGCTGAAGGACGGGGCGAGCAGCTGACGCCGTTCACACTGGATGTCCCCTATTGGATCCTGCTCGTCAATCCCGGCATACACGTTTCAACGCCATGGGCTTATCAGGAATTTTCAAAAAAGCTTTCTGAGGGATATCGCGTTCCGCGCGGATCGCTCTTTTCATCCGCGACGCGGAGGATGCAGCCGCTCACCGAAGCGATGAAGAACGATTTCGAAGACGTCGTCTTCCCCGCATATCCCGCGATCCGGACGCTCAAGCAGACGCTGCTCGAGGTGGGCGCGTCGCATGCCCTCATGTCGGGCAGCGGTTCGTCCGTCTTCGGACTGTTCGAAAACGAATCGGCCGCGCTTCGTGCGCGCGCGCGCTTTGCGGAACGCATGTTCACTTCATTAACTGAACCACATTTTATTCCGGCATAATATGAATCGGCTGAATCGATATACACACGTGCTCATCATCCTCGCTTCGCTTCTCTGCGCGCATGTCTCGGCGCAAACGGACGAGGCGCGATCGGGCGCGCAGATGCAGCATCAGATCGATTCATCGCGCAGCACACCCACGGTGCGCATCCCGGGCAGTCCCGAGGCCGCACGCGAGGATTCGCTTCGACGACAATCGCCAACCGACACCACACACAGCCAACGCGCCGCACTGAAGCCCTCGCGCGATTCGCTCGTGCACATTGTGCCCTTCAATTCGATCGGTTCGCTTTCACCGTCGCACGACGGTTACACCGCGATTGACGCATCGGGTATCCTCTGGCATGAGTATCGCACGCTCACAGATCTCGTCTCGGGCAGATCGGGCATTTACGTTTCGGACAAGGGCAGTCCGGGTCAGGACAATCTAGTCTCATTCACAGGCGCCGGCCGCGCCGCGACCGGACTCCTTGTCGACGGCGTCCTGCACAACGATCCGTTCACATCGACGTACGACTTCGCGCTCTTTCCCGTCGAGTCGATTGAAAAACTCGAGATCGTCACCGGCACGCGCGCATTCCTCTACGGCGATAATCTCTCGGGGGGCGCTGTGAACGTCGTGACGAAATCGTTCTCGAACAACAAACCGTACACGCGCATCCGCTACAGCCAGGCGCCAAACTCGTATTCGCAGACCGACGCGCTCTTCAGCCAGAATATTGTGAGCCGCTTCAATCTGATGTTCGGCATCTCCTTTCTCGGATTCGGCGTGGATAAGGATCCTTTTCCGGGACGATTCAATAATGCGGAGCATGAGTCGTTCTCGATCCGGACTAAACTTCGATACAATGTATCGCAGACGCTGAACATCGTCCTCTCACATTTGTTTGACCACGCGCAGACGCATCTCAACGGAGGAGTGGACATCATTACCACAAGCGAGGCCGATTGGTTTAACGAAGGCTCGGCAAAAGTCATCAATCTCGATGCCTATGAAAAGCGGTCCGATCATCATCTCTCCCTGTCGACTGTCTATCGGCCCACGGGCGATTCGACGCTCAGCGCGACGCTCACGCTCTATGGTTCGCATCTGCTGAATGAATACCGGGACGAGGGAAATATCGCAAAGCCGAATGGCGTACTCGTGCGTGAGAATTTCGAATCATCGAGCGGCGGCGCGCTTGCGCGGGCGGAATGGACCTGGGGAGGAAATTCGCTCGAAGCCTCGGCCGAAGCCCGAACGATCAAGTTCGAGCGATCGGTGTTCGCTCCCTCGGGCACTGAATCGCGCCAGCGTGTGAGCGTGAAGGATGAACTCTCTCCTGTTTCGTTCGTGACGCTTGCCGGATTCGTCAAGGTGGAAAACGGACAACAACAGCTGCTCGAGAATTTTGGAGCCGATGCGAAAATAAAAATCTCGACGATCGTCACCGCGAACGCCGGCGCGTCGCAGTCGCATCGCCATCCCACACGAGCCGAATCGTACCTTGCTTCGGGCGCGGCCGATACGACAATCGCCAAGGTACTCGAACGGTCGAACCTCGATCCGATCTTCACGGTCCATCCGGTCCTCGAGGACGAGATTCATCATGTAACGGAAGCCGGTCTGCACATCTCTCCCACTCCGCAATTTTCATTCGGTCTCAACGCCTCGCGAAGAATGATCGAGCATTGGATCGACAATTCGCTTCTCATCACCCGTCAGGATCGGAATATCACGTTCGATGTCATCACCGCATCGGTGCTGGCACACAGCGGACGGTTCACACTCGACGCATCGGCCGAGTACACGCATCACTCGGAAGTGATTCGCACGGCTCCCGCGTTCACGGATCCCACGCAATCGAACAGTGACATTGTCAGTTATCCGGCGCTCCTGTATCCGCAATGGCGCGGACATGCGTCGGTGTACTTCCATGGAATGCTTGCCAATGGGAATCTCGAATTGAAGGGAGGCGTCGATGGACGGTTCATGTCGGCGTATGACGGCATCCAGGACAGGTTCCCCAACGGTGTGCCCAATCCCACGCTTCGGCAACGAATCGGAAACGCCGGATTGTTGGATCTCTTCGTCATCGCGCATCTTGGCGACGCGCAGATACACGTCATCTGGGAGAATGTCACGAACACGAACTATATGCTCGCGCCGTATTATCCGATGTACGACAGCGGATTCAAGTTCGGCGTGTCGTGGGAGTTCTGGGACTGATCAGAGCGTGTCGCCGCGCAGCACGCGTATGCGTTTTCGCGCCTCGGCCGTGAACAGCGAATTCGGAAAATTCGACAGGATCTCGCTGTACGCCTTGATCGCGTTTTCGGTGTCGTGCATGCCGAACTGATAGATTTCGCCGATGCGGAACTGTGCCTTGTCACGCTCGGTGCTCTTCGGAAACGTGGTGAGCAATCCCTGCAGCGTGTGCAGCGCATCGACCGGCCGCTTCACACGCGCTTCGAGTTCCGCCTTTTCAATCATCGCATCGTCGCACAGCGGCGCATCGCCGGACGACTGGATAACGTCGTTGAATGCGGCGATCGATTCGCTCAGCTTCAATTGCCGCTCAAGGAATTGGGCATGCGCGTACTTCAGGAGCGCTTCTGCATAGTCATCCTTGTTTTCCAGGATGAATGCCCGCAATAACAATGCGTCGTTCGCCTCATCCGACTGGACCACGGCGGTCAGCTTTTCAAGCACGCTGAGTGCGCTGTCGAACTTCGCCTCGAAGTACAGCAATTCCGCCATCTTATAACTCGCATCGGACTGCTGCTGCGGGGTCGACTGGGGAGATGTGCCGACAAGCTGGTACTGATCCCAGGCGTCACGCGTTTTTCCCTGCCTCACATAGACATCGGCCATCGCAGCACGGACGACAGACAACATGGGACTGGCCGGAGCGATGATCGTGATCGAATCGTACGCGTTGAGCGCGCCGTTCAGATCGTTCAACCGCGATGCGCGAATGAGTCCGATCCGGTACAGCGCCTGCGCCTGTGTCTCCGAGCGTGGATAATCGCGTGTGAGCGATTCATAGAGCGAAAGAACATTCCGCACTTTATCGGCAGCCTCGGCCTGTTCCTTCTCCGAGACCGAATCACCCGGAACGCTCAGCTCCTCCATACAGCGCGCGTATCCAAGCCTGGCCTGCGGTGCGAACGGCAACTCCTGTCCCCCTTCGAGACATTTTTTGTACGCTTTCGCCGCAGGGATGAACGCATGCTCGCGGAAGACGCGCTCCGCAAACACGAAGAGTTCTGTTCCGTTCGAATTGATCCGGTTTTCTATCTTCTCGGCCGTAGCGAAGGCTTCATCGTAATTTTTTGCCTCCATCCACAGCCACGCAAGCACGCGAAGGAAAACGACAGATCGCTTCGGATCGTCGGCGTACTTCCTTGTCGCATTGATCGCCGCCGACAGTCCCTCGGGCTTGCCGGTGATCGTCGCCAGCCGCGATTCGACATAATCGAGTTGGAATTCATTCTGTTCGAGCAGCAGGAGATATTCTGAAGCCGCACCCCGAAAGTCCATCATCATTGTGTAGAGCGACGCAAGGTCATTGGCGAAGGCGAATTGATCGCCCGTTTCAGACCGGCCACGCTTGTACGTCTCTGCCGCCTTCTCGAGCTGACGCAGCTGCATCTGTTCGAGCGCGATGAGCCGGTAGACAGCCGGATTCCGCGGCGCGCTTCTGATCACCGACTCCCACATCGAATCGGCGCCTGCCGGACGGCCGGCCATCATATAGATTCCCGCGAGCGCCGTCTTTACATTGATATCTCCGGGCTGCAATTGGAGACGCGCCAGGCAGAGTGCCGCCGCCTCGGCATATTTTTTCCGCTGCGTGTAGTTGCGCCTGAGCGCGTCGAAATACACAAAATTTTCAGGATGGCTTGCCGTGAGTTGCTCGTAGAGCTGCCCGGCATGCTCGTAATCGCCCGACTGATCGTAACTCTGCGCAAGACGGAAAATGTTCTGTTCATCGCTTGTCTGAGCCCATACAGTCACTGCACACAGACACGCGGCAAGAATAAGGATGTTCTTTTTCATAGAATGTAATATAGGAAGAAGACGTGTATTTTCATAAATTTACAGGCCTTCGTTTTCCTTTCATTCCTTGCTTTCCTCTCATTATTTCGCTAACTTTTTTTACTATACGTTATTTTATCCGTTATCCCTGATTGTCCCTGATGACACAGAAGCGTCCACAACATATCGCAATTCTTGGTTCCACCGGATCGATCGGTACGAGCAGCCTCGACGTGATTGAAAATTTTCCGGATGACTTCCGCGTCACATATCTCACTGTCAATACAAACGTGCGGGGACTGCTCGATCAGGTGCGCCGATTCAAACCGAGGGGCGTTTGCATCCTCGATCCGTCGGCTGCAGCCGAATGCCGGAAGGAACTCAACGGCGCCACAGAGGTCCTGTGCGGCGAAGAGGGCCTGACAGAAATCGTGCAGCGCGACGACGTCGACACGGTCATCAGTTCGCTTGTCGGATTTGCGGGACTCCGTCCCACAGTCCGAGCGATCGAATCACGAAAGAAGATCGCGCTTGCAAACAAGGAGACGCTCGTCGTGGCGGGCGAAATCGTGATGGACCTGGTGCGAAAGCACGGCGTCGAGCTCCTCCCTGTCGACAGCGAACATTCGGCGATCTTCCAGTGTCTCGTGGGGGAACCTCGCGAACACGTGCACAAAATCATCCTCACCGCATCGGGCGGACCGTTTCGCACGAAGACAGCCGAGGAGCTGAAATCGGTGACGGTGAGAAACGCGCTGAATCATCCGAACTGGAAAATGGGAAGCAAGATCACGATCGATTCGGCATCGATGATGAACAAGGGACTCGAAGTGATCGAGGCCCGATGGCTCTTCGACGTGCCTGCCGAACGGATTGACGTGGTCGTCCATCCGCAATCGATCATCCACTCGATGGTCGAATTCATCGACGGATCAGTCAAGGCTCAACTCGGCATGCCCGACATGAAGATTCCGATCCAATACGCTCTCACATTTCCGAAGCGGGCGCAATCGTCATTTGCGCGCGTACAGTTTCCGACGCTCCGGACAATGACTTTTTATGAGCCGGACCGCGACGTGTTCCCCGCGCTCGGTCTTGCCTATTCGGCGCTCGCATCGGCTGGAACGATGCCGGCCGCGATGAACGCAGCCAATGAGATTGCCGTCGCTTTGTTCCTCGAGGAACGCATACAGTTTGTTCAAATACCCGAAATCATCGCCGAGACAATGGCACATCACACAAACACGCTTCACCCGTCATTAGACGATATTCGGGAGGCCGACGGCTGGGCACGCCGGTTCGCCGCGGATTTCGTGAATGTGAAAGGATAACAAACCGTCCTATGGAATTTCTCTCATCTGTCTTTTATTTCGTCATCGTGATCGGTGTGCTCGTCTTCATACACGAGCTCGGACATTTTCTCGCGGCCAAAGCCTGCGGCATGCGCGCCGATGTCTTCGCCATCGGCATGGGATATCGGCTCTTCGGGTATAACCGCGTGAACGGGTTCACATTCTGGAAGCTCGACGAGTCAATCGACCTCGGCGACCACACCGACTATCGCGTTGCCGCCTTCCCCATCGGAGGATACGTGAAGATCGCCGGCATGGTCGATGAGAGCATGGACACTGACTTCGTGAACAGCGAGCCTCAGCCATGGGAATTCAGGTCGAAGCCCGTGTGGCAACGCATGATCGTCATTTGTGCCGGCGTCGTGATGAATGTGATCCTTGCGGCGTCCATCTTCTGGACGATGGCATACATCCAGGGCGACCGCTACATGCAGACGACGCAGATCGGATACGTCATTCCCAACAGCGCGGCAGAGAAGTCGGGTCTGCGCGAAGGCGACAAGATCCTGGCGGTCAACGGCAAACACGTCGATCATTGGGAAGCGATTCTGCAGTCGATGTATCTCGACAATCTCGGGCATGATCTTTCACTCGATGTCGAGCGTTCGGGCAACAAAACATCGGTCACCGTCCCGCGCGCGACGCTCCCCGACATTCAGGATGCGTCGTTCGGCATCATTCCCACACAGACAGAAGCGGTCATCTCCGATGTGATGAGCGGCAAGCCGGCCGACCAGGCGGGATTGAAAAAAGGAGATGTGATTATCGCGCTCAACAACGAACGCGTCTTCAACGAGCAGCATGTCATCAAGATCATTAAAAGCAATCCCTCCACCCCTGTTGCGGTCCGATGGAAACGCAACGCGGACACGATGAGCGCGCATGTCACGCCGTCGAAGGATGGGTTGATCGGCATCGGCATCGGATCGCGCTACAACGGCCAGTGGCTCACGGTGAAATACGGATTCCTCGAATCGTTCCCCAAGGGCATGCGCGAGACCGGCCGCATGGTCGTGTTGCATGTGCAGTTTTTCTATCAGCTGCTGACCGGGAAACAATCGTTCGCACGCTCGGTCGGCGGTCCCGTGAAGATCGCACAGATGGCGAGCCGCACGGCCGAAGTCGGCGTGTTGAGTTTCCTGAGCTTCATGGGATTGTTGAGCGTGAGTCTTGCAGTGCTCAACATCCTTCCGCTGCCGGCGCTCGATGGCGGGCACTTTCTTTTGCTTGTGATTGAAGCGATCTTCCGGCGTCCGGTGCCGCAGAAGGTGCAAATGGTGATACAACAAATCGGTGTCGTGCTCCTGATGGCGCTCATGGCATTCGTACTGTTCAACGATATATTCGGGTAATCATTGCTCCGAGAGGTTCTTCTTCAATGTTGCATACACGGTCGGTTGTCTTCCTGCTCGCCTTCGCTGCGTCGATGGCGTTCGTGCGTCCGGCGCACGCTCAATCGTCTCTGTCGGTCATCACGCGATTTCCCGATGCCGACATCATCAACGCGGGATCGATCTTCGATCCCATGGCTGACCGCGTCAAGGATCTGCCCCCGGCCACGTTCTCGCTGACGTTCGTCAACACGACAACACCGCGCAAGCCGATCACCGCGCACATGCATATCGAAACATATGTCACGCTCGACGAGGACCGGGAACGCATGCAGCTCTACACGGCCGATACCAAAACGCCGTTCGTCATTCCTCCGGAAGGACGCGTCTTCACGGCGCGCGACACGCGCGGACTGGACGATATCCAGTTCAACTCGGTGAAGAACGATGCCGCGATCGAGAAGGTGAAAGACAAGATCTGGGATCCGGCAAGCGGAGGACGCGTGCCCTCGGGCACATATGAAATCGTGATTACGATGACCGTCGTGCAGATCGGCACGGAGCAGACGCACGATGTCGTGCCGGTTCCGGTCACTCCCGTCGTTGTGACAAATCCCACTGTTGCCGCGCTGCTTGTGCCCTCTGAGAACGGCTATCGGTATCCCACTGTCTTCCCGCAATTCCAATGGATCAGCGACACGCGCAGCGTCATGCTGACTGTCTATGAGAAGCGCGAAGGACAGGAGTCACTCGAGGACGCCACGCGGGCATCCGATCCGTATTTTCAGGCGCGCATCGACCGCCGCGCATCGGGCAACCGATCGGTGCTCACCTATCCGCAAACAAGCGCTCCCCTTCCCGGCACTGAAATTCTGAGAGACCCGCGTCCGCTCGAGCCGGGCAAGACGTATGTCCTCGTGCTTGAAGGCATTCGCTCGTCGATCGGCACGACGACCGAACCGCTGCGGACGATCTGTTCATTCACGATTGATTCTCCCAATGCGACTGCGCAGTCGCGGCTGCATCGGTCCGTCTTCACGGCAGCCGAGTTTCAGTCGATCGTTGACCTGATCGAAAATCGCGGACTGACAATGGAATCGTCGGGCATCACGCTCAATGGATCGCCGATTACGCTTCAGCGTCTCCAGACGTATTTAAGCGAGCATCGAAACCGACAATTCACATTCGAAATAGAAGAATAAATCCGGGTTCTCATTATGCGTCGATCATATATCGTCATGTTCTGCATCATGCTCGCTGCCCCGGCTTCTGCATCCGAGAAGAATCCCGTTGCCGCCGTGCACAAGCCTTTCGGCACGGTCGATTGCAATGCCGACGGCATCTGGAAAAAAGCAGCGCCTGCTATGCCGCTCTTCTCAGGTAATGTCATCCGCACACACGAGCGTTCGTTCGCCATCATCAAATTCCTTGAGAGTTCCATTCTTCGCGTGCAGGAACGATCGGAAGTCGAGATACGCGGCACAAAATCGTCGGGTAAGGAATTCTCCAAGAATGTGCACATGCGTTCGGGCGGACTCGGATTCAACGTGAAGAAGCGGCCGAACGAAAAGTTCGAGTTTACAACGCCCACGTCCGTCGCATCGATACGCGGCACTGAAGGCGCGCTCTTTTCCGATCCTGACTCGAGCGATCTGCTTGTGCTCGAAACCGGATCTGTGTTGTTCACAAATACTGTGTCGCATCGCTCCGTGGACGTGCTCGGCGGCCAAACCGGCCAGTCGTTCGCCAATGGAGAGATTCGGGTCCGTCCGTCGCTTCCGGGCGACATTGACAGGATGCATCATCTCCGGGATCTCGGCAGCATGTCGGATACGACGGGAACGCTTCGCGGCGACGCGGGGCAGCAGCGGGATGAACTCCGCATCAGGATGAAAGACCAGAACGGCAACCCAAAGACATTGATACTCAAATTCGAATAAGATTACGACGTTGATACGAAAAGATTGTTGTTCGCGTTTTCTCGCATGTGTTTTTCTGGCCGCTGTGAACTTCTCGTTTGTTCAGGCTCAGATCATCAGCACATATATTCAGTCGGTTCGTCCGCAGTCGGCATCCGAGGCCGCTCCGCTGACCGTGACAGTTTCGCTCACGCAGACGTCGGCACTGAGCCGGGTGGTGATGTTCTACAGGCAGCTCGGCACGAGCGATTTCCATTCGATCGAAATGCAGATCTCACGCGATGCAGCCTCGGCCGTCATCCCGGCGGAAGACGTCGCTCCGCCGTTCGTCGAACTCTACATCGTCGCCGAAACACAAACCGGCGTGCGCGAAACATATCCGGTTGCGTCGCCTCAGACATCGCCTGCGCGCATCACCATCCTTCCGCGTTCGGCAAAAGAATCCGAAGTCCTGATCCTGAATCCCGACGCCGGCACGCCTCTTCTGCCCAATGAAATTTATGTGACGCTTTCGTTCGTGTACGCAGACAACGCGGTGTCGATGGACAGAACGAAGATCGTGCTTAACGGCGTCGATCTTTCTTCGCGCGCGCTCGCCGCGGGAGATCTCCTGATCGTCGGCCCCGATATGATTCCTGATGCGCTCAAGGCCGGTCGCCTCGACCTGACGATCGAGTTGTACGATACAACGGGCGCGCGTTATCACACGATGCATCGCTCGTACACCGCGGCGAATGCGCTTCCTCCCGCCGAAACAGGACCGGAGTTGATCGTGAATGGCAGCGGCCAGATTGAATCCCGCTCCGAAAGCGTGAAGGGCGCCTCGAAGACATATAACCGGCTCGATGCGCGCGCCAATGCGGCGTACGGCATCCTGAAGACGACGGCGAATCTCCAGCTCACATCCGAGGAACGGCCCGAGAACCAGCCGCAGAACCGCTACTTCCTCGGACTTGAGGCGAAATATGTGAAGCTCGGTCTCGGCGATACCTATCCCCTGTTCCCGACGACGATCATGGACAGCCGCCGTGTGCGCGGCGTGTCGCTCGATGCATCGTACGGCGCCGTACGCGTTTCGGCATCGACCGGTGAAATCGTGCGCGGCACAGACGTCGACGGCATGACACAGGCGCATCGGCGCATGCTCACCGCGGTGCGGCCGAGCTTCGGCAAGGGAGAAAATTTCCAGTGGGGACTTACCTACCTGCATTCGATCGATCGGTGGAACACCGGCACGACGCTCAAGCCGCAGGAGAATGTCGTAGCCGGGACCGATCTGCTTGTGGCATTCGACGACAAACGCATTCAATGGACGACGCAGGCATCGATGAGCATCAACAATCTCGACATCTCCTCGCCTGAATTCACCGCCGACAGCATCGACGCCGCCGCGGCGCGCGGCACGCTGAATCGGAGCGACGCCGACGATTTGAAAAAACTGCTGCCCGTTGCGTCGAAAATCATCACGTTCAACGAGAACCTGACGCCGCTCAATCCGTCGGGACTTTCGTCACTCGCGCTTGAATCGTCGTTCTCTGTGAATTACTTCAATAACTTTCTCAAGGGCACATACACCTATCACGGAAACGATTACTCCTCGTTTGGCACAACCTCGTTCCGGCGCGACGTGCAGGGATACAACATC
This sequence comes from Bacteroidota bacterium, assembly GCA_035298825.1. Classification (GTDB taxonomy): domain Bacteria; phylum Bacteroidota; class Ignavibacteria; order UBA10030; family UBA8401; genus CAISDA01. The sequence goes on from DATGXR010000236.1 coordinate 21,311, forward strand.
ACCGACCGTCTCCGGTTGCCGGGCAATTCGCTGTTTCTCACGGCCACCGTCGAACAGCTCCGCAACAACGTGTCGCACTACGAGCCGTCGACGACGATTTGGACGAACACCACCGCCTCCGTATCGTATTTCGCGGGCGGACACATACCGGATCTCACCGTCGGTGTCTCTGTCAACAATATTTCGAACGATAATCTTCCGGCCGACTCGCTGCGATCGGTCTTCCTGCCGCAAATCGATTATGCCACGAAGCGGATCTTCGTTCAATCATCTTATTCATTTGCATGGATCGGCGTGCACTCGATGCTCCTGAGCGCCGATTATTCGAATGCCGACGACAGATCCGTACGCAATCAGGACGTCACCGGCGTAAACGGCATGCTCTTCATCACGACAGTCCACTCGCGCTTGGTCGAATCGACGCTCGGCATCACGACAAGCATCAACACGCTGCCCGTTGTCTCGTACGACACATCGGCGAATGGCGGCCGCGGTACGACGGAGTCGATGAATTATACAACGCTCTCGCTCGGCGCCGGCTGGAAATTCCTGAACGAGAAGATGAAGGCGACGGCAATGTTGTCGCCCACAATCGGAGATTTCAAGCGCACGCAGATGGAGGCCGGCCTGCAGTACGAGCTGCTGCCCCGCCATCTCATCGCGGTCCAGTATCATTATATCGTCAATTCGTCGCTTCAGCCGACAGTGCTCATGCCGAAGACAGACGATTCAGCATTTCTGATCTCCTATCGCATGACATTTTAATAACGCCATGGCAGCACTTGTACCGAAACGGGCCGGAATGATCACACAGCTGCTGCTTGCCGCCGCGGCCTCTGCATTCGTCCTGCTGTTCGTGAGCGATGTGTTCGGCCTGTTCCATTTTTTCGACCGGCTTGCGCTTTCATCGTACGATGCGATGGTCAGACGACGCGGCGCTGTCGGCGTGCCTCCGGATTCGCTTCGCGTCGTCATCGTCAAAATCTCGGACCGCACCGAACAATCGCTTCCCGAGCATTTCCCCTTTCCCCGCAGCTACTATGCGCGCGTCATCCGGAATCTCAATCGCGCGGGCGCCCGCGCCATCGGCATCGATCTGATGTTCGAACAACCCGACGGACACGGTGTCGCGAACGACACCGAACTCTTCGACGCGATACGACAGGCGGGCAACGTCGTTGTCGCAGTAAAAACCGATATCGCCTCTGCGAACGCCGCCATCACACGCGAGAATGAAAATTATCATTCGATCTTTTTTGACGCGGACAGCGCCGCCGGCAGCGTCTATGTGCCGAACGACGAGGACGGAATCTTCCGGCGGTACATGCCGTGCGCCGCATCTCCCGGCAGCGGCGCCCTTATTCCATCATTCGCATTCGCCGTGCTGAATCAGTACCACGGTCTTCCGCACGCGACGGTCGCGCAATCGGAGTCCGGATCGTTTCTCTATTATGGCGAGCGCATTCCGTCGGTCGATGAATCGTCGCTGCTCGTGAATTATTTCGGAATGGCGGGAAGCACATTCCCCGAGTTCGATTTTGCCGACATCATCGACGATTCGACATTCGAAACCATCGAGGAACATCAGCTGCATGAATCGGTCAACACATTCGACGATCGCGACTGCGGTATCCTGCGCGACAGTTCGCTCTGCGGGAAGATCGTCCTGATCGGTCCCTACTTCGCCGAGTCGAAGGACCTCGTGGCGATCCCGCTTGCGCCGGCCGACGAGCCGTCGCACAATCTGATGTACGGCGTCGAGCTGCATGCAAACGTCATACAGATGCTGCTTGCGAAGAATTTTCTGCACCCGGTTTCCGCTCCCGCCTCTGCCGCGCTCGTCTGCGCGCTGACGCTTCTCGTCATGCTTTCGGTCTCTGCCATCAAGCAACGCGCAGGCAGACACTCGGCCGTCAACGAAACGGCGGCGCTCGTACTGTGCGGACTGCTCGTCTACGGTGTGCTGGCATCGGCCTCCATCTTATTCTCGGAGCGAAATCTGGTCGTGCCGATTGTTCCGCCGATCGCGGCCATCATCACCGCATACGCCGTCGCCTCGGTCTATCATTTTCTCGGCGAGCACCGACAGAAGATGATGATACAGAAAATGTTCGCCCATTATCTCAATCCGCATATCGTCGACGAACTCATCGCCCATCCCGAAAAACTCCGGCTCGGAGGTGAACGCAAGGAGCTCACCGTCATGTTCGCCGACGTGGGCGGATTCACGAATCTCTCGGAACGCATCGAACCCGAGCGCGTCATTGCGTTGCTCAACGAATATCTCGGAGCGATGAGCGACATCATCATCGCGCACAACGGCACACTCGACAAGTATGAAGGCGATGCGATCATGGCGTTCTGGGGCGCGCCGCTCGAACTGCAGAATGCGGCGCTCGACGCCTGCCGCGCGGCGCTTGCGATGCAGAAGAAGGTCGAGGAAATCCGTGCTGTCTGGCGGCGGGAAGGCAAGCCGGAGTTCTCGGTGCGCATCGGCATTAACACCGGTGAAATGATCGTGGGAAACGTCGGGAGCGCGTCGCGATTCGATTATACGGTGATCGGCGACAGCGTCAACATCGCGTCACGGCTCGAAGGGGCGAATAAGGCGTACGGAACGACGATCATGATCAGTGAACGCACGGCATCGTTCGTGAAAGAAGAACTGGTGTGCAGGGAACTGGACGATCTGATGGTGATCGGGCGCTCGACGCCGATCAGGATTTTTGAACCGCTCGGCGCCATTCGCACGATCGCGGAGTCGCCGTTATCGGCAGCGCTCGTGCATCATGCGAAAGGGCTTGAATGCTACAGAAACCGGCGTTTCGACGAAGCGCTCGTCTCGTTCAGGAAGGTTCTCGAGATCGTCCCGACGGATGGTCCGGCGCGCACATACATCATGCGGTCGGAGCGGTTCCTCCTCGAAGCGCCCGGCCCCGATTGGACGGGCATCCATTCGCTTCAATCCAAATAAGAATGGTTACTGACTTCCGCCGCGGCGGAACTTGTCTTCCTGCAGTGTGATGCGAAGCGAGATCCGGTGTGTGTTGCCAAGCTGATCGTTGGCGTCGAATTTGGCGAACGAATAATCGATGTCGAGTTTGCGCAGATGGATGCCGGCTCCGACGGTGACACTGCCCACATCGTTGTATCCGCCGCGCAAAGCGAACACATTTTTATACTCATACTCGAGTCCGAAGACGGGATCGAAACTCACCGGTCCCACATTCACTCGCGCCGAAAATTTCCGATTCTCAAATCTCACGTCAGTCCCGACGGCGGGCGTGAACCTCCCTCCCAGCGCGTCGATCCTGTAGGCGGCGCCGAGCTTCACCGTGGGAGAAATCAATTCGTTCGTGCCGGTCGACCAGGCAACAAGCGTGGTGGTGATATCCTGCACGGTTGCGCCGAGGAAGAGACGCGGTGTCGGCAGATACATCACGCCGGCGTCGAATCCGATGCCCGTCCCGTGAAATTCGCCGATGTTCCTCCGGATCAATTTCATATTCACGCCCAATGAAAACTTGGCGGAATATTGCTTTGCGTATGTCAGATACATCGCATAGTCTGCGGCATTGAAGAAGGTGATCTGCGAATAATCTGGACGAACTCCCGCCCCGTCGTCGAAGATGCCGTTCCCGTTGATGTCATTCCAGGCGCGGCGCGTATCGGCGATCGCGTCGATCCCGAGCCGAACCACGCTCAGTCCGATCGATGACGCCCGATAGTCCACTGCTCCCGTTTCAGCGTTCGTCACGTTGGCGCCGAACGGCAGAGCCACGGCGACATAATCGTAGTTGACGAGATTGCCATAGCGTTCATCGTGCATCAGGGCGATCTCAGGGTACATGATGCGCGCTAACCCGGCCGGATTCCAATAGCCGGCCGTCACGTCTGTCGCGAGCGCTGTATAGGCGCTGCCCATGCCCAGGGCGCGGCCTCCCACGCCGATCGCCATGAACTCTCCGGCATATTTTCCGATTTTCACATCCGCCAGACACGCTGACGTCATCACCATCACGAGAACTACGATTTTTTTCATATGCACCTCATGTTCAATGATATTAAAAAAGATTTTAAAAACCAACAAAATATGCATGCCTCTTGAATTTGTCGATTAATTTATACAATTTTTACTACAGACACGATTCAATATCCTTTCTGCGGATCAATGAACAACCAAATCACGATGATGGAAAAACAATCCTCTCGATTTTATGATATCCGGTTCGGTATCCTGATTGCCATCATCGTCTTGATTCTGCTGTTCAAATATTTCAGCGGCCATTCGCTGAAAGTGTCGCAAGCGCAGCCATTCTCCTCGTCAACAACAGTCCTTCAGGTGCATCCCCGCGTAACTTTATCATGATCATTCCCGCTTTTTTTCCTCAAGGATACCAGAAATCCGCCGATAATGATCCAAATACGCGGATCGATTTGTCTCCGGTCTCTCTTTTCTGTCATCTTTCTGCAGGCTGAATCATGATTGTTTTTTCGCGTTTGCTTTTGTGTCTCCTCTTCTGCGCTGCAACCGTGACTTCTCAGTCTCTGGAACAAGTTACTGCCGATTTCACGCTCGACTCGCTCCTTACGGCGCCTGTCTCCACGGCTGCGAAATACAAACAGACGTCGGCCGAAGCCCCGGCGTCAATTTCAGTGATCACCTCGGCCGACATTCAAACGTTCCAGTATCGCACGCTTGCCGATGTGTTGAATCGTGTGCGCGGCATGTATTCGAGCAACGATCGCAACTACGCATATGTGGGCGTGCGCGGTTTCAGCCGCCCTTCCGATTACAACAACCGATTGCTGCTGCTCGTCGACGGACACACGATCAATGAAGATGTGTACGGATCCGCATTCCTTGGAACCGAATTCGGCATCTCGCTCGATGCAATCGAACGCATCGAGATCGTTCGCGGCCCCGGTTCGGCGCTCTATGGAGCAGGCGCCATGTTCGGTGTCGTCAATGTGATTACTAAGGATTATCATTCATTCGACGGCGTTCGGGGCGCAGTCTCTCTGGGAAACTACGGACAACGCACAGGCTCGCTCCAGTTCGGAAAAGAGCTGGGACGCGGAAGCGGACTCTTCATTTCAGCCGAATTTGGAAAGCAGCACGGAGCCGACTTCTATTCATCCGAGTATGACACCGATTCGACCAATCATGGAATCGCAACCAATGCCGATTGGGAATCGTTTTACGGCGTGACGGCAAAACTCTCGCTTCAGAATTTCGCCCTCCGTTCAGGAGCGACATGGCGCGAGAAAGCAATTCCAACCGCATCGTTCGGCACAATCTTCAACGATCCCAGGGAGCAAACACGCGATGAGCGTCAGTTTATCGACATGACCTATGCAGTTCCGTTGCCCGATAATGCGGAGCTCTCGTTGCGGCTCTATGGCGACAGATACAAGTACGCCGGTGTGTACCCGTACGAAGACCTTTCGCTCGACCACAGCACAGGATTATGGTGGGGCACTGAAGTACGTTTGCAATGGGATCCGGCATCGAATGACAGGCTCGTGATCGGGTCCGAATTCCAGGATGACTTTCGTTCCGATTACATCCTCTCATACGGGGGCGTAGAAACATTCAATCGCAATTATCCGTTTTCGGTTCTTTCGCTGTTTGCGCAGAATGAATTCCAATGGTTCGAAAATCTCACGCTCACAACCGGGCTGCGCTACGACCGGCATTCCGTGTCCGGAGGCATGCTTTCTCCCCGTGTTGCAGTAAACTGGAACGTGCTTGATGGCGGAGTGATGAAACTGCTCGTGGGCCGTTCATTCCGGGCGCCGAATTTTTATGAACTCAATTATTTCGACAACGAACTCGGCTTCAAGTCGAATCCGTCGCTCTCAGCTGAGCTCATCACAACATGGGAAGTTGCCTTCGAACAACGCTTCAGCGATCACGTCCGTGCGTCGCTGTCGCTTTATCGGAACGAGATGGTCGACCTGATCGATCAGGTCGTCGATCCGTCCGATTCGCTGACGCAGTTTCAGAATCAGGACAAAATGATCGCGCGCGGTGTCGAGGCGGAACTCAACTATGTCCCATTTCGCGCACTGCATTGTTACGGCCTCTTGTCTCTGCAGAAGACCGAGAGCGAGATCACACATGCAGAACCGTCCAATTCTCCGGCCTGGCTTGCGCGCCTGGGCATTTCATATAAATTCAGTCAATGGGTCGAAGCATCGCTCGAGGCGAGCCACGACAGTCGTCGTCTCGCATTGAACGGAAGCGCAACCGATCCGTTCACGCTCGTGCATACGCGTCTCAACGTGTTCCCTCTCGGCGAACATCTTATGGTCTCGCTCGGCATCCGAAATCTGTTCGATACGCGCTACACATTCCCCGGAGGATACGAACATCGGCAAGTAGCGATTGAACAACTCGGACGCGAAGTGACGCTTAAATTGCAGTCGACATTTTAATTTATTGGCGAGCCTCATGCTGAAACGTCAATTCATTGGATGGATTCTCTATGGCCTCTTGTGCGGCGCATCGGTCAGTGCGCTGTATGCTCAGGTCATGGAGGTTCCCGTCGAGACGCAGCTTCAACTGTTCGCAAAAATCCTGAGCTACGACCGAAACCTGCACGTACGAACCGGAGGCCGTGGCGTGCTCGGCATCATCTATCAGCATACGTACAAAGCCTCTTCCTCGGCGAAAGACGACATGCTGAAGTCGATCGGGGCGCTGCCTCAGGTGAAGATGGGCGACATTCCGTTTCGTGTCGAGTTGATCGACCTTGAAGGGACCGACGATTTGGCCGCCGAACTTGAGAAGCGCGGCGTGACCGTCGCTTACATCACGCCGCTCAGGGCTTTTCAGCTCGAGACGCTCCTCGAAGCCACGCGTGAGCAGAAGATCCTCACACTCACCGGCGTCAGCAGTTATGTGGATGGCGGCGTGTCGATCTCGATCGGCCTCCTGAATCAGCGGCCGCAGATTCTGATCAATCTCCCGTCGTCGAAGGCCGAGGGAGCGGAGTTCAATTCACATTTTCTCAAGCTTGTAAAGGTGTTGCAATGAATCGGCTGATGTCTCTGTTGAAACAGCGACGATCCGGATTCTCGGTCATGGACGATCTGACGCTCGCCCAGAAAATGACTGTGCCGTTTACGATTTTCATTGCCGGCATTTCGCTCTTCATCTCGATTTATCTGCCCATTCAATACGAGCATCAGGCTGAACGCGCGATGATCGAGAAGACGGAAAGCATCGTCTCGATCACGTCGTTCGGCGTGGGACCCGCATTCATGTTCGGCGATACGACAGCGCTTCACGAAACGATCGAGAATCTCCGGAAGGATCCGCAAATCTCGTTCGTCGTCTTCATTGACGCCGATCATCGCATCGCCGCATCATACGAACTCGACAAAGCGCACGCCGCCGGATATCAAATCGCCTCACGGCAGAATGTAATGTCCGAAGACGGCCGCTATTATATCGCGTATAAAGAGGTACGAAGCGCTCATCAGCTGGTTGGAGAGCTGTACATTGGGATGTCACTTTCTCAGCTTCACAACGACTCGTCACATGCGCGATTCTTCGTGGCGCTTGCAAGCGCGCTGTTCTTCGTCATCGGCGTCCTGTTCGTCATCGGATTGAGCACACTGATCACCAAGCCTCTCGCGCATATGGTGGAGACCGCCGAAGCGATCACGGCGGGCGATCTGACCGTGCGCACACACACGGAATCGAATGACGAAGTCGGTCATCTCGCCGAGGCGTTCAATATGATGGTCGACCGTCTGCATTCGGCAAATATCGAGCTTGAATTGAACAACCAGGGACTCGAACAACGCGTGATCGAGCGCACATCGGATCTGGAGCGTGAAGTGTCCGTCCGCAAGCAATCCGAGGCCGCACTGCGCGAGAGCGAACTCTTCCTCCATAATTCACAGAAGGTGGCGCATCTCGGCAGCTATATTTACGATGTCGAGACAGGACACTGGAAGAGCTCGCAAATCCTCGACGCGATTCTGGGAATCGACGAAGGCTATGTGCGGAACGTGAAAGGAATGGCGGACATCATCCATCCCGATTTCAGGAAATTGTTCATCAGGACATTTTACAGCGCAGTCCAAACGCAGCATCGTCTCGATCTCAAGTATATGATCGTGCGACAAAGTGACGGCGCCGAGTGTTGGGTGCACGGACTCGGCGAGTTCGAGGTCGATTCGTCGGGACGCAGACGTATCCTCGGAACGATACAGGACATCACCGAAAGCATTACGCTCGAGCGGCAGCTGCTTCAGGCACAGAAACTCGAGGGCCTGGGCACGCTTGCCGGCGGCATCGCGCACGATTTCAATAACCTGCTTTCGATGATCCTCGGCTCGGCCGAACTGCTCCGGCTCCATGTGCGCGACAATGCGAAAATTCAAAAGCATGTCGATCGCATCATCGACGCGTCCGAGCGTGGAGCGTCGATCTCGCGGCAACTGCTGATCTTCTCGAGACCGGAGCAGAGCGAACTCAAACCGGTCTCCGTCAATAACATCATCGTCGAGCTTCAGCAGATGTTGTCGCATTTTCTTCCCAAGTCAATTTCGATCGAGGTGAAAACCGAAACGAACGAGGCGATGGTCATGGGTGATGCGGGACAGATTCATCAGGCCCTGCTTAATCTCGTGCTCAATGCCGGCGATGCGATGTCGAATAACGGAAAATTGACAATCGGTCTGCAGATGATTGAAGCAAGCGCCCTTCCCCGCAAATTCAGTCCGCCCGACGCGGCCGTGTACGCAGTGGTGACCGTTGCGGACACCGGCGAAGGCATGAGTGAATCGATGCTGAAAAAGATTTTCGATCCCTTCTTCACGACGAAGGCCCAGGGCAAAGGCACGGGACTCGGACTTGCGATGGTGCATGGCATCGTCAAGCATCATAAGGGATTGATCGACGTGCAGAGCACTCCGGGCAAGGGCACAACATTCACGCTCTACTTCCCCGGCGCAACAACCATAACGGGTCTGACGAGCGCGATGGAAAGCGCGGCCCCTGGCAGGCAGCGGGGCACGATCCTGTTCGTTGACGACGAGCATATGATACGCGAAATGCTCACTGAATATCTCCAGGAGTGCGGCTACCAGGTGATCACGGCTCGAAACGGCATTGAAGGGCTGGAGAAATTTACAGCCGAACGGTCGTCGATCGATCTTGTCATTACGGATCTGGGAATGCCCGAAATGGGAGGCGAAGAATTTTTCAAGCGGCTGCAGACAATCGATCCGTCGAAGCCGGTGCTCATCTCATCGGGATATCTCGACGGGATCTCACGTGAGAATTTTCTCAAGATGGGCGCGATCGACGTGCTGACCAAACCGTTCAGATTCGAACAAATCCGCGCGATCATACAGGCAGCCCTTGCAAGGACCGCGCTGCAGAAGATCGAAAACTGAAAAAACAGCGCGATGCATATTTTCTTCTTGCCACTTTTTCACATATTGCGTATATTGAAGAGAACAAAACATTGCCCCGTGGTGTAACTGGCAACACGTCTGACTCTGGATCAGAAGAGTTCAGGTTCGACCCCTGACGGGGCAGCAATGCGGCACGCAAAAAAATGATGTGCCTTTTTCATAGATTCCAATGACAAAAAGCCGAGCATTCGTTCGGCTTTTTGCATTTTCACGGGTCGGGCATATGACGTTTCTCAATCCATTTGTCCTTTTCGGCCTGGCTGCGGCGGCAATTCCGATACTGCTCCATCTCCTGAACAAACGGAAGCTGCGCACGGTCGAATTCAGCTCGCTCTCCTTTCTGAAGGAACTGCAAAAGAGCACGATGCGCAGGATCACGCTCCGTCAGTGGCTCCTTCTTCTCCTGCGGACGCTGTTCATCATCCTCGTCGTCCTTGCATTGTCACGCCCTGTGCTTCGCGGCTCATTCGCCGGATTCGGTTCGCATGCCAAGACATCGATGGTACTCATCGTTGACGATTCGTACACCATGTCGCTTGAAAATCAACAGGGCGCATATCTCAAGCAGGCGCGTGAAGCGGCGCTTCGCGTGCTGGGGATGATGAAGGAGGGCGACGATGTGCTGATGATCCGATTGTCCGAATTGCCGGGCACGGCCTTCGAGCCCACACGCGATCCGGCACGCATCCGCACACTGCTCCAGGAACTGAAAGTCAGTCCGAAACATCGCACGATCGAGGACGCGCTGCGCCTCGCATCCAGGTTGTTGCGCGAGTCGAAGAACTTCAACAAGGAAGTCTATATCTTCACAGACGCGCAGCAGACCACATTCCTCGCATCCGACACCGCCGCATCCCGCCGCACATCGGAGAGGCTCTTCGACGAGGAGTCAAAATTTTTCGTGCTTCCGTTGAATGACCGGCAGTTCGAGAATTGCGGCATCGAAAAGATCGAATCCCGATCGTCGCTGCTCCAACCGGGCAGGATCGCATCCGTCGAAGTCTCGATCAGAAATTTCGGGCTGACGGCCGTTTCAAACCGATTGGCCAGCCTCATCGTCGACGGCAGCAGAGTGATGCAGAAGACCGTCTCCATCGCTCCCGGCGCGAGCGTGTCGGTCGCATTTTCGTTCACGCCTGCGCATGCGGGATTCCAGCGATGCACAATCGAGCTTAAAGACGACACATTCGAAGCCGACAACAGGTATTATTTTTCGCTCTATGTGCCGGAGCAGGTCCACATCGCACTGATCGCCGATGATGAGACGCAAACATCGTACATTCGCGCGGCGCTGTCGGCACTCTCTCTTTCAGGAGGCGCAGAAGGAAAACCGTTTCTCTCCGTCAACGAATTTCAGCCGGGACGCATTTCATCATCCGCATTACAGGATGCCGATCTCGTTCTTGCATGCGGTGTGAAGGAATTCACGCAAAGCGACGCACAGATGATTGCCATGGCGATGCAAAGCGGAACCGGACTCCTGTTCTTCCCGGGACCGAATATGGATGAAGCAAAATACAATGCCGAGTTCTTTCCAGTCTTCGACATTCCCGTTCTGCAGAGTTCAGGCATGCAGACATCGACGACGCCCGGCGCTCAGCAGCCAACAACCCGAACCGCGAACGATGCCTTTCGCAACCGGAATCAGACCACCAATCCGCCGCCGCCCGCGCCACAATCAGCCGGCGGTACTGCGGTGGGACAGACGTCGTTCGACAAGATCGATTTCGATCACACGATCTTCAAAGGAATCTTCGAGCCGACACCAATGAAACGATCGCCGCAAATCGAATCGCCAGCGATCGGCCGCCAGATTCGCTTTTCTTCCCAGCAGCCGCTTCGTCCGATCATCACGACGGGAACAGGAACATATTTCCTGTGGGAGAAACGATTCGGACGCGGCACGATACTCGGATTCAGCGTTCCGCCGACAACCGAATGGTCCGATTTCGTCCTGAAACCGATTTTCATTCCGCTTCTTTCGCAGGCGATTTTGTATATTGGATCATCGGTCAATGCCGGCGTGGAACCGGGCGTGATCGGCCGCGAGGTCGATCCGCGTACGATGCTCATCCCCCGCACTGCGCGTCATATGAGCTCGACAGTGCCGCTGCATCTGTTCGATCCGGCCGGCAACGAGACAAAATTCGCCGCAACGGTGCTCGACGCGAAAGGCGCGCTTGCTCTCGCCGCTTCGCTGGCCGAGAACGCACAGGAGATGGGCTTCTATGCGATCACACAGGGCGCCGACACGATCACGGTCGTCGGCATGAATCTGGACCGGGCTGAATCGGACGGCAAGCCGATCACGCCCGATGCGATCGCACGTGTGATTGCTGCATACGGCGGCACGGCAACGATCCTGAAACCCGATACGCAAATTGACACCGCTGTGCTCGAAAGCCGGTTCGGCGTCGAATTGTGGAAATATTTTCTGTTCGCGGCTCTTGCAATCGCCCTCATCGAGATGCTCGTGGCGCGTGAACGGCATGACATCGCGGCGTAATCTCCCGCATCACAATTATTGCATTCTTCTTTATGATTGATTTAGCAAACGATAAACGCGAACGGGCCATCGCTGTCGGTCTTGTCACACGATTCGTCCACAGACGCCAGGCCGAAGACTATCTCGACGAGCTTGCACTGCTCGCCGACACCGCGGGCGCCGATGTCATCCACAAGGTGTTGCAGGAGCGCGACGCCATCGACTCGGCGACGTATATCGGCAAAGGGAAAGTCGAACAGCTCGCGCTGCTCGCCGAGGACGAATCCATCACGCTCATTATTTTCGACGACGATCTGTCTCCCGTTCAGCTCCGCAATCTTGAGCGCGAAACAAAAGTGAAGATCCTCGACCGCAGCGGATTGATCCTCGACATTTTCGCGACGCGCGCGCGGACGAACGAGGCGCGCACACAGGTCGAGCTCGCGCAGTTGCAATATCTTCTTCCCCGCCTCACGCGGCAATGGACGCATCTTTCGAAACAATTCGGAGGCATCGGCACAAAGGGTCCCGGCGAAACGCAGATCGAGACCGATCGCCGGATGATCCGCCAGCGCATCGCGCATCTTAAGGAGAAGCTCGAACGGATCAGCTCGCAGCGCAAGACACAGCGTGCGGGACGCAAGGAATTCATGAGCATGGCGCTTGTCGGATATACAAACGTCGGCAAGTCGACGCTGCTGAACTCGCTCGCCTCATCCGAAGTGTTCGTCGAGAATCGTCTCTTCGCGACGCTCGATGCCACGACGCGCATGGTCGAGCTCGCGCCGTCGGCGAACGTGCTCGTGACGGACACCGTCGGATTCATCAGAAAGCTGCCGCATCATCTGGTCGCCTCGTTCAAGAGCACGCTCGAGGAAATCGTCGAAGCAGATATTCTCCTCCACGTCATCGATGCGTCTCATCCGGCCGCGGCGGAACAGATTCAGGTTGTCAATGCGACTCTTGCCGAACTCGGAGCCGCCCAGAAACCGGTCCTCCATATTTTCAACAAAGTGGACATGCTTGAAGACAGAAGCGCAATGCATGAGATGCTTGAAAAATACAGTCCTGCCGTTTTCATTTCGGCGCAGCGCGGCATCAATCTCTCCGGATTGAAGGAGATGCTTCTGTCGATGCTCAACAGCGCCGCCGCCGAACTCGATGTGACGCTACCCGCCTCGGAATACAGAATCCTGTCCCAATTACACGAATTGGCGGAGATTTCGGACAAACACTATGTCGACGATGTCGTGACGATGAAACTGCGCGTGCACGGCAAAAACCGGCTCCGTGTTGAACAACTGATCGGCGAGGCAACCAGGAAATAGCAATTGCATATCATCTCGTATTCCAATATATTAGCGGATATATGGGGCCGTTTCAATTTCCCTGTGAAACGGGCGCCGGACATGCGCGGAAGATCATCTTGATTAATTATTTTCAGCAATGAACGATCAGAAGCACTTTCGACCAGCACCATCTCCTGCCGACACGATAGAACTCCATTTCACTCTTCCTTTTCATGGACATTCCTCGCCGATGTGGATCTACGACGTTGACACGTTGGCATTCCTGGATGCCAATGATGCGGCCGTCGCGCTGTATGGATATACACGCGAGGAATTTCTCGCCCTGAAGATTACAGAGATACGTCCGACCGAGGATTATGCGTTGTTCTTCGCATGGCTATCGCAGCCCCCTGTCGATATGCGACTGCCCGGCGATTGGCGGCACAAGCGAAAGAACGGCACGCTCATCAATGTCGAGGTGAGCTCATATCCCCTCACGTACAACGGCCGATCGGCGCGTCTTGTCGAAATCCGTGACGTCACGGAACAGACGCATACGGCGGAATCGCTCAGGGAGAGCGAGCTGCGGCTGCGGTCGCTGCTCGATACGTTCCCCTATCTGGTGTGGATCAAGGACACGGAAGGAAGATTCCTTTCTGTCAATCAGCCGTTTGTCGACGCGTTCAATCAGAAGAGCATCAAGGACGTGATCGGCAAGACGGATCTCGACATCACAAACCGCGAGCTGGCCGAAAAATATATCGCCGACGATAAGAAGGTGATCGCGAACGGCACGCGCATCCTCGTCGAAGAAGAGATCATCGCCAACGACTCGCGCAAATGGTTTGAGACGCATAAATCCCCGATGTTCGATCAGAACGGAATCGTCCTCGGATCGGCGGGCTTCGCCAGGGATATTACGGAACGCAAGAATTATGAAGACGCGCTTCGCAAGAGCGAAGAAAAATTCAGAAGAGTGTTCTATACGAGTCCCGATGCGATCAGCGTGAACAGGATCGCCGACGGGATGTACATTTCGATCAACCGCGGCTTCACACAAATCTCCGGGTATACCGAAGAAGAGATCATTGGGCGAACCTCGTTCGAGATCCAAATTTGGGAGAATCTCGAAGACCGGAAAAAGCTCGTCGAAGGGTTGAAGAAAAGCGGATCGGTCGAGAACCTCGAAGCGCGTTTCCGCGCGAAGAACGGATCGACGATCATCGGTCTGCTGTCCGCCGCCGTGATTGATATCAACGGCGAACCCTGCATCATCATCATCACGCGCGACATTTCGGAGATGAAAAAGACGGAACAGCTGCTTCGCGACACACAGCGCAGAGAAAGCCTCGGCGTGCTGAGCAGCGGCATCGCCCACGATTTCAACAATCTGCTCGGGATCATGCTCGGTAATATCTCGCTTGCACAGTCGCACCTGCCGCCCGCGCATGCGGCCATGAATAATATCGAGAAGGCGCTCACCGCGATGGAACGCGCCGCAGAGCTGACAAAACAAATGCTTGCGTATTCGGGCAAGGGCAAATTCCAGATCCGCACGATCGATCTCGTGGCAGTCGTAAAGGAACACGCGAGCCTGTTCGATGTATCGCTGCCGAAAAATGTGAAGCTCGAGACACGTCTGTCCGCCGAGCCTGTCTACATCAATGGCGATCCGGGACAGATCGAGCAGATCATCATGAATCTGATCATCAACGGAGGAGACGCGATCGGCGAGGCGCAGGGCGTCGTGTCGGTGACACTCGAGACGTGCGTCATGAATGCCAACGAGCTTGCGCCGTACGGACGGATCGCCAATACGGTCCTTCCAAGCGGAGCCTACGCCTGCCTTGAAGTCAGGGACAACGGCATCGGAATGAGCCGTGAAACGATGAGGAAGATCTTCGATCCCTTCTTTACGACGAAGTTCACCGGTCGGGGCCTCGGACTCTCAGCCGTGCTTGGCATTCTGCAGGGTCATAAAGGCGGACTCATTGTCGATAGCACTGAAGGCAAAGGTAC
>DATGXR010000237.1:0-9983 GCA_035298825.1 Bacteroidota bacterium
GTTTTTCTCTTCATTGAAAGGGGTATTCAAACATCATTTCAGGTGTTAAACTTTGAGCCAATCTTTTCAAACCTCAGTTGTTCGGCTTCTACTGGTTATTGCTCTTGCGATACTAACCTCGACGAATTCAAACGCTCAACCTTACTTTTATGAAAATGGCGCCCCCGCGCGTCCTGATGTGCTGCACCTTTCCGGCTCTACACGCTCAATTATCGATCTTTCCGGCACCTGGAGCTATTCCACCGATGGCGGAAAGACCTGGCGTGATGCAACCGTGCCCTCATCCGTCAATTATGAAGGAAAAATCGTTTTTACGCGCAAATTTTCTGCCGATACGACACAAATCTCCAAAGGCGGTTTCAAGTTCGTGGCCTACGGCATCAATTATGCCTGCGAAGTCTATATTAATGAGGTGTTTATTGGCAAACACGAGGGAGGCTATACCTCGTTTTCGCTGATCGTCCCTGCAAATACGATACAGGTCGGCCGCGAAAATATCATTCGCATCACGACCGATAATCATCTGGGCGCGCGCAACACAATCCCGCTGCGCCAACAAATCGGCGGCTTCAAAAATTACGCGGGCATCCTGCGCGATATCTTCCTCGTGAATACGCCTTCGGTCTGGGTTGACAATCTCACGGTACAGACAGAATCGATCGACGCGCGCGGCGTGCGCATCAACGTGCGTGCAAGTGTGGCCGGACGCGACAACCTGGCGTCTTCGGCCGGATCGAGTGTGTCGCTCTCGGTCGATGTGATCGAACGATCATCGGGCGCGGCAGTCGGACATGCCTCGGGCGTGCTCACGCCGGAGATGAACAAGGATGTTGTCGTGAATCTTCCGATGACGCTTGCTGCGAAGTTGTGGAGCGTGGACAATCCCGAACTGTATACGATCAAGGCGGTTGTGAGCGCAACGGACGGACGCACGATCGATGAACATTCAATCGTCACCGGATTCCGCACCATCTCGATTCAGAAGAACAAGATCCTCCTCAACGGCAGCGCCATCACGATTCGCGGGGCGGCGTGGATGGAAGATTCTCCGTATCACGGCGCGTCGCTCTCGTATGAGGAAATGGAAAAAGATATTGCGCTCATCAAGAATCTTGGCGCCAACACGGTACGCTTCGCCTACCATCCGCCGCATCCGTACGTGCTCGACTTGTGCGATCAGTTCGGACTGCTTGTGATGGAAGACCTGCCGCTGTTCGAAGTGCCGGCCAGGATCGCCGCGCTCGACAACTATCAGCAGCTTGCAGAAAATTATCTGCGCGAGATGATTCAGCGCGACCGCAATCATCCAAGCGTCATGGCATGGGGACTCGGAGAAGGAGTGCAGGAGGCAGCAGAGGGCGAGAAGGGCATCACTGCAATGCTCAGCAATGTCGTCAAATCAACCGACGGCCGCCTCACTTACTGCACATCGCACTACGGAGCGAAGTCTGATTGCGCAGGCTCGGTCGATATCGCGGCCGTTGCATTGTGGACGAACGATGTGAAAGAATTTCGCTCGATGCTCGAAGACTGGATTGATGAGCATCCGGATCAGCCCGTGGTCGTCTCGCGCTACGGCAAGGCGATTGAAGCAGGCAACAGAAACGGATATTCCGACCCGATGAGCCAGGAGGCACAGGCGCGTTACCTGCTGCAACGTTACAACGTGATCAAGGATCTTGGAATCGCGGGAGGCGTCGTCTGGGCGTTCAATGATTGGAGAAGCGACCGGCCCGTGCTTACGGTGAGATTGAGCGTGCCGGAATTGATGACAGCCGGCATCGTTGAGATGAATCGGGAAAAGAAAATCGCGTTCGATGTGGTGCGCGCCATGTATCTCGGCGAGAAGACATCGGCACTCCCGATCGGCACCGCCCAACCCGCTTCGCCCATTTCCTATGTGCTCGTCGGTCTTCTGCTCCTGATCCTGTTTGCCTGGCTCATCAACTCGAACCGCCGCTTCCGCGAAAGCGTGGTGCGCGCGCTCTTCAGACCGTATAATTTTTTCGCCGATGTGCGCGATCAACGACTGCTCTCGCCGCTGCATTCGACGCTTCTTGTGGTGATCGTTTCGGTGACGTTCGCGATCATCTTCTCGAGCATCATCTATCATTTCAGGATGAATCCCGCGTTCGACTACGCGCTGACGCAGCTGCTCGTGTCCGATTCGATCAAATACGCCGCCATCCAGCTCACATGGAATGCGCCGTTCTGCATCCTCGCCGTGTCGGTCTTCATGTTCATCTGGTTTTATTTTGTCACGCTCCTCATCCAGGCGCTGTCATTTTTCGTCCGAGCGCGCGTCACGCTCTACCACTCGTACGCGGTTTCGGTCTGGTCGACGCTTCCCTGGATCGTCTTTATTCCGCTGGGCATGATTCTCTTCCGTGTGATGGAAAACGAATCGTACGTTGTGCCCGTACTCGTCTTATGCGCGGTGATCTATCTCTGGATCTTTTTCCGTATCCTCAAGGGCATGTCGGTCATCTACGACATCGTGCCGATCAAAATCTATGCGATCGCATTCCTGGTCGTCCTGGTGCTGCTCGGCGGGACGTTCCTGGTCTATGACTATTACTTCTCGACCGCCGCCTATATCGATTATTTTTTCACAATGGTGCTGCCGTCGATGCGCTGACGGCGCAGACGGTTAAGAAGAGAACGCGGAATATATGTATTTATCAAATCTTGAAATTGTCGGATTTAAGTCATTTGCCAACAAAGTCGGCCTCACGTTCGACGCGGGCATCACGGCCATCGTGGGTCCGAACGGATGCGGCAAGACGAATGTTGTCGACGCCATCCGCTGGGCCCTGGGCGAACAGAAGGCGAGCACGCTCCGCTCCGATAAGATGGAAGATGTGATTTTCAACGGCACGAAAAGCCGCAAGCCCACGGGCATGGCGGAAGTCTCACTTACCATTCAGAACACCAAAGGCATCCTTCCGCTTGAATACTCCGAAGTCGTCATCACGCGCAGAGTCTACCGTTCGGGCGAATCGGAGTATTACCTGAATAAGACACTCTGCCGACTGAAGGATATCAAGGACCTCTTCATGGATACCGGCATGGGCTCCGACGCTTATTCGGTGATCGAGTTGAAAATGGTCGAAGTGATCCTGTCTGATTCGCGCGACGAGCGGCGGCGATTGTTTGAAGAGGCCGCCGGTGTGACAAAATACAAGCACCGGAGGAAGGACGCGTTTCGCAAGCTCGATTCGGTGCAGGCCGATCTGAACCGTGTCAACGATATCATCAAGGAAGTCCAGAAGGCGGTCAACTCGCTCGAGCGCCAGGCCAACAAGGCCGAGCAGTACAATATTTTGACCAAAGAACTGCGCACGCTCGAGATCGAGCTCTACGAACACGACTACGCGAGCGTCATCGGCCGCATCGGTCCGATGAGGGAACAGCTCGCCACGGCGACGGAAGAAAAGAACAAGCTCTCGACGGATCTGTCGGAAGAGGAAGCGATGCTCGATACGCTGCGCAGCGAATTGGGCGAGCTCGAAGATCGACTGGCCGAGGCGCAGATCGAAGTCACAGAACAGCAGCAGCGCATCAACCTCGCTCAGCAGCATCGCGTGAAGAATTCGGAACGCACGATCGCACTGAATAACGCGATCGATCGCTACGAACACGAGAAGATCGAACTGCGCGATCAGGAAGTTGAATTGCAGTCGCGCATCAACGATGTCACCACCGCGCTTGCCGACACCGTTTCGAAGGTCGAGACCGCGTCGCTTCAGTACGCATCGAAGAAGGAAGAGCTCGACGAATTTACAGTGCAGCTCGATGCGAAAAAAGCCGACGTCAAGGCGCAGCAGGATAAAGTGATCGCGCTGTTGAATGAACTCTCGGCAAAGCGCCAGGGTTACGAGCGCGCCAAGGCCCGTGTTGAAAACATCGCCGGCCGCATCGAATATTCGACTGAAGAAAACGACGTCTACGCCGCCGAAGTCAAAGAGAATGCGGAAATCGTTGCAGCACTGCTTACGCAGGATCGCGAGATGCGCACGCGCTTTTCGGAAGCCGATCTGGCCGCGCACACGGCCGAAACGAAAATGCACTCGCTCCAGAAAACAATTCAGTCGCTCAAGAATCGCGAGCTCGAGCTGCGTGGCTTGTGCGATCGCAAGCGCTCACGACTCGACTTCCTGACTCACCTGGTTGAAAGCCACGACGGATTTTCGGAAGGAGCAAAATATCTGCTGCAGCACGACGACTGGAAGTCGGCCATGCTGACGACTGTTGCAGATTCGCTCTCGACCGAGGCCCGGTACCGTCTTGCCATTGCAAGCGTGCTCGGAGAAGCCGCCAACTATATCGTCGTCTCGTCGATCGACGAGGCCTATCGCGGCGTCGAATTTTTGAAACAAAGCGGCAAGGGACGCACCACGTTCATCTGTCTTGACAGAGTGCCCGCGCGCAGCTCGAACGGGCGCAGCGCTTCAACGCATCCCGGCATCGTCACCTGGGCGCGCACGGCCGTCGTCGCCGATGAGATGTATGCTCCGCTGTGCGACTACCTTCTGGATGATGTGGCCATCGTGCACGATGTGAAATCGGCCTCGGCCGTGCTAGGCGATCATCCCGGCATCACCTGCGTCACACTCGACGGCGAAGTGCTCACGAGCGCCGGCGTGCTCAAGGGCGGATCGGTCCGCGCCGAAGACGGCGGCATGATCGGCAAGAAGAATCAGATCAGCGAGCTCCAGAAGGAACTCGACGGTATGCAGGAGCAACTGACGTCGCTTCGCGACGAACTCGCAGAAAGCGAAGCCGCGCTCGCATCGATCGACGTGAAAGCCCTCACACAGACGGCGAAGAAGATCGAACAGGAAATGACATCGGTCGAAATGCGCATCGCGCAGATCGAATACGAGAAAAAGCGCATCGAAGAAAATATCCAGCGCAATCGTACCGAATCGGAACGTCTGAAAGTCGAAGCCGCGCAACTGCAGAATGAGCTTGCCTCGATGCAGCCGGAGATCGAGCAGCTCGAAATGGATAAGTCGGCGGCCGAGCAGGCCTCTGGCGCCTCGGTGAGCGAACTGGAAACGATGGAAGTCCTCTGGGGCCAGTATGCCGAAGTGGCCAACAAGGCGCAGATGGAACTGCTGCAGCTTGAAAACGACGAGAAAAATTTTGCGCGCGAGCTTGAATACACGCACGCGACGATCAAGAATATTCATACGACACTGGCCCAGCGCGATATCGATGTCGTGACGGCCAACAAGGACATCGACCGGCTCGCGATCGAATTGTCGGAGAACGAATCGGAGCTCACACGGCTCAACGCCGATTTGAAGAAAATCGCCGAGCGGCGCAAGGTGGTCGAAAATGAATACACCACAAAGCGCAACCAGATGCACACGATCGAACTGAAGATCAAAGACGAGCGTCGGGCGCATGAATCCTCGATGGGCCTGGCCCATGAGCTCGAAATGAAAATCGCGGAGCTCGCGCTCACGGCGCAGAACCTGATCATGCGCGCCAAAGACGAGCTCGAACTTGCACTCGAACTGAAGGAATATCCCGAGGACGATCCGTTCGATCTCGAAGCATCACGTGAGCAGGTTCGGCTCCATAAGGAGAAACTCCGCTCGCTCGGCGCGGTGAACTTCGCGGCCTTCGACGAATTCCAGAAAGAGAAGGAGCGACACGACTTCATCGTGTCTCAGCGCGACGATCTGATCGAGGCCGAAAAGACGCTCCTGTCGACGATCGAGGAGATCAACGCCACGGCGCAGCGCGAATTTCTGTCGACGTTCGGCAAGATCCGCGAGAATTTCATCACGACATTCAAAGGTCTGTTCGAGGAAGGCGACGAGTGCGATCTGAAGCTCGAAGAGAACGTCGATCCGCTCGAGGCCAGAGTTGAAATCATCGCGAAGCCCAGGGGCAAGCGGCCCACGTCGATCGATCTGCTCTCGGGCGGCGAGAAGACGCTCACTGCCATTGCGCTTTTGTTTGCGATCTATCTTGTGAAACCGAGTCCGTTTTGTATTCTCGACGAAGTCGATGCGCCGCTCGACGATTCGAATATCGACCGGTTCTCGCGCATCATACGAAAGTTCGCGGACAACACGCAGTTCATCGTCGTGACGCACAACAAGCGCACGATGGAATCGGCCAACGCCATGTACGGCGTCACGATGGAAGAGCAGGGCATCTCGAAGCTGGTCTCGGTCCGGTTCAACGAGAACAAAGTGGCGAAGAACTGACGAGCGTGAAACCGACACTCACATATACAGTGTTCACCGATTTCGACGCCACGATCACGCGCGAGGATATCGGCGATAATCTCTTCCGGGAGTTTGGCCGGTACGACGAGTGTATGAACACCTATCAGCGCTTCCGCGCCGGCGAGCTCGATGCGCGCGAGTGCTGGAGGATGAATCTCGCGACACTCCGCCGTGAGTGTACACCCGAGACGCTTCTTGCCTATGTTGACGGGGTGGAAGTCGACTCGGGCTTCCGCGGGTTTGTCGATTTTTGCAGAGGCCTGAAAATTCCCGTGACAGTGGTCAGCGATGGATTCGATCTCTATATCCGGCGCGTCCTGGAGCGCGAAGGACTTGTTGATCTGCCCGTGTTCAGCAATCGTCTCACATATTCAACCGAGGGACGGTTTGAGCCTGTATTTCCGCACACCGATGCGGAATGCCTGGCGTGCGCCAATTGCAAGCGCAATCATGTGCTCACACGCTCGTCGGACACAGAGGTCATCGTCTATATCGGCGACGGACATTCGGACTGCTGTCCGGCCCGGTTTGCCGACATCGTGTTCGCAAAACACGCCCTGCTGAAATTCTGCGAGCGTGAAAATATTACGTACCATCGATTCGAAACATACCGCGACATCCTGAGGACGTTCAGGCACATGGTCGAAACATCCGCGCCGCGTAAACGACGCACGGCGGAGATGGCGCGCAACGACATATTTATGCAAGGATAGGCAAAGATACTATGGATGTACGACAGAAAATTTTTGAACTGCGCGGCTATACGCCGGTTCCGTTTGTGCTGGCGATGCTCATTTTCGCGCAGCCCACATTCTCTTCGATCGCAATCGGTCTCGTGATCGCGCTGCTCGGCGAAGCCCTCCGATTCTGGGGCGTGGCGATCGTGGGCACAGAGACACGCACCACCGGACCCGTGGGCGCCACCAATTTGATCACCGACGGCCCATTCGCTTATCTTCGCAATCCGTTGTACGTCGGCAATATGACGATCTACTTCGGTTTCGGTATCATGTCCAACGCGCTCATGCCCTGGCTTGCCATCGGAGCGCTTGTGTATTTTGTCTTTCAATATTATATGATCGTCTCGCGCGAAGAGGAACATTTGCGTTCGGCCTTCGGCGACGAGTTCGTCCGCTACTGCGCCAATGTGCCGCGTTTCTTTCCGCGCTTCACGCCCTACAGGGGCGAGCATGCGTTCCATCGCACACCGGATTTGAAACGCGGCTTCGAATCGGAAACGCGCACGCTCCAGGCCTTCGGAATTATTTTCGCATTGATCGTGCTGAGCGCGATACTGAGACACTGATCGGACAATTGATATTTCGCTTCCGAGTGCGGATGTGGATGCGGCTTGCGGCGCGCAGTGACTACCGCCCACAACCAAAACGACACAAGACCTTATGATACGACGTCTGATGATTATTGCCGGCGAAGCCTCGGGTGATGCGCACGGAGCGGGAGTAGTGCACGAGCTGAAGAAACGCGCACCCGATCTCGAGATCTTCGGCATCGGCGGCGATAAGATGGAACGCGAAGGGATGACGCTCACATTCCATGTGCGCGAGATGTCGTTTATGGGATTCGTCGAGGTGCTGAAGCACTTGCCGCTCATCCGGAGAGTTGAACGTACGCTCGAAGGGCTGCTGCAGACATCGAAGCCCGACGCCGTGCTGTTGATCGACTACCCGGGATTCAATTTGCGCTTTGCGCGCATCGCAAAGAACTACGGCGTCAAGGTCTATTATTATATCAGTCCGCAGGTATGGGCCTGGAAAAAAGGGCGGCTCAAAAAAATGCCGGGGTTGATCGACAAGATGATGGTGATCCTGCCGTTCGAGGAGCGCCTCTATCGCGAGCATGGCATTCCGGTCGAATTCGTCGGACATCCGCTGCTTGAGGAGATGCATGTTGATGAATCGCGCGATGAGTTTTGCGCGAAGTTCGGAATCGATCCCGGACGACGGATCGTGGCATTAATTCCCGGCAGCCGCATTCAGGAAATCGACAGCCTCTTTCCGGTCATGCTCGAAGCAGCCGAACAGCTCAGAAAAAAGTACCCGATCGAGATCGCCGTCGCTGCGGCGCCGAACATTCCGGTCACGATCTATCGTTCGATGGCACTGGCACATCCGGATGGCGCGCGCGCAAACAGCGACGCGTCGGAGGGTCCCGTGCATCCCGATCTTCCGCTGAAGATCGTCGAGAATTCGACGCACGCGCTCATGAAATTTGCGCACTGCGCCATGGTCACATCGGGCACGGCGACGCTTGAAACCGGGTGCTTCGCCACGCCGATGGTTGTCGTGTATAAGACGTCGTGGATCACGTACTGGCTTGCGCGCCTTGTGGTGCGCATCAATATGATCGCGCTTGTGAATATCGTGGCCGGAAAAAAAGTGGTGCCGGAGCTGATCCAGCACGAGGCCAATGCCGATGCAATCGCCAGTGTGATTGAAGACTATCTCACCGATGACGCGCTTTACAACTCGGTGCGCGACGAGCTTGCGCGTACGATGCACACGCTGGGCGATGCAGGGGCTTCAAGGAAAGTGGCCGAATGCATTCTCGGCGCCGATGCGGCACAAGCGTGAAAGGCGCACGACATTGATGACGGACATCGCCTACAGGCTGCTGGCAGTGATCGCGCGGCTTATCTGTCTGACACTTCGCGTGCGCCGTGTGCAGGCCGGCCCAGTCGACGCGCTTGCACGCGCCGGAACGCCGCACGTCATCGCGTTCTGGCATGGAGCGATGATTGCGGGATGGTTCTTTCACCGACCGACGAAAAAACGCGGCCGCGTATCGGCGCTTGTGAGTCTGAGCAAGGACGGATCGATTCTCGCCTCGGTGCTCGAGGCATGGGGATTCCGCCTTGTGCGAGGTTCGAGTCATATCGGCGGCAAAGAGGCGCTTTCGATGATGACGCGCGAGATCCTGGCAGGCAGTACGCTCTGTGTAACGCCCGACGGTCCGCGCGGACCGCGGCATGTGATGAAAGCGGGCGCGGTGCTCGCGGCACGCCGCGCTGGTGTTCCGCTTGTGATCGCGGGCCTCGCCGTGAAACACAAGAAAGTGCTCACGCGAAGCTGGGACCGCTTCGAGATTCCGATGCCGTTTTCTGAAGTGTGCATCTGGTACGACGATCCGATCATTGTGCCGCCGATGGAACCATCTTCCGGCGGACCGAGTGATGAGACAAAAGCGCGCGCCGGCGAACTTGACCGCGCATCGATGACGGCATTTATCGCTACGGTTGAATCGCGTTTGAATCAGGCGCATCGCAACGCGCACGAACGATTGGGAATCGACATCATGTAGGGCGAAATGGCATTTCGCCCGCAGCGCGAAGCGCTGCGTATCATTTGGGCGAGATAGCATCTCGCCCTACAAAAAGCACAAGCAAAGATGAAGCATTGGGCGAAATGGCATTTCGCCTTACACCGAGCGATACCATGAAACCAAACCGGATACTGTTGCCGTTCTCGTTCGTCTACGGACTCGGTGTCGCGATCCGGAATGCGTTCTTTGAGAAACGAGTATTGAACCACGAGTCCGCCGGTATTCCTGTGATCTCGGTGGGCAATATGACCACCGGCGGCACGGGCAAGACTCCGATTGTCGAACTGATCGCGCGCGAACTTTCCGATGTGCGCCGGATTCGCACGGCGATTGTGAGCCGGGGTTATATGCGCAGCTCAACCGGACTCGTCATCGTTTCAAACGGCACGTCCATCT
>DATGXR010000238.1:0-6867 GCA_035298825.1 Bacteroidota bacterium
TTTCCGCAACAACATTCAATAACATACATTTTTTTCACAACGAAGAAATTTCTTTAATGAGTCTACGAGCAGCGATTACAGCGGTTGGCCATTATGCGCCTGAAAAGGTGCTGACAAACGCTATGTTGGAAACGATGGTCAACACAACGAATGAATGGATCATGACACGCACCGGCATACGCGAGCGGCGTGTGCTTGAAAACGGCGCCTCGTCGGACATGGCCGTGAAGGCCGCCGAAATGGTGCTTGCGAACCGGGGCATCTCGCCCCTTGAGATCGACCTGATCATCGTCACCACGGTCACCCCCGATATGTTCTTTCCGACGACGGCATGCCTTGTGCAGGAAAAAATCGGCGCAAAGAATGCCTGGGCGTTCGATATGAACGCGGCATGCTCCGGATTTGTCTACGCGCTTTCGGTCGGACAGACGTTTATCGAAGCCGGCCGCTATAAAAAAATACTCGTCATTGGCACCGACAAGATGACATCGATCGTCGACTACACGGACCGCAACACATGCGTGCTCTTCGGCGACGGCGCCGGTGCGGTGCTCCTTGAGCCGACAGAGGACGGCAGCGGCATCATCGATCACAAGCTCTACGCCGACGGTGCGGGCGCCCCGTACCTGTATATGAAAGCCGGCGGCAGCCTTCATCCGGCAACGCATGAAACGATCGACAAGAAGATGCACAACATTTATCAGGACGGGAAGAACGTCTTCAAGGCAGCTGTTGTCGGCATGGCCGACGTGTCGGCCGAGATCCTCGAGCGCAACAACCTGACAGGAGCTACAGTCGACTGGCTCGTGCCGCATCAGGCGAACCTGCGCATCATCGACGCCACTGCAAAACGCATGGAGCTCGATGCGTCGAAGGTCATGATCAACATCGACCGGTACGGCAATACGACCACCGCCACGATCCCGCTCTGCATTTCCGAATGGTGGCATGCGGGCAAGCTGAAAAAAGGTCAGAACGTCATTCTTGCAAGTTTCGGCGCCGGCTACACGTGGGGCGCCATGTATATCAAGTGGGCGATCGATCCGCCTGCAGGAAAAAAATAACACTCCGCGCCGTACGCGGCGCGATATTCTGATGCTCTAACTTCTGTTCTTCGCCGCAAGCGGCAAAGAATTTACGCGAAGAGAAATTTATTTTTATGAATGCATATTTATTTCCCGGACAGGGATCTCAGTACGTCGGCATGGGAAAAGATTTGGCCGAACGATTTCCTGAAGCACGTGCGATGTTCGAACGGGCCGATCGTGTGCTCGGTGTTCGCCTTTCACACATCTGCTTCGCAGGACCCGAAGTCGAACTCAAGCAAACGAAAAATACGCAGCCTGCGATTTTCCTTCACAGCATGGTCGTCTGGAATCTCATCAAGCCGTCCGATGCGATGATGACAGCGGGGCATTCGCTCGGCGAATACTCGGCGCTTGTCGCGGCCGGCGCCATGACATTTGAAGATGCGCTGAAGATCGTGCGCCTCAGAGGAGAGCTCATGCAGATCGCCGGCGAGGAACATCCGGGCACGATGGCTGCCGTCGTCGGAATGGACGCCGCGGCTCTTGTCGAAGTCTGCGCCGAAGCCTCGAAGGAAGGCATCGTCCAGCCTGCGAATTTCAATTCGCCCGGACAGATCGTGATCTCGGGTTCGGTATCGGGTGTGCGCAAGGCGATGGAGCTTGCCAAACCGCGCGGCGCGAAGCTTGTGAAGGAGCTCGTTGTAAGCGGCGCGTTCCATTCGCCGCTCATGGACTCGGCGAAGTACGCATTGAAAGCGGCGCTTGCCGAAGCGGTGATCTCCGATGCGAAGATTCCCGTCTACGCCAATGTGACCGCGAAACCCGTGCAGAAGGCATCGGAGATCCGCGCGCTTCTCGTCGAGCAGGTGACGAGTCCCGTGCGGTGGGAGGAATCTGTTGCGGCAATGGCAGCCGCGGGTGCCACGAAATTTTCAGAGATCGGCCCGGGCAAGGTCCTGCAGGGACTCGCAAAACGCATCGCGCCGAATGTTGCCGCCGACGGCTGCGACACTGCAGACGACGTGCAGAAATTTTTATCGTGACCGGCTGCTTACCGGCAGCCTTTATTTGAATTCGGAATCAACACCATGGAAAAATTGTACATCGGCAAATATGAAATCGATCCGATCCTTTTCACAAAGGGATTCGCTGTCAATCACGGACCGTATCAGTGTGAAACGAAATGCTGCGCTTCGGGTGTGTGGACGGATGTGAAGGAAAAAGAAGTGATCATGTCGTACAAGGATCAGATCAAGGCGTTCATGGACGAGACGCAGACGACAGACGATACGGTCTGGTTCGATCCGGAAGAGATCACGGACACCGACTTCGTTTCAGGCCGGGCGATCGGCACGCAGACGCATAACAACAAGTGCGTCTTTCTGAAGAAGGACGGCCGCTGCAGCGTCCAGCTCTTCAGCAAGGAAACGTTTGGCGATGCCTGGAAGATCAAGCCGTTTTACTGCGTCGCGTTTCCGATCTGCGTGAGCGAAGGCGTGCTCACATTCGACGACTATCAGCAGGGATGCGCACACTGCTGCTCGATCGTTGATAATGCAGAAGTCTCGATGGTCGAATCGTGCAAGGCTGAGCTCGAATATGTGCTCGGCGCCGAAGGATATCAGACGCTTGTCGCGATGAAACAGGAATACCTGAATAAAGCGGCGCAATAATTCATTATAGCGCTCGCGAAACGAAGACGGCAATGCCGTCGCGCATCGCATCGGCTACTCATTTTAACAGAAACGTTCATATGATCAATTATCAGCTTACAGGAAAAAAAGCCCTCGTCACCGGCGGCTCGCGCGGCATCGGTCGGGCGATCGTGCTGGCGCTTGCGGAATCGGGCGCGGATGTCGCCTTCACGTACAGAAGCAGGAAAGACGAAGCCGAATCGCTCGCATCCGAAGTGCAGGCCATGGGTCGCACGGCGATTGCCCTGCAATCCGACGCCGCGAATACGGCGGAATCCGCCCAAACCGTCCAGAAAGTCATCGAGCAGTTCGGCCGCCTCGATATTCTTGTGAATAATGCAGGCATCACGAAAGACAATTTGCTGATGCGCATGAGCGAGGAGGAATGGGATGCGGTCATAGCCACGAATCTCAAGAGCGTGTTCAACTTCACAAAGACCGCATCGCGGCAGATGATGAGCCAAAGGGCGGGGAAAATCATCAATATTACATCGGTTGTCGGGGTGATGGGGAACGCGGGCCAGTCGAATTATGTGGCATCGAAGGCGGGCGTCATCGGATTCACGAAATCGATTGCAAAAGAGCTCTCTTCGCGCAATATCCAGGTCAACGCGGTCGCGCCGGGATTCGTCGACACCGAAATGACACTGGGGTTGAATGAGAAGCAAAAAGAAGCTATATTAAATCTTATACCTATGAAACGCACCTCACAACCCGCTGAAATTGCGGAGGTTGTGTGTTTTCTTGCGTCCTCGGGCGCGGATTATATGACCGGCCAGATTCTGTGCGTGGACGGCGGCATGGCAATGTAACAACAATCAAATTTTACACCACTTCATATCAATAGCAAGGAGAACACAGTCATGGCAGATGTCGCGGCTAAAGTTAAAGAAATCATTGTCAATAAGCTCGGTGTTGACGAAGCCCAGATTACAGATACCGCCTCGTTCACGAACGACCTCGGCGCCGATTCGCTCGATACGGTTGAACTCGTGATGGAATTCGAAAAGGCCTTCAACCTGACGATTCCCGATGAAGATGCTGAAAAAATCGGAACAGTCGGCGATGCAGTGTCCTATATCCAGTCGAAGCAGGCATAAAACCGGGATTGCCGATCGCGGCAATCGGATCGTCGTCATGCCGGGCGAAGCGCGATGCGCACCATACGCGCCTCGTTCAGCATGACAATGACTTTCCAGAGAGGGTACATCCGGGATGTTCGGGTGGATGTGCCTCTCGGCATTTTAAACATTCGTCAATATTATTTTTTTGAAGGAGCTGCATGGCGTTTCATGAAAAAGCACGCCGCGTTGTTGTGACGGGGTTGGGGGCGGTCACACCGGTCGGATTGACCGTCGATGAAACCTGGAAGAATTTACTGGCAGGAACCAGCGGCATCGGTCCTATTACGCGATTTGATACAACGCAATTTGAAACGAAATTCGCGGGCGAAGTCAAGGGCTTCGATCCGCTTACAGTGATGGATCGCAAACTCGCGCAACGCGTCGATCCGTATACGCAATTCGCCCTGGCCGCGTCAGATCAGGCCATCAAGGACAGCGGCATGGAATTTACGCAGGCGGAAGCCGAACGCACGGGTGTGATCTACGGCTCGGGCATCGGCGGAATGATCACATTCCAGAAGCAGGCGGAAACACTCTTCGAGACGAAGGGACCGCACCGCATCAGTCCGTTCTTCGTGCCGATGATGATTCCGGATATCGCCGCAGGAAGAATTTCAATCAAGTACGGATTGAAGGGTCCGAACTATTCGACCGTTTCGGCATGCGCAACGGGCTCGAACGCGATTGGCGATGCGTTCATCCTGATCCAGCGCGGCGACGCCGACATGATGATCTGCGGCGGAGCCGAAGCCTCGATCTGCGAGATGGGCATCGGCGGCTTCAACGCGCTCAAGGCGCTCTCGAAGCGCAACGACGAACCCCAGAAGGCGAGCCGCCCGTTCGATAAGGACCGGGATGGATTCGTGATGGGCGAGGGCGGCGGCGCGATGATACTCGAAGAATACGAACACGCCAAGGCTCGCGGAGCGAAAATTTATGCGGAGATCGCGGGAATCGGCTTTACGGCCGATGCCTACCATATCACCGAACCGGCTCCCGGAGGCGAAGGCGCCGTACGCTCGATGCGCGCAGCGATCAAAGACGCCGGCGTGAAACCGGAAGATGTCGATTATGTCAACGCGCACGGCACATCGACACCCGTGGGCGACAAGAATGAAACCGCCGCGGTGAAGACGGTCTTCGGCGACCATGCGCACTCGCTTGTCGTGAATTCGACAAAGTCGATGATCGGCCATCTGCTCGGCGCTGCCGGCGCCGTGGCAGCGATCGTGACTGTGAAGTCGATCACCGACAACAAGGTCCATCCCACGATCAACCAGGTCACGCCCGATCCGGATTGCGATTTGAATTATGTTCCGAATACGGCGATCGACAGGAAAGTGGATGTTGCCATCTGTAATGCGTTCGGATTCGGCGGTCATAACGTGTCACTGTTATTTAAAAAATTTGTTGCATGAGACGTTCACAGTGCGGAAGCGTCCGTCTTCTCGATCTGATCGAGAGCGGCCGTTTCCGCGCCGAGTACGGATTCTGAAACGCCTTCCACGTTTTTGAACAGCGTGAATCTCGTATGAAGACAAAATTAGTACAAGCAATTAAAAAATTTTTCATCCGGCTTTCCCGCACTCCGTCCCGACTTTTCCTCCGCCGTTCCACCAGCTCCGGCGATCTCTCGTTCCTGTATCCGCACATCAATTTCACCGGTCTTGAGTCAATGCTGCAGCATCGCATCCGCAATCGTTCGTTCTTTGCGCAGGCGCTGGTGCATCGTTCCTATCTCTCGACGGCCGAGAAAGTGCCATGCGACTCGAACGAACGCCTTGAATTTCTCGGCGATGCGGTGCTGGGAGTCGTGGTGGCTGAATATCTCTACCACGCGTATCCGAAAGGAAGCGAAGGGGAACTGACCGTGCTGCGTTCGCGGCTCGTCAACCGGAAGGCGCTCGCCTATTATGCGAGAGAACTCGATCTCTGGAAGTATCTTCTTGTGAACCTGAATCCGATCCACGCAGGCGAAAAAGGAAGCGACACGATTCTTGCCGACGCCTTCGAAGCCATTGTGGCGGCGCTCTATCTCGACGGCGGACTTGAAAGCGCGCGCGGGTTCATTCATTCGCGCGTCGATGCCGCGCTCTCGGAGGGATTCCTTGAAGAGCGTGCGAATTTTAAAAGCGCGCTCCTCGAACTTTCCCAGTCGCAGGGAAACGGCATTCCGCGTTACTCGCTTGTGAAAGAAGAAGGTCCGGATCACGATCGTACGTTTACGATACAGGTGCTCATACAGAACACTCCGCTTGGCACCGGTGTCGGCAAAAATAAAAAAGAAGCGGAACAGGCGGCGGCCGAACAGGCTCTGCAGGCATTGAAGGAAGAAACGCTTCCCGATCCGGCTGCCGACCCACTCATCCTAACGACGAAACAATAAGACAATGATATCAACACTTGCCCCTGAAGAATTTAAACAACGACACCTGGGTCCGCGAGATACTGAAGTACCGGCCATGCTCGAACGCATCGGCGTTGCCACGATCGACCAGCTCATCGAAGAAACACTCCCCTCAGACATACGGCTTACAGATCCCCTTCCTCTCGATGCAGCAATGACAGAGACTGAAGTCCTGGAGCATATCGCACGCACGGCGCGCGAGAACAATGTTTGCCGCTCGTATATCGGCATGGGATACTACGGCACGATTACACCGAAAGTGATTCTTCGCAACATCTTGGAAAATCCAGGATGGTACACGCAATACACGCCGTATCAGGCCGAGATCTCGCAGGGACGGCTCGAGGCGCTGTTGAACTATCAGACGATGATCTGCGATCTGACCGGCATGCCCGTTGCAAACGCGTCGCTCCTCGATGAAGCCACCGCCGCAGCCGAGGCCATGGCGATGCTGCTTGCGATCAATCCGAAGAAGGGACGAAAATTTTTCGTGTCTTCGGACTGCTGGCCCCAGACGATCGACGTGCTGCGCACGCGCTCGGCGCCGCATGGCATCGAGCTTGTGATCGGCGATCATCGCACGGTTGAATTTACTGGCGATATCTTCGGTGCAC
>DATGXR010000239.1:0-5195 GCA_035298825.1 Bacteroidota bacterium
AAGCGCTTTCTGACTTCGCTCGGTATCGAGCAGTCGCGCATCGACGAGCTCGGACTTCTTGGGATCTCGGGCATCGGCAATCTGCTGGCCGCGATCAAAACGGCGAAATATTACGAGCTCGGCGCGAACGACGTCGTGCTCACGATCTTCACCGATTCGCTCGAGATGTACCGGTCGCGCCTCGACGAATTGTCGCATGAGCGCGGCGCGTATACGGAGATGCAGGCGGCGATGGATTATGCGGGACCGGCACAACACCAGTCGATCGACTTCTTCAAGGAATTGTCATATTACGAGAGAAAGGCGATACACAATTTAAAATATTTCACGTGGGTCGAGCAGCAGGGAAAATCGTCGGATGAGTTGCGTGAACAATGGGATCCGGAGTATTGGCGTTCGTTGTTTGAGGACGAGGTCGGCGAATTCGATCGGTTGATCGAGGCGTTTAATAAAGAAGTGTGCGGATAATCTCAAATAGCTTCGACCCACTTCGGGGGTCAGAAAAGAGACAACGATCCGATCCTAATGGCTTCGTCCCCCTTCGGGGGTCAAATGCAAAAATACATGAGGAAATCAATGTTTAATAAAATATTGGCAGAGGCAAAAAAGAACGAGCGGGCAGTTGCGGGATTTTTGCGCGACCTGATCGCCATCAAATCAGTCAGTTCGCAGGAAGCAGATGTCGTTGCGCGTATCAAACAGGAAATGGAAAAATGCGGGTACGACGAGATCACGATCGATCCGATGGGGAACATCATCGGCCGCATCGGTCACGGCAAACGCATCATCGCATTCGACGCGCATGTCGACACAGTCGACGTCGGCAATCCCGCCAACTGGACCGTTGATCCCTTCAAAGGAGATGAACGGGACGGCATCATCTACGGACGCGGAGCATGCGATATGAAGGGCGCGCTCGCATCGATCGTCTACGGTGGCAAGCTGATCAAGGATCTCGGACTCGAGGGCGATTACACGCTGTATGTCGTTGGCAGCGTTCAGGAAGAGGACTGTGACGGACTCTGCTGGCAGTATATCATCAACGAGGACAAGATCAGGCCCGAGATCGTGGTGATTGCGGAGCCGACGAACCTTGCCGTCTATCGCGGTCATCGGGGAAGGATGGAGATCGAGGTGAGGACGAAGGGCGTCTCATGCCACGGATCGGCGCCGGAACGCGGCGTGAACGCGGTGTATAAGATGGCGCCGATTGTTGCAGACATCGAGCGGTTGAACGAACGCCTGGGCGGCGAGCCGTTTCTGGGAAAGGGAACGGTGACGATAGCCGAGATCCGTTCGACATCGCCCTCGCTCTGCGCGGTGGCCGATTCGGCGACGATCCATCTTGACCGCAGGCTTGCCGCGACCGACACGATGGAATCGGCCGTGCGCGAGATCGAAGAGTTGCCGAGCGTTAAGGCGGCCGGCGCCGAAGTGGTTGTGCTGGATTATGCCGTCCCGAGCTGGAAAGGACTCACGTATCCCACGAAGAAATATTATCCCACCTGGCTCTTACCAGCGGAGCATCCGGCGCTGAAGTCGGGTGTCGACACGTTCGAGGGATTGTTCGGAGAGAAACCCGAGATCAGCCGATGGGTGTTCAGCACGAACGGCGTGGCGGTGATGGGCATGCACGGCATCGCCTGCATCGGATTCGGCCCGGGCAACGAGATCTACGCGCACATGGCGACCGAACATATTCCGGTGGAGCATCTTGTCAAAGCATCGGCATGGTATGCCGGATTCCCGACGACATATCTGAGCGAAGTGAACGATTGACAGCGAGCGAACACAGACGACGAAAGGCAGACGGATGAAACCGCGACATATCATCGGCACACAGCAGTTCACGCTTCCGATGCTCACGGAGCTCTTCGAGAGGACACGGGAAATGGAACGCGTGCTGAAGAAAGGCGGCACGCGCGATTTTGAAAAGCGAGTCATGGGATCGCTCTTTTTTGAATCGGGAACGCTCACGCGCTTTTCATTCGAGACTGCCATGCGAAGATTGGGCGGCGGTGTCGTCTCGACCGAAACCGCCTCGACGTTCTTCTCGACGACGCCGGAAGATTCGCTCGAGGACACGATACGCGTCGTGAGCAAATTTTGCGACGTCATTGCGCTGCGCCACAATTCGGCGGGCGGAGCCAGGCGCGCCGCGGCGGTATCTGCATGTCCTCTTGTCAATGCGGGCGACGGCAAGGGAGGGCAGCATCCGACGCAGGCGTTGCTCGATCTCTATACGATACACAAGGAGACGAACACGCTCGACGGATTAAGGGTGGCGATGGTGGGCAATCTTGCTGACGGCCGGACGGTGAGATCACTTTCATACCTGCTCGGAAAATACGAACGCGTGAAGATTTATTTCGTCGCTCCCGATGCGCTGCAGATGAAAGAGGATATGCTTGCGCATCTTTCGGAGAACCGTGTCTGGTACACGCTCGAACAGGATCTGCGCAAGGTGCTGCCCGAAGTGGACGTGGTCTATGCAACGCGCGTCGAGCGTGAAAAATTTCCAGGCACAGACGAAGAGTATGCGCATCTCATGCGTGACCATTATATCGATCGTGATACACTGTGTCTGATGCACGAAAAGGCGATCGTCATGCATCCGCTGTCGCGCTCGGCCGAAATATCGCCCGAGGTGGACTCCGATCCGCGCGCTGCATATTTCAGGCAGACTGAAAACGGAATCGTGATACGCATGGCGCTGCTTGCATGGATCATGGAATGATGATGAACGAGGCCTCCGGATGACACACCGTGTGGCAGGAGTGATACTCGCTGCGGGATCGTCGGCGAGAATGGGCCGGCCGAAAGCGCTTCTCGAAATCGGCGGCAGCACATTCATCGGATCGATCATCCGCTCGTGCATGGATGCGTCCGTGTCGGAGATCGTTATCGTACTCGGCGCAGATTCTGAACGCATACGCACATCGATTTCAGAATCCATTATCGACTGTGGCAGCGCAATCATTTCGTCTGTTGGCCCAGACGCTGCATCTGTTCGCGCGGAGTCGGGCGCGCGCGTTATCGTCAACGAAGCGTGGGAATCGGGCAGGCTCTCGTCCATCGTGACGGGCATCGATGCAGTTGAACAATCGGACTGCGACGGAGCACTGATCTGGCCCGTGGATCATCCGCTTGTGAGCCCAGCGTGCATACGCTCGATGATCAGCGCCTTCGAACAATCGCCCGAAAAAATCGTTATTCCGGTATTCGAAAAGAGAAGAGGACATCCGATCGTGCTTCCGCGACGATTTTTCGACGACGTCAGGCAGGCTCCCGCGGATCCTGGACTCAGGGCCGTTATCCGGGCACATGGAGCGGATATCTGCGAGACGGCAACGGATGTGGAAGGCATTCTCGTCAATATCGACACACCGGAAGATTTTAAGAAATACATCAACGTTGAGACCGATCATGGAACATGAACTGTTGCTTGAATGCATCATCAACGAGAAGACTGTCAGAGCGCGTGTCAATCCCGGCATCGTGCTTCTTGATTTCCTTCGGCGCACGGAACGATTGACAGGCACAAAAGAAGGATGCCGCGAGGGAGATTGCGGAGCCTGCACTGTACTCCTTGGAGAACGATCGGGCGGGAGTGTCGTATATAAGACGGTCAACTCATGCCTGTTCCCGGTTGGCGATGCGTATGGAAAACATGTCGTCACGATCGAAGGACTCAATCAACCGACGGGACTCAATCCCGTGCAACAGGCGCTGGTGGACGACGTGGGAACGCAGTGCGGATTCTGCACGCCGGGATTCGTCATTTCGCTCACAGCATGCTGCATCGATTTTGCCGGCGGCCTCACAGAGACGGTTGCGGAAACTGATGCGCAGAGACGACGAAGCGGCACATACGAAGACGTCGTACGCGATGGCGTGGATGGAAATATCTGCCGCTGCACGGGACACACACCGATCAAGAAGGCGGTACGTCGCATCTCGACATACCTGACACGTACGCTCAATATGACCGCGGCGCCGCTGGCGCAGCTTGTCGAGCATCGCATCTTACCCGAATATTTTCTTTCAATTGCGCAGCGGCTCGGCGAGCTCCCAGTGCGGCAGCAGGAGGACCAGTCTTCGATAAACGGCGGATCGATACTCGTTTCGGGCGGAACCGATCTTTACGTGCAGAAGGCGTTCACGATGCATACAATTTCGCAGAGACGTCTCACCACCGCCGAATCAGGCAGGGAAATTGGTGAATCGGGTGGCGAGCTTATCATCCCGGCGGAAGCGACGATCGAAGAGATCCGCTTATCGGGAATCATTGGGCGGTATTTTCCCGATGTGCGCGACCAGCTCCTGCTCTTTGGCTCATCGCCGATCAGGCACAGGGCCACGATTGCCGGCAATATCGCAAACGCGTCACCGATCGGAGATATGACATGTCTGCTCATGGCGCTCGATGCGTTGATCGAATTGCAGGACGGCACGTCGCATCGGACAGTGCCGCTGCGAAAATTTTATTCGGGATACAAACAGCTAGACATTTCAGCGAACGAGATCATCCGTTCGATCCGCATTCGCATCCCGAAGAGTACGCACAGACTGAGCTTCGAAAAAGTTTCGCGCAGGCAGTATTTGGATATTGCAAGCGTGAACACTGCAATGGCATTCGATCTGGAAGGGACGATGATGCTCGATGTGAGCATTTCAGCCGGCGGTGTGGGACCGACAATGCTGCATTGCGCAAGGACGTCGGAACTGCTGAGCGGCAGGGAGATGAACGCCGATGTGCTTTCGGCGGCGTTGCACGAGGTGCAGCGGGAGATCAGTCCGATTTCTGACGCGCGAGGAAGCGCGGGATACAAGCGCATGCTGCTGCGTCAGTTGATCGCTGCGCATGTGATGAAGTATTTCCCCGCCGCGGTGAAGAAGGAGGCGCTGGCATGAAAATGCAATCGGATTTCACGATCGGCGCAGTCGATGCGCGCGCGGATGAAAAGAGCGGCGCGTTCAGGAAAAATTTTGATGCCGAAAAGCATGTGCGCGGCGAATCGGTTTTTGTGGACGATATTCCGGCGCCCGAAGGAACACTGTATGCGCACGTCTATTATTCACGCGCGGCGCATGGCACGATTCGCATGCTCGATGTCTCGGCGGCGAAAGCAATGCCCGGAGTGACGGCGGTGCTCACTGCCGACGACATTCCGGGTCGAAATGAAATCGGCGGC
>DATGXR010000240.1:0-1771 GCA_035298825.1 Bacteroidota bacterium
ATAGTACCTCGCCTTCATTCGTATTTGAAAAAAAATTTGTGTGTGGTCTGCACTCCCCATCCCGCTGCGTTACTCCCGGGGCGGCAAAGGATCGTGCAATGCGTCCGCAAAATATCGCTCGATCGCCGCAACGAGCTCCTCAGCCTTGGGATGTCCGGCGACGATCTCCGCCCTCTTCCCGATCGCACGAAGCGCCTCGGCGGTCGTCTTTCCGATTGCCGCAAAGACAGTCTTGTCGCCAAGCGGGATGTCGCCAACGAGCGTGAAATAATTCTCCACGCTCGAGGGACTGAAGAACGTGACAACATCGACCCGACTCGATTCAAGCGCCTGACGCATCTCGCGCGTTTCATCTGCGCGGGGCATGACGGTCTCATACACGACGATTTCATCGGCCGCCTGGCCGTTTTGCACGAGCGTGTCACGCACTGTGGTTCCGGCAAGCCTTCCCTTCGGTAACAGGTAACGCCTGTGCCTGACTCCCGAATTAACTATGGCCGAACCAAGCTCGTTCGCATTGCCGACTCCGGGAAATCTCACCGCGCGCATACCATAGAACGCCACGGCTTCGGCTGTCTTCGCCCCGAGCGCATAGACGACTTTCTTACCCAGCGCGACACTG
Organism: Bacteroidota bacterium; assembly: GCA_035298825.1. GTDB lineage: Bacteria > Bacteroidota > Ignavibacteria > UBA10030 > UBA8401 > CAISDA01. The sequence goes on from DATGXR010000240.1 coordinate 623, forward strand.
GTGAGACCGCGGTCACGAGCGCGCTCGAAAAAATATCGGGCGGCGTTCGAGCTTGTGAAAACAAGCGCGTCGTACCCTCTGATCGTTTCGATCGCTTCGTCGACAGGACTCCAGTCGACGGGCGGCGTGATTTCGATCGCGGGAAAAAAGAGCACATGCGCGCCGCGTGTCTGCAGCAGATCGGCGAATGCGCCGGCCTGATGCTTCGGACGCGTCACGACAACCGTTTTTCCCTCAAGGGGCATCTGACCCATTCTCATTCCGCTTGCGTATCGCATCGAGCACCTCGCCGCCGCCCAATTCAAGAAGTTTCAGCGCAAGCTCAACGCCCAGCCGTTCCGATTCCTCGGGGAGGCCTTCGATCGATGATTTGAAAATTTTTGTACCGTCCAGGCTTCCGATCATCGCATCGAGTTTGAAGCGTCCGTCTTCGATGCGGCCTAACGTTCCGATCGGGATCTGGCATCCTCCTTCAAGCCGCCGCAGCAGCGCCCGTTCGCCCGAGGTCGCAACGCGCGTCGGCGCATGCTCGAGCGCAGACACGAGCTTGTTGACAAACTCGTCATTCTCGCGCGTCTCGATTCCAAGCGCACCCTGTCCGACTGCCGGCAGTATCACTACGGGATCGATCACTTCGGTAATCGACGCCGTGCGCTCGAGGCGCGTGACACCCGCCTTGGCAAGCAGCATTCCGTCCCAGTTCGATTCTGCGAGCTTGTCGAAGCGTGTGCGCAGATTGCCGCGCACATCGACGATGACCAGGTCCGGCCTCAAAGCCAGGAGTTGTGAACGGCGGCGCAGACTGCTTGTGGCGATCGTTCCACCGCGGGGCACATCGGCGAGTCTCGCATAGCGCTTCACCGGATGTGAGATGAACACGTCTCTCACATCCTCGCGCTCGCACACGGCTGAAATCGTCAATCCCGTCTCGACATGCGTCGGCACATCCTTCAGACTGTGCACCGCCAGATCGATCGACTGATCGAGCAGCGCCCGTTCGATCTCTTTCGTAAAGAGCCCCTTGTCGCCGATTTTCGACAAGGGCGAATCCAGAATCTTATCACCCGTCGTTTTGATGATCACCGTTTCGATGCGAAGCGCGGGATAGAGGCGTTTCAGTTCGCTCTCGACCCAGCGCGACTGCCATAA
>DATGXR010000241.1:0-12647 GCA_035298825.1 Bacteroidota bacterium
CGGTATTTCTCGGGCACTCCCGATGATCCCACGGTGAGCCTGCAGCCGATGCTCTGCCAGCATTGCGATAATGCGCCCTGCGAAAACGTCTGTCCAGTCGTCGCAACGACACACAGTCCCGACGGATTGAACCAGATGGCATACAACCGCTGCGTCGGCACGCGCTATTGTTCGAATAACTGTCCCTTTAAGGTGCGTCGGTTTAATTTCTACGATTTCCGGGATCAGTTCGCCGACGGCCTGCAGAAAGAAGCGCCGCTGAACATGATCCATAATCCCGAAGTGACTGTGCGCTCGCGCGGTGTCATGGAGAAATGCACGTTCTGCATCCAACGTATCATGGAAGCTCGTCAGAATGCGATCGCCGAAAACCGGATGGTCGGAGGCAACGAGGTCGTCACAGCCTGCCAGCAGGCATGTCCCGCTAGGGCGATCGTCTTCGGCGACATCAACAATCCCGATTCCGATATCGCACGGATCGCAAAGCATGATCTCGGATACAAGGTGCTTGAAGATCTCAACGTGAGGCCGAATGTCACATATATCGCGAGATTGAAGAATGCATGACGGCGGCCGGCAGGGGAGGATTCCCGCCTCGGCCGGTGATTGAAGTGTCTTTTTATTAATTGGAGAATAACACGTGTCGACAAGTGTCATTGATTATTCAATCGAGCCCCCGTCAGTCACCGGGAATCCATCGGCGGTATCGATCGACCATTCGGTCTCGGCGCCGCTCGACAGGAAACCGTCGCGCGGCTGGTGGATTGGAATCTCCATCACCGGCACCATGCTTGCCATCGGTATCGGATGCATCTCCTGGCTCTTCTGGAAGGGGACCGGCGTCTGGGGTGTCAATCAGCCGGTCGGATGGGGATTCGCCATCGTCAACTTCGTGTTCTGGGTCGGCATCGGGCATGCAGGCACGCTCATCTCGGCGATCCTGTTCCTGCTGCGCCAGCGATGGCGAACGGGCATCGCGCGATTCGCCGAAGCCATGACGATCTTCGCCGTGATCTGCGCGCTCATTTTCCCCTTGATCCATACGGGACGTCCGTGGCTTGCAGCCGTTTATCTGCTTCCGTATCCGAATCAGCATGGCGTCTGGGTCAATTTCACGTCGCCATTGCTGTGGGATGTCTTTGCCGTATCGACGTATTTCACTGTCTCGTTCGTGTTCTGGTATGTCGGACTCATCCCCGATTTTGCGACGCTTCGCGACCACACTGCGTCGAAAGTCAAGAAAGTGATCTATTCGACGCTCAGTCTCGGCTGGAGGCATTCGAACCGGCATTGGCAGCATTATGAAAAAGCGTATTTGATTCTTGCCGGATTCTCGACGCCGCTTGTGCTTTCGGTGCATACGATCGTCAGTTTCGACTTCGCCGTGTCGGTCATTCCCGGATGGCATACGACGATCTTCCCGCCGTACTTCGTCGCCGGAGCGGTCTTCTCCGGATTCGCGATGGTGCAGAACGTGCTTATCGTGACGCGCCGATTCTTCAATCTCGAGCACATCATCACCGTCGATCATCTCGACAACATGAACAAGGTCATTCTGCTCACCGGCAGCATGGTCGGGTATGCGTACGGCATGGAATTCTTCATCGCCTGGTACGGCGGCAATCCGCTTGAATCATTCGTGTTCCTGAATCGTGCAATGGGACCGTATGCATGGGCGTACTGGACGATGGTGACATGCAACGTCGTCCTGCCGCAGCTCTTTTGGTTCAGGAAGATCCGCCGCAATATCGTCGTGATGTTCATTCTCGGCATCACGGTGAATATCGGCATGTGGTTCGAACGCTTCGTGATTGTCGTGACGTCGCTCTCGCGCGATTTTCTCCCATCGAGCTGGCATCATTATGCGCCCACGCTGAACGACATCGGCGTGCTGATCGGAAGTTTCGGATTGTTCTTTACGCTTGTGCTGTTGTTCGTGCGCGTGCTTCCTGTGGTATCGATTTCTGAAGTGAAGGCGACGCTTCCCGGCGGACAACCGAATCATCACTAACAACGATGTTCATATTTTTTTGTGATTCCACATGGATAAAAAAATTCTCTATTCCATCACAGCGCTCTTCGACACGCCCGACGGCATCATCCACGCGGCCGAGGAAGTGCGGCGGGCGGGATACAAAAAATACGATGTGCACACGCCGTATCCGATGCATGGCATGAACGACGCGATGGATCTGAAGGATTCGAAACTCGGATTCATCACGCTCGCGGCGGGATTGCTGGGCGGCGCGGGCATCTTCGGTTTCGTGACCTGGGTATTTGTCAAGGATTATCCGAATGTGATCGGCGGGAAGCCGTATTTCTCATGGCCCGCATTCGTGCCAATCACATTCGAGATCACGGTGCTCTCGGCCGTGCTTGTGACCGTGGGCGCGCTGATCGCGTTCTTCTTCAAGTTTCCCAACAACAGTCATCCTCTGCACGATACGCTGTATATGAAGAGCGTCTCGTCCGATAAATTCGGCATCAGCATACAGGCCGACGATCCGATGTTCGATGAAGAGAAAGCAACGGCGCTTCTGCAGACGCTTCACGCACAATCCGTCCAGCCGGTCTACTACGACGAAGAGGAGCTCACGCGGAGCTGGAGCACGTTCGATCCGAAATTTCTGCTGCTGCTCGCCGGCGTCGCCATCATTGTGTCGGGCGCCACGTATGTGACGATGAACATCCTGCTGTATCTTCCGCCGTTTGACTGGATGAGCAATCAGAACAAGTTCAAACCCCAGTCGACGACCGAGCAATATTCCGATCTGCGCATGATGCGGCCGAGTGTGGAAGGCACGGTCGCGCGCGGATTCATGCCGTACCCGTACCACGGCAATCCCGATGCGGCCGGAAAGAATCTCGTCAATCCGCTGCCGGCCTCCAAGGGCGTGATCGAAATCGGAAGAACGAAATTCCTCACGTTCTGCAGTCCCTGCCATGGCAACTTCGCCAGGGGCGACAGCCGGCTGCGCGGGCAGTTCCCGAATCCGCCAACGCTGCATTCGGACAAGGTGCGCAACTGGCCCGACGGGAACATCTATCACGTCATCACCGAAGGGCAGAACATCATGCCGTCATACGCCTCGCAGATCACGCGCGACGAACGGTGGGCGATTGTCCACTATGTGCGGACGCTGCAGCGGGCATTCAATGCAAAGGAGTCCGACCAGCAATGAGCACGAACCCCGTCACCTATCAGAAAAAAGAACTTCCCGGCTCCGTCACCTCGATGGCAGCGACCGCAACGATTGCGGGACTGATTCTTGTGCTGCTGACGTATTGGCTCGATCACTCGAGGGGGCTCTTCAACAATATCATCGGCTTGTCGGTGATGGCGAGTGTGAGCGTCGGGGCGTTGTTCTATGTGGCGCTCGAGTATCTTTCGGGCGCGGTCTGGAGCACGCCGTTCCGCCGTGTGATGGAATTTCTCGCCGCATCGGTCTTCGGCGTCATCCTGCTTGCGATTCCGCTCTATATGAATCTGCATGAAGTATTCCTGTGGACGCACGTCGACGCGCTCGCGAGGGATACCGTACTGTTGAACAAGACTCCGTATTTGAACGTGCAGTTCTTTTTTATCCGCGGAGCGGTCTTTGCCGGACTCTGGCTGATGTTCTATTGGGTGCTCACGCGCAATTCGCGCAAGCAGGACGCGACGGGCGACCAGTCGCTCACGCGCATGAACATCCGCTTTTCAACAGCGTTCATGCCGATCTTTGCCATCACGATCACGTTCTTCGCAATTGACTGGATGATGAGCCTCGAGCCGCACTGGTTTTCGACGATCTTCGGTGTGTACTATTTTTCAGGCACCGTGCTTGCGGCGCTCGCCGTGGCGACATTCATCATCGTCTCGCTGAATGAACGCGGGTACCTCGTTGCCGGATTGAAGAAGGACCATTACTACAGCCTTGGCACGCTCCTGTTCGTCTTCACAAATTTCTGGGCCTACATCGCCTTCAGCCAGTTCATGCTCATCTGGTATGCGAACGTGCCGGAAGAAACATTCTGGTTCGTCTCGCGGTGGAGGAACGGCTGGCAGTACGTGTCGTACGCGCTGATTCTGGGACGCTTCATCGTTCCTTATTTCGTGCTGTTGTCGCAACCGTCGAAAATGGACGTGCGGAAATTAAAGTTCATGGGCATTTGGATCTTTGTCGCGCACATTCTCGACATCTACTGGATTGTCATGCCGAGCTTCAGCCGCAGTCTCGTACTGGGATGGCAGGAGCTCGGATTTCCGATACTCATTACAGGACTTATTGGATTGATTTTTGTGTTCAAGAGTAAAAGAGAGAATCTCGTTCCAATCGCCGATCCGAAGCTTCAGCGCGGGATCAACTTCCGATTGTAAGCACGACCAGAGCAGCCTGGATGGAGACTGTTACACACGACTGTTATTAACCGGATGAACGACACATGGATATGACGCCAAAAGATGAAATGGATTTTTCGGATCTGCTGAAGGATCCGAAGCGGCTGTTCGGGCTCACATACATATATTTTCTCGTAATCGGCGTGCTCATCGGCGGATACTTTGTGGTGAACTTCAATGTGATGACACGCAACGTCATCATGCCCGTTGTCAGTATCGATTCGGCATCGGCGGCAACGGATATCCCGATGGTCAGAAGTTCGGTTATTCCGCCGGTCGATGTGACAAAGGCCGCGATTCCGACAAAGGAAGCGATTGCACGGGGAGCCGCGCTCTTCAAGGCGAATTGTGTTTCGTGCCATGGCGATAACGGCATGGGAGACGGGCCGACTGCAGCGACGCTCGATCCGAAGCCGAGAAATTTCCACGTGGCGCAGGGATGGAAGAACGGGCGAAAGATTTCGCAGATGTATAAAACGCTGCAGGAAGGCATTCCGAAAAGCGGTATGGCCTCGTACAATTACATGCCTGCCGACGATCGGTTTGCCCTGATCCATTATGTGCGCACATTCGCACCGGATTTTCCAGTCGATTCGAGCGCCGATCTTGCGGAACTCGAAAAGACATATCAGTTGTCGAAGGGAAGCGTCACACCCGCGCAGATTCCCGTGCGAGTGGCGATCGAGAAAATCGCATCCGAACACAGGCAACAGATAGCCGCCGCATCTGAAACATTCACGGCGGCGTTGAAAAGCGAATCGCGGGGCGCACAGATCCTGCGGCGCATCATCCTGAATCCGCGCCGCGCCGCGATGGGCATCGCATCGCTGCAGGGCAAGGCGGCTGATGACGCGCTTCGTGCGATCGCTGTCGATCCTGCCGCCTTCGGTCTGAAAGCCTCGGCTGCGCTTTTAACGGCCGATGAATGGAATGCGGTGATGGATACGGTCCATCAGTAGGGCGAAATGCTATTTCGCCCCGCTCGGAGGATCTGTAGTGCGAAATGTCATTTCATACTGCACGCCAAAGGCGTGCAAGAAATTAGGAAACGTCATGAAAAATTTACACCTCAGCATCATTGTAGTTTTGTTCAGCGTCGCGCTCCTGCGCGCTGAATCAGCAACGCCGGTGCAGGAAGTGGGCATCGACGACAAGGTCGGCGCACAGCTCCCCCTCGAAACAGAGTTTTACGACGAACATGGATATCTGGTCTCGCTGAAGGATGTGATTAAGAAACCGACGATTCTGAACTTCGTCTATTTCAAATGTCCAGGTTTGTGCAGTCCGATTCTCACCGAACTCACGTCGGTCGTCAACAAGCTCGATATGCAGATCGGAAAGGACTATCAAATTGTAACGATCAGTTTCGACGAGACCGAAAAACCCGAGCTTGCCGAATCGAAGCGCGAGAATTACATGGCGCTCCTGAACAACGCCATACCGGATCATGCGTGGAAGTTTCTCACGGGCGACAGCGCCTCGATACGCGCGGTGACGAACGCGGCAGGATTTCTCTTCCGCCGCGAGGGGAAAGATTTCCTTCACGCCGGCGCCATCATCGTCATTTCGCCGGAGGGGAAAGTCACGCGTTATCTCTACGGCACGCAGTATCTGCCATTTGATGTGAAAATGGCGCTCATCGAGGCCAGTGAAGGGAAGACGGGGCCCACAATCAACAAGCTGCTCAGATATTGTTACAGCTACAATCCCGAGGGGCGGAAGTACGTCATGAATGTGAGCCGCATCGCCGGCACGGGACTCCTTGTGCTCGTGGGCGCATTTGTGGTGTTCCTGAGAATGAAGCCGAAGAAAAAAAATACGGCGGATCAGCCCGGATAACGACGATGCCGGAAAAAAGAAACTCCTCAGCCCGGATGACGCCAAAGAAGAAGAGCGCTTCTCAGGCGAAGACGATCGTAATTTTCGAAATGAACGGAGCGAACAAATAATCTCGATCACAATCAACCGGTACTTCGTTAACGTTTTTATTACTTCAGAGGGATAGAATATGGCTTTCGAAACGGCAGCGGTTCAGGAACCCGATTATCTTCATGTGCGTCCGAAGCATACGGGTATCGGGGCCTGGCTTTTAACGACAGACCATAAGCGCATCGGCCTGATGTATCTGTACACGATCCTGACGTTTTTCGCCTGTGGCGTGTTCTTCGGATTCATGCTGCGGCTCGAACTTCTCACGCCGGGACGAACGGTGATCGATCCGCAGACATATAATTCATTCTTCACGCTGCATGGCGTGATCATGATCTTCCTTGTCGTGATCCCAGCCGTGCCTTCGATCTTCGGCAATTTTTTTCTTCCGATCATGATCGGCGCGAAGGATGTCTTCTTCCCGCGCCTGAATCTTCTGTCGTGGTATCTCTATGTGATCGGCGGGACGCTGGCGCTCGTGTCGCTCTTCCTGCCCGGCGGACCGGTGGACACAGGATGGACGTTTTATATCCCTTACAGCGTGCGCACGACGACGAACGTTGTTCCGGCGATCTCGGCCGTGTTCATTCTCGGATTCTCCTCGATTCTCACAGGCGTGAATTTCATCACGACGATACACCGCATGCGCGCGCCCGGCATGACATGGTTTCGCATGCCGCTCTTTCCCTGGTCGCTCTATGCAACGGCATGGGTTCAGGTTCTGGCAACGCCCATCATCGGCATCACACTGCTGCTTGTGGGCATTGAGCGCATTTTCAAGGTCGGCATTTTCGATCCGGCTCTCGGCGGCGATCCGATCCTCTATCAGCACTTGTTCTGGACGTATTCGCATCCGGCCGTCTATATTATTCTGCTTCCGGCCATGGGCGTGATTTCCGAAGTGATCCCGGTCTTTGCCCGGCGCACGATCTTCGGATACAAGTTCATCGCGTACTCGAGCATCGCCATCGCCTTTTTCGGTTCGCTTGTCTGGGGGCATCATATGTTCACCGCCGGCATGAGCGACTCGTCGATGTTCATCTTTTCATTCCTTTCGTTCCTCGTCTCGATCCCGAGCGCGATCAAGGTCTTCAACTGGACGGCCACGCTCTATAAGGGATCGATTGCGCTCGAGGTGCCGCTTCTCTATGCGCTGGCGTTTGTCATCCACTTCTCGATCGGCGGATTCACCGGATTGATGATCGGCGCGCTCTCGATCGACATTCATTTGCAGGACACGGCGTTCATCGTCGGACATTTCCATTACGTGATGTTCGGAGGAACGGGATTCGGGATCTTTGCGGCCGCGCACTACTGGCTGCCGAAAATGTTCGGCCGGATGTACAACAAGAAAACGGCGATCGTCGCATTTGCGCACATCGTCATCGGATTCAATCTCACGTATTTCCCGATGTTCGTCATGGGATATCTGGGCATGCCGCGCCGCTACTACGATTATCTTCCGCAGTTCCAGATCTATCATGTCATCTCGACAGTCGGATCGTGGATTCTCGTGGCAGGACTCATCATGATGGTTGTGAATCTGATTCGCGGCATGATCTCCGGTCCGCGCGTCGGGCCCGATCCATGGGGAGGCACGACGCTCGAGTGGACTGTGCCGACACCGCCGCCGGTTGAGAATTTCGCCGACGTCCCCGTCGTCACAACGGGCGCATATGATTACAGCCGCTATGCGGAAACAACGGAGAAGGAGGTCGTCCTGTGAACGGTACTATTGAAGTCCAGGCTGTTCCTCTCCATCGCGACGATGAAGGATCCCGCATGGGGATGTGGCTCTTTCTCTTCACTGAACTGATTTTGTTCGGCGGCATGTTCATCATCTACGCCGTTTACAGGTTCTCGCATCCGGCCGAATTTCATCTTGCGGCCCAGGAGCTCGATACGTCCGTCGGCATGATCAACACGATCATCCTGCTGACAAGCAGCATGACGATGGCGATGGCGATCACCGCGATTCAGAAGAAGGACAAGATCTTGTCGATGGCGCTTGTGTCGGCGACGCTTGTGCTCGCCTTCGCGTTCCTTGTGAACAAATTCTTCGAATGGAGCACGAAATTTTCGCATGGCATCTACCCCGGTTCCACCGAACTCATGGGGAAGCCGCCGGGTGAAGTGCTCTACTTCGGGTTGTATTTCGTGATGACCGGGCTTCATGCGCTGCACGTGATGATCGGTATGGGGTTGCTTGCGGTGAATCTCGCGTTCATCAAGCGCGGCATCGTCACCTGGGACAAGTCAGTCAAGCTTGAAACCGCGGGACTCTACTGGCATCTGGTCGATCTGATCTGGATCTTCCTGTTCCCGCTCTTCTATTTAATACATTAGGCTAATTCATCAGACATTTTCACCAGACGCATACTGCGGATTTTTTAATTACGACTATGACTATGCACGAAAATATTGGAAAGACCGAACATATCGTCGAATACAAGACGTATGCATATATCTGGATGGCGCTGATCACGTTCACCGGCGTGACAGTTATTGCAGCGGGAATGAATCTCGGCAACTGGACTGTCTTCGTTGCGCTGGCAATCGCCTCGATCAAGGGGCTGATGGTGATGAACGTTTTTATGCATTTGAAATTTGAGGATAAGGTCTTCAAGATCTTCGCGATGGTCGCGTTCGCGATTCTCATGATTTTCCTGGGGGGAACCATGAATGATTTCATAACGATAAGGTGGTGACGTATGTTTACGAATTCGTCAACATTTTCGAACTCCGTCGATACCGCGTTTCTCTATACTACGGTGTTGTCGGCGATCGTCCTCATCGGTATTATCACGGCGATGATCTATTTCGTGGTCAAATACAGCCGAAACAAAAACCCGGTTCCGAAGAATATCGAAGGCAACACGACGCTCGAAGTGACATGGACGCTTGTGCCGCTCGTGCTGTTCATGAGCATGTTTTATTTCGGTTGGGAAGGCTACCGCGATATGCGCAATATCCCGAAGGATGCGATGGTGATCAAGGTTACTGCGCGCATGTGGCAGTGGAGCTTCGAATATCCGAACGGACTTCAGACCGACACGCTCTACGTGCCGGTGGGAAGGGCCATTCGGGGCGATCTTCATTCGATGGATGTGAATCATGCGTTTTATATTCCGGCTTTCCGCGTAAAGCGCGACGTCCTTCCGAATAAGGCGAATAATGTGTGGTTCAAATCGGAAAAGACGGGCGTGTACGACATCGCGTGCGCCGAATACTGCGGCATGAAGCATTCGTATATGTACACGAAGATCTACGTGATGGAGCAGAAGGACTACGACACGTGGTATGCCAACGCATCGCGCAAGGCGGGCAAGATCGCCACGCGTGATACAGTTGGTACGAAGACGACGACCGCTCCGGCTTCGTCCGCGAAATTCTGAAAAAAATACTCATCGAACATTCGGATCGACAATGGATTTCCTCAAACATATCGCGTTTTCCCAATCGCTCGAACATATCGGGCTGTTGCATCTTGCGATCAATATCGTGTACGCGCTATTCGTCCCGTATGTGAGCGTGCTCTTTGTGTCGATGATCATTGCGGTGACGTTCGAACGAAGGGGATTGAAATCGGGCAACGAGATGTCTGTGCGGTTTGCGCGTGAGCTCACGCAATCCGTGATTCCCAACAAAAGTTCGCTCTTGCTTTTTGGCGTGCTGCCGTTCTTCGCGGTGCTGCTTGGTTATGCGCAGCTGCTCCAGGATTCGCCTGATGTGGCGGTCTCGACGCTGTTTGTTTCATTCTTGCTCTTTTCAGCCGGCGCGCTCTGCCTCTATGCGTACGCCTACACGTTCCGTTTGAACGAGATCCTGTCAATCGCCACATCGGCCGGTCCCGATGAAGCGCTCGATCAATATGCAAAGGAAAATATCCGATTCCATGCCAACGCAGGCATGTGGGGTGTCGTGCTCGTGACACTTTCGCAGTTTTTATTCGAGCTGGCCGTCTCTGCCTCCACAAAACCCTGGGAAGTCACAACGCTGTGGGATGCGCTCATATCCCCCGAATCCTATGCGCGCATGGGGCAGGCGCTTTCGTTCGCCGGCATGCTCACAGGGGCGGCGATCCTGTATCTCTTCTTTGCGGGAAAACACACTGAAGAATCGGAGTATACGCAATTCGTGAAAAAATTTTCGATTACGCTGTCGCTGCTCTCGACACTTGCCGCGCCGTTGTTCATCCTCCTGATCCTTGCGGCATTTCCGCAAAACGGACTCACCGGTTCCGTCTTCGGCATCACAGCGCTCGTGCTGATCATGCTCTTTGCGGCGGGACATTTTTTCTACGCGATGCTGAAAAGTTTTTCAACGCGCCTTGCCGCAAACGCATTGTTTATCCTCACCGCCGCGCTCATTCTTGCCGTTATCAAAGACCAGATCGCCTTCGGCAGCGCCACACGCATCGAATCGGCCCGGCTTGCCGCAAGATACGACAAGGAAAATCAGGCGCTGCTCGATAAGATGGGACTCGGCGCGGCGCCGCTCACAGGTGAAGAGATCTTCACCGGCCGATGTTCCGCCTGCCACACGTTTACGGAAAAGAAAGTGGGGCCGCCGTACAAGGAAACGCTCCCCAAATACGAGAACAAGCGCGACGAGCTGGTTGCATTTATCCTCAATCCGAAGAAGATGAATCCCGCTTTCCCGCCCATGCCGAATCAGGGATTGAAACCGGCCGAAGCCGATTCGATTGCCGCGTACATCATGAAAACATATAAACAGAAATGACGCTCCTGTTGATATGCCGGCCCCGGCCGCTGGAACGCGCGAGCGGCCCGATAGACATGATGACACGATTGACGAGGCAATGAGCTGGAGCGGTGAAACGAAAAATCATATTGCGCTTCGCTGATTCCCTTCGTATTATACTGCAATAATTCGTCGTCGAGCCGCACGGGGCGCCGAAATCCCCGAACGGCAGGCGTGCATATCATTGCTCATCGTTTGTTTTTCATCCATATGAAACACCGTCTCGTTGCTTTCTGCGTGATGTTGTTCGCGGTCGTCGCATTCACGCACGCGCAGTCGCAGCTTCTGCGTCCCGCACTCGATTCCTCGCTTGCCCGTATCGATCATCCGTCTATCATACAGGACTTTACTCCGATCTACCATCTTCAGTCTCGCAATCAGGATACGACGAACATCTGCTGGAGTTTCGCCACGTCGTCATTCATCGAGACGGAGATGCAGCGTCTGGGTCGCACACCGGTCGCGCTCGCGCCGATGTACTTTGCCTACTGCACATTCATCGAAAAGACAAAGGAATTTGTCAGGACGAAAGGCGCATCGCGATTCTCGGAAGGGGATCTCTTCAGCGGCGTGATCGAGAATGTGAAGGCCTACGGAATCGTGCCGCTCTCGGCGTATCGCGGGCAGACCCGAAACTGTCCCACGTTGAATAACGAGCCGCTCATGAAGGAGCTCGAGACGGCGATCGGATCGATCCGGTCGGACAGCCTCTGGAACGAGTCCGCGGCGCTGGCGATCGTGATTCCGATTCTGAACCGTTATCTCGGCGAGCCGCCTGCATCGTTCGACTATGAAGGCTCGACATATTCACCGGCGGAATTCCGCGACAAGATTGTGCGATTGCCGTGGGACGATTACGTTCTTGTGACCTCATTCATGTATGCGCCGTATCATAAAAAAACCGAGCTCCGGGTGCCCGATAACTGGAAGCATTATGCAAACTATTTAAATGTCCCGCTCAACGAATTCTATGCGCTGTTTACCGGCGCGCTGTCACGCCAGTACTCTGTGGCGTTCGATGCGGACATCTCGGAGCCGTCGTACAGGCTCACAAAACAAAACGCGTTCATTCCCGATTTCGATCTGCCCACACAGGCCATTACGCCCGAAGCGCGCGAGTTCCGTTTCCAGGCCGGAGCCACGACGGATGATCATCTCATGCATGCGATCGGGTATACGAAGAAGGGAAACGAGGACTGGTTCCTCGTGAAAGATTCATGGCGCACGGCGCATGAGGGTCCGCTCCACGGATATATCATGATGCATTCGTCGTACGTAAAAATGAAAGTGCTCGCATTTCTCGTGCATAAAGATGGCGTGCCGGAGTTGATGAAGTAAATTATTTTTTTTCGCTGCGCTGGTCATCAACAGCGTTGCAATTTTTTTTTGAAAGGAATGATTATCCACATGAAACAGTTGGCTGGATTTTTCGTCGTCAGTTTGCTGGCAATGCAGTGTGCATGGGCGCAGATCGAAACTGAAAAGATCGATACGGCGGCCATTTCAAGGATCAGGGTCGAAGGCTTGGAGCATTCGAAATCTCTCGATATGCTCGACTGGCTCACGAACGTAT
>DATGXR010000242.1:0-3472 GCA_035298825.1 Bacteroidota bacterium
ACCATCCGGATATACATATGAAATGGGAGGCGAATTGAAGTCGCGGGAGGAATCGTTCGGTGGGTTCGGCGGGATCATCATCATCACGATCTTTCTTTTCATCGCCGTGCTCATCCTTGAATTCAAAACGTTCAAGAGTACATTGATCGTGCTTTCGGTCATCCCGTTGGGAATCGTCGGTGCCGTCCTCGCGTTGCTGATGACAGGGAATTCATTTTCTTTTGTTGCGATAGTCGGATTAGTGGCGCTCGCCGGTATCGAAGTGAAGAACACGATTCTCCTAGTCGATTTTACGAACCAATTACGTCTGCAGGGAAGACCGCTTGCAGACGCCATCAGGGAATCAGCCAAGACGCGCTTCCTGCCGATTCTGCTGACAACACTGACGGCGATAGGCGGTCTGCTGCCAATCGCTCTGTCGACGAATCCATTGATCGCGCCGCTGGCGGTTGTCCTCATCGGCGGACTGATCAGTTCGACAGTGTTTTCCGGAATGGTGACGCCTGTCGTGTATCTCCTCATTCCTCCGCGGATTCAAGAGTGATGCAGGTAGAGTGCGCGACGAATGTGCGAAATATTCCGACAGTTTGCTGGGAAATGCTTGATTCTATTATCTTCAGAATGTATATTGGCACATCTGTATGAAGAACTTACGGGGGTAGAGTGGATATTCCTTCCCGATGACGGGCATCGTCGCCCGACTTAATGAATCAATTTACCAATCATTTTCAATAATCATGAAGAGATCGTTTACCGCAGAGATAGGCGTCGGGAGAGAGTTGGCTGGTCAATACAAAAATACGATTTTAAAAACGGGGGAGCGCTCATGAAATCAATCGTCCTGGCTGTCTGTTGCTTCATTGTGTCATGTACGTCAGGTGTATCTCCGGAAAGGACAGAACACGACGATCAATTCGTGCAAATTTATTTCCATGCTAATCTACTCGATGAACTCGATACGTTTCATGGCACCTTTCAGAAGGACCTTGTGATGGATGGCACGGCGAGAACGACGATGTGGTTGACAACGAATGAACAGGAAATAATCGTCTCTGCCATCGAGAATTACAGGTTCTTCTCACTTCCGGATACGATCCCCGCGATCTATACTGTAATGCCGGACTTCGGTCCCCAGGTACTGACGATGAAGTACAAGGGGAAGGAAAAGACAATTGTCTGGTATCAGGGAGTCGACCCGCATGATAAATCCATGTACTTCGTTGAACAACTCCGTACTTTGTTGTGGAACATCATTGTTGCAAAACCGGAGTATAAAGCTCTTCCGGAATCACACGGCGGATATGCACGGCTGTCTTCGACCAATGAACGAGAAATAAAGTCAGGAATGAAATGAAAATTTTTTTGTCGTGCTCCTGTTGTCATGAAATGAAAATATTTTTTGTCCTGGTCCTGTTGTTGAGTGTGTCCGGTTGTTCATCGCATTATCAGATCTCGTCGTCCGAGGAGGCAAAAAAATATCTTGAGGGAAAAAGCGGTTTTGTGCATCTCGGCGATGCTCGGGTTTTTGGCGCCTATGATTTTCATGTCTCCGGCGATACACTTATTTTCATGGATGATGTGTCGGATTCCTCACAGTCTGTCCCGTTACGGGAAGTCATGACTGTTACACGGACGAATCATGGACGGGGTGCGGGGCGGGGTGCATTGATCGGAAGCGGAAGCTCATTCCTGTTCTTCACTATCCTCGCGGCGGTAAATGCAGAGAAGGATCGATATAATCCTGAACCGGCGTCGAATGCGGGGGCCATGCGTGGTATGGTTGTTATGAGCGGGACGCTGTTGGGGACAATGCTCGGTACGCTCGGCGGTGCCGCTGTTGGCGTCAAGGAAACCTACGAATGTTCCACAGGGCTGAAGCCGAATCCGTCTTCACTCACGGTAGAATCACTCCACACGGCAGCTGCTGTTCCAGCCATGGCGAATATAATGGAACCATCGACAGTGCGCCATGTGCTGCGGGGAGGAATTGACATTCAAGGAACATTTTCTTCACATCCGGCTGCGTTCAATGAAGGATCGGGTTACACATTCGGCGCGGCCACCGGCTTCAATCTCTCACGGAAGGAACCAGGTCGATACATCCTTGGTATCGAGCTGCAGTACACAAAGATTGCCTCTTATGCTCCCGGCGTCACCATCGGGATCCCGTTCATCACCTCTGTAGGTCAAGGCCCTTCAATCACGCTGGTGACACAGTATCCTCTCGAACGGATGCACCGGGCATCGTTCCTCGATATCGGCATATGCCCGGCTGAGGTCTGGCCGCTTGGCGGGGGTGTTGACGCGGCCTTCTATGCAGGTGCTGCATTCGGTCTCGGAAGCGAAGAGTATGTGGTGCTGCAACAGAATTCAACGACTGTTCCCGTTGCGCAGTTCAGAGGTGTGTACGGATCGTATGAGGATCTGTATGGAGATAGGGGGGCTTATGGCCGGACAACGGCAGCTGGCATAATCGGCATAAGCCTGTACCACCGCTGGGCGACAATCGATGTACGATTTAAAAGTACGAAGATGACGGGCGGACAGTCGTACCAGAACATGTATTTTCAGGCAGGCATCATCCTCTAAACCGCCCGGCGTTCAATGATGTCACGATATCGCTGCGGAGCGTTTGAAACTGAAAAGGTCACTAAGTAATGTCATACTCTGTCTCTCCATCGATGCAATTGAAGTTCCCCGAAAAAATCGGCTATGCCTGCGGCGATATGGCGTCGAATTTGTATTGGAGACTGTTCGATCTGTATCTCATGCTTTTTTATACGGACGTGTTTGGCATTCCGGCAAAAGCTGCCGGCACAATAGCAACTGTCGCAATCATTTTCAATGCCATTTGCGATCCTGCCATGGGCGCTCTGGCGGACAGAACCGCGACTCGTTTCGGAAAATTCAGACCGTATTTACTCTGGGGAATTCTGCCGATCATTTCTGCGGGAGAGTTGTTGGTGACAGTGCCCGATTGGAGTGCCGGCGGAAAATTGATGTGGGCCTATGGCACATACATCATGATGATGTTGTGCTATTCATTCATTAATGTTCCTTATGGTTCTCTTCTTGGCGTGATTACCTCGGATAGCCGGCAACGTACCACTCTGACAAGCTTTCGTTTCTTCGGCGCATTCACAGGCGGATCCATTGTCGCATATTTGCTGCCGACATTAGTAAAATTTTTCGGCAATGGAAGCGAACGAATCGGCTGGCAGTTGACGATGTTGTTTTTTGGCATCCTGGCCGGCGCACTTTTTTTAACTTCATTCCTCACGACACGTGAACGCATTGCACCGCCGGTTCATCAACAGAGCAGTCCTGTCCAGGATCTGAAAGACCTGATGCATAATCCTCCGTGGATCGTTCTGTTCTTCCTCGCGCTCATCATCATGATTACGATCTCCATGCGCGCAACCGCCGGATCGTATTATGTGAAATATCATCTGGGCAGACCGGACCTCCTGTC
>DATGXR010000243.1:0-10700 GCA_035298825.1 Bacteroidota bacterium
CCCAGAAATATTCGCAAGAGCGTTCCTTCTCCCGACAATTTCATAAACATCCTCCCTGAAAATCTAGATGAGCTTTCCGAGCGCCGAGCCGGCGTATGTGGCAATGAGGCAGGTCGCGACGCTGAACAGGATATTGACGAATGCGTAGAAATATTCCGCGTCCTTCATCATCGCAATCGTTTCGAAGCTGAATGTTGAAAATGTGGTGAAGCCTCCAAGGATGCCGATCGTCAGAAACAGCCGAAGCCACGGGCTGACGAGAAAGCGTTCCTCGAATGCCGTCATCAGAAATCCGATCAGAAAACATCCGATGATGTTGACTGTGACTGTTCCGAATGGAAAGCCGCTTGCCGATGAACGCGCAATGGCGCCCGAAAGCCAATACCTGGCGGCCGCACCGATGCCTCCGCCCAGAAATACGACCAAAAAATTTCCCACGTTTGCCGGTTCCTTACATTTTTAAAACATAATAATATAGAGAATGAACCGGCAAGTTTCAATGCAACGTGAGGTTTGTTTCTTGCCGGCCGGTTTTTATATTACAGTATGAAGAATCTGAAGTCGCTCCATACTGCTGTGCTTGAATGGTACAAAACGAACGCACGTGAATTTCCATGGCGCCCGTCGCGCGATCCCTATCGCGTGCTGATCTCCGAAATGATGTCGCAGCAAACGCAGATCTCGCGCGTCGTGCCGTTTTATACGCGCTGGCTCAAAGCGTTTCCCACATTCAAGGCGCTTGCCTCCGCCTCGAAGGCCGTGGTGTTGCGTGAATGGTCCGGTCTCGGCTATAACAGCCGTGCCATTCGCCTCCATGCGCTTGCCCGCATCGTGACCGAAGATCATCACGGCAGACTTCCGCGGTCGGTTGAAGCGTTGCTTGAATTTCCCGGTATCGGCCGATACACTGCGCATGCAATCTGCTGCTGCGCCTTTCTGCAAAATGTCCCGGTTGTCGATGTGAATATCGGCCGCGTGCTCACGCGCATCTTCTCCGAAGTCTCCTCCGCATCCGAGATGAAGCCTGAAAAGGAATCCTGGATGCTCGCAACATCAGCATTGCCTTCGACGGATGTGTTCGAATGGAATCAGGGATTGATGGATATTGGGGCCACGATTTGCACGGCGCGCTCTCCGAAATGCGCGCTCTGTCCGGTTCGCCGCTATTGCAAGAGCGCGGATGCACCTGTCTTCCAGATGCCCGCTCTAAAAAATTCCGCTCCTCACAAAAAAGAGCCGTCATATAACGGCGTTCCACGAAGATTGTACCGGGGAAAGATCCTGAAGCTTCTTCACGCAGGGGCGATGACCGAAGCGGATGTGAGCGCGAAGCTCGAACATGAATTCGGCGCTCAGGATGAAGAGTGGATCAGGCACGTGCTCGACGAACTTGAAAAAAGCCGGCTCATCGTCCGTCGCGGAAAGAAAGTTTCGATTGCCGCATGAAGCGCCGATACAAGCACACGGATGAGTTACGGAAACAGTATGCGGAGAGGGCGGAGGAGATACGCGCCGTGCTCGGATCCTATCGCGCGGTGCCGGCTGAAAAATATTTTTACGAGCTCTGCTTCTGCCTGATGACCCCGCAATCGAGCGCGGCGAACGCATTCGACGCGCAGAAGCAGCTTGAAGCGCTTCGCTTCCGCGAGACAGAAACGGATCCCGAAGAAATTCTCAGGCGCGGCGACTTTTATATCCGCTTCCACAAGACAAAGGCGAAGCGGCTCATCCGGCTCAAGTCGATGTTCGAGGATGTGATGTCCGTTATTGCAAATCCGAAATTGTCGGCGTTTGAAAAACGCGAATGGCTTGCCTCGCAGATCGACGGTTTGAGCTATAAGGAGGCGACGCATTTTCTGCGCAACATCGGAATGAATGACGGTCTCGCGATACTCGATGTGCACATTCTGCGATGTCTTGTGAAGCATGGCGTGATCGGCGAGATGCCGCCATCGCTCTCAAAGTCGAGGTATCTTGAGATCGAGGCGAGCTTTCAAGATTTTGCATCTTCGCTTTCGGTTTCTGTGGACGAACTGGATCTTGTGTTCTGGAGCGCGGCGACCGGCTTCATATTGAAATAACCGTATTTCACGAAAAACGATCCCGCCGGCTTTGAATATCCCCGAAAAACAATGTACATTACGGCATATTGTTCCCGGGACCCTGCGGATTACAGCCATTATTTGAATGATTGGATGTCGAGACACGTGACTTCTTTGACGCGAATACTTCTGCCAGCTGTTGTTTTTGCCATTTGCACGCTTCAGCTCTCTGCACAGCCCGTTATGGGATCTGTTCCTCTTACGCTTTCAACCGATGCCAAACATCAAAGCGATGTGCCATCCGCGCTTCGCGGGCAGGTCCGCTACATCGCCATCGATGATCTCGCACGCTTCGTCGGTGCGCGCATCTACGCAAATATCGTCCTGAAAAAAGTCGAACTCATTCTTCCCGCCATCCGTTTCAAGTGCACGGCCGAAAGTTATTTCGTCGTCGTAACGCGCACACCTGACGCGTCTCAGACGGTGCCGCAACTCACGAGTCCGATTGTCATGCAAAACGGTGTCTTCATGCTGCCGGTGCAGGATTTTCTGGATCTGTATGAATCGCAGACAAAACAAAAGATCCTCTTCACGCTGAAGGATAATGCGTCCGCAAAGAAGCCGGCGGATGTAACAGTGAAGCAGGATGAATCTGTCAGGAAGTCCGCGGATGTCGCATCGCCCGCGTATCCTGTGATCACAGAGAAGAAAGATACCGCTCAGCCATCCGAAGGCTCCTCCGCGAAATGGGAGCCTTCACCTCAGCTTTCGATCGGGTCGGCGGAGAAGAGTTCGAAATATACGATCACCGGCATCGACGTGGAAGAAAAGCGAAACGGCTATCTGCTCCATATTCGTTCATCGCAGCGCATGACCGATATCGAAAAGGTACTGCAGGCAGGCACCTGGCTGTATCTCACGATTCCGAAGGCAAAGGGGAATGTGTCGCAGCTCGGCGGATTATTCCAGACGGGTATTGTCAAACGGGTGATCCCGCTTCAATCGGCAGAGGGTCTGCAGTTGAGTTTCCAGCTGCGCGAGAAAGTTGAATCAGCCGAGGTCATCGAGAATCCGGATGGCACGGACATCCTCGTTGCGCTTCGTGTGATGCACAAGGACAGGTCCGATGCCGCCGGCTCACCGTCTGTTGAAAAGCCGACCGCCGCTCGTCAATCGAAATCTGTCCAGCGATCGGAGAGCACGGCTGTGGCCAAACAGCCCACGCGAATCGAAACGAACGCCGAACGACAGAAAAATAAATGGAAGCTCGACGTCGTCGTGCTCGATGCGGGACATGGCGGACACGATCCGGGCACGATCGGCAGCATGGGCACGCATGAAAAGGACGTCACGCTGGGCATTGCGCTGAAGCTCGGCGCGTTGATCGAAAGAAACATGCCGGGTGTGAAGGTGGTCTACACGCGCAAGACCGATACGTTCGTCGAACTCTATCGCCGCGGCCAGATGGCCAACGAAGCGGGCGGGAAACTCTTCATCAGCATTCACTGCAACTCGACTCCGAAAAAATCAACCGCCGCAAACGGATTTGAAATCTATCTGCTCAGACCCGGCAAAACAGAAACGGCAATCGAGATTGCGGAGCAGGAAAATTCCGTTGTGCGTCTTGAAAAAGGATTTGAGGACCGCTATCAGAAACTGACGGAAGAGAATTTCATCATCGTGACAATGGCGCAAAGCGCATATGTGAAGCAGAGCGAACGATTCGCGGAGCTGCTCGAGTCGGAGATGGCGAAGAAAATGGTGTATCAGAGCCGGGGCGTGAAGCAGGCCGGATTCTATGTGCTGGTGGGAGCGTCCATGCCGAACATTCTGGTCGAGACCGGATATCTGTCGAACAAGAAAGATGAAACGCTGCTGCGCGGACTCGCCGGGCAGTATCTCGCGGCCGAATCGATCTACGACGGCCTGAAGAAATTCAAAACGGAATACGAAAGCAATTTCAGCGAATATTAACCTTAGTTGATTTCGGACGCATAAAAAAATAAATAATACATTCTGGCAGGGCAGATTGATTGCAATCATTCTGCTGCACATTTTTAGTCGAATTCCTTCAATTTTTTTTTCTCATCATTCGCATTCTCTGATAGAAAGATCCGATGGATATTTCCACATACGATCGACCCGTACACACCCGGGCATTCCGTACCCGCCGCGCGCTTAACTGGCTCACGCTTGGCTTCACATACGCCGCCATGTACATGGGACGTTATAATCTCTCTTTCGCAAACAAGGCGTTATCGGACAAATACGGATGGGATAAGACCGAGATCGGGGCCATTATCACAACGGCCCTGACGATCTACGGCATTTCGGCCTTGTTCAACGGACCGATCGCGGACCGGATCGGCGGGCGCAAGGCAATGCTCATCGGCATCTTTGGCGCCGTCATCTTCAATGTCCTGTTCGGACTGGGCGCCTATATCGGCTTTTTGGGCACAGGGCCGCTTCTCATTGCCTACTTCGCCACGGCCTGGGGGTGCAACATGTATTTCCAGTCGTACAGCGCGCTTGCGCTCATCAAGGTGAATTCGGGATGGTTCCATGTGCGCGAGCGGGGCGTCTTCTCTGCCATCTTCGGATCGATGATACAAAGCGGCCGCGCGTTGATTTTCGTTGTCGGCGGCATCGCTGTGGCATTGCTGCCGTGGGAATGGGTGTTCTTCATTCCGGCGATGATCATGTTCACGATGGGCGTACTCACATATTATTTCGTCAAAGATACGCCGGAAGAAGCCGGGCATCCCGCATTCGACACGAAGGATGCGTCGAGCGGCGACACCGACAAAGTGGACATGAAGTATCTGATGAAGAAGGTGTTCACAAATCCGATCACGCTCACGATCGCGATGGCTGAATTTTGTACGGGCTTCGTCCGCCACGGTTTCGAGCAGTGGTTTCCCCGTTATATGCAGGAAGTCCAGTCCTTGCCGCTCGATTCGGGCGTGTTCCAAAAAGGCGCCCTGAGCGTCGTGGTGGCGGGCATCGCAGGCGCATTCGCCGCCGGAACGCTCTCCGACTGGCTCTTCAAATCGCGCCGAACTCCGGTTGCATTTCTCGGCTACATGCTGCAGATCGTTTCGCTTGCAGTTGTCTGGATCGCACCGAGCATCACGGCGGTGATCGCCGCATTCGTGTTGAACTCGTTTGCCATCAGTATGGTGCACTCGATGCTGTCGGGAACTGCGTCGATGGATTTCGGAGGAAAAAAAGCAGCCGCATCGGCCACCGGTCTTTTTGACGGCATGCAATATATCGGCGGCGCTGCTGTCGGGGCCGGCATGGGATGGCTGCTCGAAACGTTCGGGTGGGGATCGTGGGGGCCGAGTATGATTGGCTTTTCGTTGATCGGAGCATTACTCATGCTGCGATTGTGGAATGCAGTACCGCAAGGCCGATCGTCGCATTAGTGCAGGCAAGATCATAAAGAAAAAGGGCAGGCCGAAGATGCGTCTTCAGACTGCCCTTTCTTTTTACTCCGCCATCCAGAGCTTCTTTGTGACGCGTTCCAACTCCGGTCCGATCAATGCAGGATTGTTCGTCTTCTCCGGCATGTTCTCGAAGACGGCGTACGGAATCCTGATCCCCTTCACTTCGATCACATTCGCATCCTTCGCTTCAAGCGCATCCCAGTCGTTCGTCTTATAATAGAACTCCATTTTTTCATCCGGCAGCGAATGATACAGGATCGAATCTTCCTGTCCGGGACGGGCGCGGCGGCGGTTCTTGCGGACCGATTCCTCGTACGGCACGCGGATGTAAATCAATCGCACGCGTTTCAGAATGTCCTCATGGAGATATGTGAGCGCTTCGTAGATTCCGTTCTCGCCGCCGCGCGCGAATTCGATGACGGCCGTCTGCGTATCGTGATAGTTGGGATCGCGGGCCACGCGCTTGCGGTACTCGAGGCTGATGCGTTCGATGTACAGATTCCAGATGAAATGATCGTTGAACCAATACTTCTCATCCGTCCACTTGCGCGGCTTGCCATGCTTTGTGAGAATGTCGTCCGTCTCGAATGTTTCCCAGACGTAGAGAAAATCATCGAGCTCTTCGAACTCGCCGATGTGAAACCGTTCGAGGCGTTCTTTCGGATCGGTTTTTTTCAGAAAATCGATCACTTCCGATTTTCCCGCCGCAGGCCGTCCCGTGATGATGAGGATCGGAAAATTGTTGCTCATATGCATACACTCCTGAGTGATTGTAGATGCTGCTTTGAAAATTGACTTTGTCTCCGTTATTTCACTTCAGAGATGCGGTTTTCGACAGCCGAAGGGATCAGCTTATCTTCCCGCATCTTCTTCTCGACGACCTTGAAGAGCGTGAACGAGGTATATTTCTGGTTCGTCACTTCGATGCCGAGATAACGTTTTGCCTCGCTCACAAGATAATCGTTGGCTGCGGCTTTATATACTTTTTGATCGGACACTGCCGTGCCGTCGATCAGGAGCGAGACGATTTCGGCCTTGCCATCCGCGCCGCGTTTGTACGTGCAGCGAATGCCCGATGTCTGGATGGCGGGATGTTCGTCGAGATAATTCTGTACGATGCGGCGGACCTGTGCGCCGGTCACGGGAAATGTTACAAGCACATTGCGGAAGGGAAGCACCTCGAAGAGGTCTTTTTTTGTGAACGATCCGGCCGCGACGTTTTTACGTATGCCGTGCGTGTTCATGAATGCGATGTCGGCGCCAGAGGCCGTGCGCTGCGCATCGGTGATGAAATTGCCGAGCGCCGATTCAGTCACCGTGTTCTTCAGATCGGTTTTCACTGTGAGCAGTGTTTCGCTGTAATCCGAGTCAATGGCGGTCTTGATCGAATCGACAAAGCGCGAGAGATCCGTGGCCGGGCGCTCGCTCGTATACCACAAGGGGAGCAGATTGCCGTCATACTTTGTAATGCGTCCATTTTCAACTGTGAGATCGAGCACTCCCAGATTCTCGAGATTGCTGCCGGTCTGCACGATGAGCACATGATTGACGCGCAATGGATGTTTCAATCTCGTATGCGAATGGCCGCCGATGATCACATCGAGTCCGTGGACGTTTGCCGCGAGCGATGAATCTTCCTCGACACCCTGATGTGTCACAGCGGCAACCACATCGACCTTGCTGCGGAGCTCGTCGATGTATTTCTGCGCTGTTTCGGTTGTCGAGAGGACCTTTAATCCCTTGAAATTCGCAGGGACGATGAGTTGGTTCAGCACCGTGGTGGTCAGGCCGATCACGCCGACTTTGACGCCGTTCGATTCGAGTATTGTGTACGGTTTATTGTTGACCGGAGCGCCGCCAGATTCGCGGACAAGATTGGCCGACACAGTGGGGAAGTTTGCGATCCGCGTCAGCAGGCGAAGATTGTCCTGTGAGATATCGAAATCGTGGTTGCCCGGGCACCAGAGATTATATCCGATCCGGTTCATCATTTCAAACAATGCGCCGCCATAAGCGCCGCGATATGTGTATTCGGTGATCGGATTGCCGGTCATCATATCGCCTGCGTCAATCAGCAGGACGCCGGGTTTGACTTTTCGCAGACTGTCGACAGCCCACGAGAGCTCCGTCATGCCGCCGATAAGGGGTTTCGGCGAAGATTTGATCCAGAACGCCTCATGCGGCGTGAAACTGGCGTGAATATCGTTCGTGTGAAGAATCGTGATACGACCGGGTTCTCCTGCCAGCATGGAGCCGATAGAAAATAGGCCGAATGCGGCGATGGCGAGTCGGATGCGCGTAGTGAATCTGTTCATGAATGGTCTTGAAAAAAATGAATGAAACAGTATGCTGCCGCTGAGAGCTGATCAATAATGTACAAACAATGGGAGAAAGTTTCCACTATGATTTTTCTTCAAAGAAAAGTGAATTTTGTATTGAAAAGAGTGGAAATAAATTGTACTATAAACGAAGAATACAGCCGCCTGATGTGAACCTGAGTCGCCTCATCCATTTACGTTTTTAAAATCTTTGAAAGGCTGAACTATGAATCTTTCGACGTCATATCTCGGACTTGCATTGAAAAATCCCATTGTTCCGTCGGCGTCACCCATGTCGAGAACGATCGGCAGCATTCGTGCCATGGAAGATTATGGCGCGTCCGCGATCGTGTTGTATTCACTGTTTGAAGAGCAGATTCGCCACGAGACAAACGAACTCGATCACTTTTTATCGCACGGGACTGAAAGTTTCGCCGAAGCTCTGTCGTATTTTCCGCAGCAGACCGATTACTATCATGGTCCGGAAGAATATCTCGAGCATATCGCCTCGGCCAAGCGGGCTGTCGAAATCCCGATCATTGCAAGCATCAACGGATCGACGAGCGGAGGATGGACGGACTATGCGAAGAAGATGCAGCAGGCGGGCGCCGACGCGCTTGAGTTGAACATCTACCACATTCCGACGGATCCCGATGTGGCGGGAGGTGACGTCGAAGAGCAGTATATCGAAGTTGTCCGTGCAGTGAGAAGTTCAGTCACGATCCCGATCGCAGTGAAGCTGTCGCCATTTTTCAGTTCGATGGCCTCGATGGCGAAGCAGCTCGACGATGCGGGAGCGAATGGTCTTGTCCTGTTCAACCGTTTCTATCAGCCTGATATTAACCTTGAATCGCTCCAGGTCGAGCCCGGCGTCGTGCTGAGCACAAGCGAAGCATTGCGGTTGCCGCTTCGCTGGGTTGCCATCCTGCACAATCAGATCAAGGCGGACATTGCGGCGACGACCGGCATTCACACGGCCGAGGACGTGTTGAAGATGATGATGGCCGGCGCGAACGTGACAATGGTCTGCTCGGCGCTGTTGCGTCATGGACCCCGCCGCATACGCGAGATTATTACCGGCATCACGCAATGGATGGTGGATCACGAATATGCGTCGCTCGAGCAGATGCGCGGCAGCATGAGTCACAAGGCGGTCGCAGATCCATCGGCATTTGAGCGCGCCAATTATATGAAGGCATTGAATTCCTATATGTAACTGAGTTCAGCGCGGGCTGCTTGCATGCGTGATGCAAGCTCACACAATGTGCAGGCAGTCGCGCGCCACGGGTGTGATCCACATATCAGACGAGAGAGGTCAGATGAGTATTTTCTTCAGCAGACAGTGCGAATATGCGTTACAGTCGGCAATCTATATTGCGAAGAAACCTGTTGGCGAATGGACGACGGTGAAGGAATTGACGGGACATTTGAACGTCCCATATCATTTTTCCGGAAAGATTCTTCAGAATCTTTCGCGAAAAGGCATTCTGGTTTCGATGAAGGGCACGCACGGCGGATTTGCCCTTGCCAAACCCGCAAAGGAAGTGACGCTGCTTGATATCGTCGATGCTGTCGACGGATCTGCGTTTCACAAGAACTGCATCCTCGGATTCCCGCGCTGCGGCGACGGACATGAATGTTCGCTGCACGACCAGTGGGGGATCCTGCGCGAGAAGATCTATCAGATGCTCATCAAAAAAACGCTGGGCGATCTGGCGCGCGATATGAACAAACCCGGCTACTCAATCCTGCCATAAAAATCGATCACTGCTCGTTCGTCACTGCGCCGAGCACGCATGATAAATCATTTCACTGCCCGAGTGAGACAGCGCGCCGAGCGCGCGCATAAATAAATCATTATTTTTTGCTTGCATCCGATCAGTGAATAGTTGTATATTGTAATCAGACAAATTTGTCTGATTTATGATCCACTATTGATGAATGTTCGTTATGAATGTATCGACTGAACAAAAACCGCGCGTGACCCGCGTCAGGAAACTCGCACCCGAACTCCGCAGGCGGCCGATCAACGCTTCATCGATTCCCGATCTGCGCAAGCGTCTTCTGGCCCGTCTCAAATATGATTCGCAGTTCCAACGATCGCTTGTGCAGATGGCGTTCCTGCTTGTCTGCGTGTGGATCGGTGTTGAATTCCATTATTTCGTCAAGTGGGGGATGTCGCGCGGCGCCGAGGCGTTCGTCGAACGTCCGCCCGGCGTGGAGGGCTTCCTGCCCATCAGCGCGCTGATCAGTTTCAAATACTGGATTGAGACAGGCATCATCAACGCGGTCCATCCATCCGGGCTTCTGATCTTCCTCGCGATCGTGGGGGGAAGTCTTCTTCTGAAAAAATCATTCTGCAGCTGGCTTTGTCCCATCGGTACGCTGAGCGAGTCGCTGTGGATGCTTGGCAAAAAAATATTCAAACGAAATTTCGATCTGCCGCGCTGGCTCGATTATCCGCTTCGCTCACTGAAATATCTGTTGCTGCTGTTCTTCGGCGCGGCGGTTTGGGCGATGGATTCCGATACGCTGGCCGCGTTCATCTTCAGCCCGTACAATAAAATGGCGGATGTGAAGATGTACTTTTTCTTCGCCGAGATCTCCACCGCAGCGATCGTCACGATTCTGGTGCTGATGGGACTTTCCGTCGTTGTGAAAAATTTCTGGTGCCGTTATCTGTGTCCCTACGGCGCGCTGCTCGGACTCACAAGTCTTCTGAGTCCGCTCAAGATCCGTCGCAACGCCTCGACGTGTATCGACTGCGAACTGTGCACGAAAGTCTGTCCCTCGCGCATCAATGTGCATGCGGTGAAGACGGTGCGGAGCGACGAGTGCACATCGTGTCTTCAGTGCGTCGAGATTTGTCCGGTCAAGGAAACGCTCGTCGT
>DATGXR010000244.1:0-2782 GCA_035298825.1 Bacteroidota bacterium
GCTCGCTGTTGTCGGATCGACAATCTTTTCGGGAAATTATGGCGGCATCTATTCCTCGGTTGATAATGGAGCAAGCTGGAGCACGAATGTGACCGGATTGTGTGCATCAGATGTTCGTGCATTCGCGATTCTCGGATCGACACTTTTTGCCGGAACCTACCCGGGTGGCGTGTTTCGATCCACGGATAATGGAATCAATTGGTCCAACGTCGGCGTGCTTGCAACAGGTCTGACATTCGCGAGTGTTCGCGCACTTGCTGTCTCAGGTACGACGATCGTCGCGGGAACAAATGGCGGTGTGTTTCTCTCCGCAGACAACGGAGTCAGCTGGTCCGCATCGAATGCTGGTCTCACAAATCTGACTGTGCTCGCGCTTACCGTTTCGGGTACGAACCTTCTTGCGGGTACATATGGCGGCGGTGTCTATCTTTCGACCAATACCGGTGGGACATGGACGCCGATCAATAACGGGTTGGCGAATCTCAATATCGATGCGCTCTTCGCACATAATGGATATCTGTTCGCGGGGACAGATGGCGGGGGAGGATTCGTCTCGGCAAATAACGGCGCAAGCTGGACGCATATCAGTTCCGGTTTGACAGCGCCGACAGTCCTCTCATTCGCTGCATCCGACACTGCAGTCTATGCCGCAACCAATATCGGGTTGTTTAAAACTTCGGACAACGGAGTCACTTGGACGTCGATTACGGGTAATCTGCCGAATGTACTTGTTTATGCCGTTGCGGTATCGGGTACGTCGCTGCTTGCCGGCACATCAGAAGGCTTGTATACGTCGGCCGACAATGGCGTCACGTGGACAAAAAATTCCGGATTCACGATCACGGATATCCGATCGTTGATCGTCATCGGTTCTCAGGAGTATGCCGGGACGCAGGGCGGCGGAGTGTTTCATTCGGCTGGCATCGTGCTTCCCGTCGAATTTGCCGATCTCTCTGCGAGCACGCATCAGTCGAATGTAGACCTTCATTGGAAAACGGAATCTGAGGTGAATAACGACGGATTTATGATTGAGCGAACTGAAAAGGATGATCCGTCGGGAACCTGGATCAAAGCCGGATTTGTGCAGGGATCGGGCACAAGCAATAATATCCACGAATATTTTTATGAAGACCATGGACTCGTGCCGGGACGGTATGAATATCGCATCAGGCAGATCGATCGCGATGGCGAAACTCACAACGACGGCGATATCGAAGTGGACGTTCCCGCTTCGGCGTATGTGCTTCAACCGAATTATCCGAATCCGTTCAATCCGTCCACGATGATTTCATTCACTCTTCCTGTCAAGTCATTTGTCACGTTGAAGATCTATGATGTTGTCGGCCGTCAGGTGGCTGTGCTTGTCTCCGAAAATTTGCAGCCCGGAACATATATGCGTGAGTGGAATGCCGCGGAGTATCCGAGCGGCACGTATTTTTATCGACTCGATACGGGAACATTCACGGCGACGAGACGACTGCAGTTGATTAAATAGTCTCAGGTGAAACCACCGGTATAGTAGAATACTCTGCCGACCG
The DNA here is from genome assembly GCA_035298825.1 of Bacteroidota bacterium. Taxonomy (GTDB): domain Bacteria; phylum Bacteroidota; class Ignavibacteria; order UBA10030; family UBA8401; genus CAISDA01. The sequence continues at coordinate 1,539 of DATGXR010000244.1, forward strand.
CGAATGAAGGTTGAATGGGTTCAATTAAAGTTCCCGATTCCTGAAAATATATCAGTTGACAATAAATAACTCCCTCATTAAATTCGTAAAGAATTCGTCGGCTCCCGCCGCGAATAGGATCCTTGGGGAACACCACCCGGTTCCACATACAGATTTTCCCTTCTTCCTCCCGTCGCTGCCTGGCGAATCAATTTCCATCCGTTGCTCTTCATTATCCGTCCCGTTGAAAGACGAGCGAGCTGTTCTTTTTACGTATTCCATGATAATCGATTTCTGCATTCCAGGGTGTGGCAACACCGTAAAGTAACTCACTGATCAAAGCATGTTTCCTGAAAGGACGAATCCATGAAAACATTTTCCGTTTTGCTGTGTGCGGCGGGCATGGTCTTCGTGCTGAACTGCTGCACTGATTTGTCTCAACCGATCGGGTCGCCGAATGAACAGGCTCGTACAACCGCCCTTGCGCCGAATTCGCTTGCGAAGAAGGGGCCGGCGGTTAATTGGGCAAGTGGCAATGCAGGGGGGACGTTTGATGGAAAGTCTGTAACCTGGGCTGGATCCGCGCGGATGTTTGCGGATGGATCAAGCGATGGGCAATACGAATTAAACGTGCATTCTCAAGACATGGCGCGTTGGCATGGAAACGTTGTGTCGCTGAAAGTGTATGACGGCAACACCGCAGTGATAGGCGGAAAAGAAGTCAGGCAGGAGGGAGCCATACCGGACGCATACGAAGTATTTATTTGGGTGGATGGCGGCGAAGGTGTGAAGGCTCCTGCGGATCGGTTCTCATTTGTGATTTATTGGACACAGGATCGGGCTGATGCAGAGCGAGTATGGTCATTGAAACCGGCCGATGTGATCAAAGAACTGGAACGAATCACTGGTATGACAGAGGATGAAATAATGTTGCCCGTGGCTCATGGCAACATTTCAGTTCGCTGACGAGCGGAGGAAGAATCTATTGTACAGTGGTGAACTCTCTGGAGGTTTCATCGGACCCGATAGAAATATTTCTTTATAACGAAAAATGCCTTAGTCTCATCGATCGACTAAGGCATTTTTTTGTGGGCTTTATAATACCTCTGTTCCTTAGGGCCGGAAATGTTGTTATTGATATTTTACAGGCTTTACTTTCCCCTGCTTCCTGTCTATATTCCAAGGTCCGTGACATCACTGTGCCCGCTCCAATCCAATTGGAGAAAAAAGGACATGGCGCGAACCATTCCCAGAGGAGGACCTCT
>DATGXR010000245.1:0-2308 GCA_035298825.1 Bacteroidota bacterium
GTATGCCACACGCAATTACTACTTGATTCATTTGTCATTCAACGCGATATTATGTGTGTGCGTGAGGGAGTGAAAGCCAGAGTGTGTGCATGAGAAAAACGGGTGTTGATGTTTTTTCTTCACAGTACGACTTCGCCGCCAAGAGAACCAGAGAGACACATCAACGGACCCTTTTTTTTATAATGTCGAGATGACCGATTCGCGTCTTTGTACACTGCTGAAAACACATTTTGGATTTGACCGCTTCCTGCCCCTGCAAGAGGAAATTGTTCGCCACGTCCTGACAGGACAAGACACGGTGGTGCTCATGCCGACCGGCGGGGGAAAATCGCTCTGCTATCAATTGCCGGCGCTCATCTTCGACGGGATCACGCTTGTCGTCTCGCCGTTGATCGCGCTGATGAAAGATCAGGTCGACGGCCTTAAGGCAAACGGCATCGCTGCCGCGGTGATCAACAGCAGTCTGAGCGCCGAGGAAGCCTCGCAGATCCGTCTGCAGCTTCGACGCGGAGAACTGAAGCTGCTCTATGTTGCGCCCGAGCGTCTGGCGCTCGAGGGATTTCGAAAATTTCTGTTGACGCTTCCGATCAGCTGCATCGCGGTTGACGAGGCCCATTGCATTTCCCAGTGGGGACATGACTTCCGTCCCGATTATCTCACGCTGAAAACTCTGCGCAAAGATTTTCCATCCATCGGTGTCGTCGCGCTGACGGCCACTGCGACCCCGCGCGTGCAGAAGGATATCATCGAGCATTTGCAACTGACGCGCGCCAAAGTGTTCCTCTCCAGTTTCAACCGCCCGAATCTTCATTACGAGATCCGTCCGAAAGACAATGCATTTGAAGAACTGGTGGCGCTGCTGCGACAGCCGGAGTACAAAAACCGGTCGGCGATCATCTATTGTTATTCGCGCAAGGAAACAGAGAAAGTCGCTTCCGATCTGCGCCGGAAAAAAATCACAGCTGAAGCGTATCACGCCGGACTTGATGCGGAGGTGCGCCACCGGATACAGGACCGCTTCATCAGGGATGAAACGCCCGTGATCGCCGCCACGATCGCATTCGGGATGGGCATCGACAAGAGCGATGTCCGCCTCGTCGTGCATTATGCGCTTCCCGGATCAATCGAAGGATATTATCAGGAGACAGGACGCGCCGGCAGAGACGGACTCCCGGCTCGGTGCGTGTTGTTTTATACCTATGCGGATAAATTCAAACAGGATTTTTTCATACGCAAAATCGAAGCCCCAATTGAACGCGCGCGCGCCACAGAAAAGCTCGCCCGGATCATCGCGTTTTGCGAAAGCGCGGTGTGCCGGAGAAAATATCTGCTTGAATATTTCGGGGAGCATCGGGATGAGTCGAGATGCGACGCGTGCGACCGCTGTACGGGCTCAGCGCGTCCGATGCTGCCTGCTGCCCTACGCACAAGCGTGCCCAAGCCCGCACCAAAGAAATGCACATCGCGTTTCGATCATCGTAGCGAAGAGGTCGTATCACGCCGCAACACACATCGAAGAAACGAGACTGACTCGGCGGAGGATCTCTTTGAAGCGCTGCGCGCGCTGCGAAAGAAACTGGCTGTTGATCTCGGTGTGCCGCCTTTTGTGATCTTTGCCGATGTCGCGCTTCGCGAAATGGTGCGGGATTTGCCGCAGGACGACGAGAGCTTCCTTGCGATCACGGGCGTGGGAGCACAGAAACTGAAGCGCTTCGGTCCCGTGTTCATGAAAACGATACGGGATCAGCGTGGGCTCGGCTGAACAGCTGTCTGCGGCGTTCTTTTTCCAGGCTCATACATGGCATCGATTGCACGCGGGTGGGGATGCAAGGGGCTGCTTATTCGATCTCTTCGATCTTAAACGGCGTCTTCTGATAGATGTAATAATTGATCCAGTTTGTAAAGAGCAGATTCGAATGCGAGCTCCAGAGCGTGAGCGGCGTCCGATTCGGATCGTCATCAGGAAAATAATTCTTCGGCAACTGGATGGCAAGTCCCTTCGCCTTGTCCCGCTCGTATTCCTCCTTCAACGTGAGCACGTCGTACTCCGAATGGCCCGTCACAAATACTTGCTTGCCGTCGCGTGAGACGACGATATAGATTCCGGCATCGTCCGATGTGGAGAGGATCTCAAGCGCCTCGACGTCCTTGATGTCCTCCGGAAAGACCGTCGTGTGGCGCGAGTGCGGGGCCATGAAGACGTCGTCGAATCCGCGCACGAGGGGACAATTCTTATTCAGGATTGAATGTGAAAACACACCGAACTGCTTTGCGCTGATGGCGTGTTTGTTGACGCCGTAGTGATAGT
>DATGXR010000246.1:0-6874 GCA_035298825.1 Bacteroidota bacterium
GAAATTCCCGCTTAGCGGCGCACATCGCAATACGGAATGCGCTTCCTGCCATAAGAGCGGACATTTCGCGGATTTGCAAACAGATTGTTATTCGTGCCATCAGGCTGATTTCGCAAAGGTGACTGTCCCGAATCATGCGGCAGCACAGCTATCGCACGACTGCATGACGTGTCACACGCAGACATCCTGGAAACCGTCGACATTCAATCACAGTACGACATCCTTTGCGCTTGTCGGCGCTCATGTCACAGCAGACTGCGCCTCGTGCCACAAGAACGGACAATTTAAGGGGACGGCTACGGATTGTTATACGTGTCACCAAACAGACTTTGCGAAGGTGGTGAATCCAAATCATGTGACCGCCCAATTATCGCACGATTGCACCACGTGCCACACGACGACATCCTGGAAACCCTCGACATTCAATCACAGCACGACCGCATTTGCACTTGTCGGCGCGCACGTGACAGTTGATTGTGCTTCCTGCCATAAGAACGGGCAGTTTAAAGGAACCGCGACAGATTGCTATACATGCCATCAGATCGATTTCACAAAATCAACGTCGCCGAATCATGTGACTTCGCAACTCTCGCACGATTGTTCAACATGCCATTCATCGACGGCGTGGAAGCCTTCGACGTTCAATCATCGCACGACTGCGTTTGCGCTCACCGGAGCACACACGACGACAATCTGCGAGTCCTGTCATAAAAATGGGCAGTTCAAGGGTACACCCACTGATTGTTATGCATGCCACCAGACCGATTTTACGAAATCTGGTGAGCCGAATCATGTCACGGCACAATTATCACACGACTGTCTGACGTGCCATTCGACAATTGCATGGAAGCCGTCGACGTTCAATCACAGCTCAACTGCATTCCCGCTCACGGGCGCGCACGGCACGACACAATGCGCTTCGTGCCATGTGAACGGAAAATTCAAAGGTACGGCCTCGGATTGCTATACCTGTCACAAGACTGACTTCGCGACACCTGTGATTCCGAATCACGTCACGGCGCAGTTATCGCACGATTGCACGACGTGCCATTCGACCACAACGTGGAAACCGTCCACATTCGATCATAAGAAGACCAATTTCCCATTGGCGGGAGCGCATCTCACCACCGATTGCGCCTCGTGCCATAAGAACGGACTTTTCAAAGGTACCGCGACGGATTGCTATACATGCCATCAGACGAAGTTTGCGGCCACGACGACGCCGAACCATGTCACGTCGCAGTTCTCGCACGATTGCACGACGTGCCATACGGTGAACGCATGGAAACCTGCCACATTCAATCATAACACGACTGCGTTCCCGCTTACCGGCGCGCACACTACGACCGATTGCGCCTCGTGCCATAAGAATGGGCAGTTCAAAGGTACGGCCACGGATTGCTATTCGTGCCATCAGACTGATTTTGCACGGCCGACGAATCCGAATCATGTGACGGCTCAGCTTTCACATGATTGTACGACGTGCCATTCGACAACAGCCTGGAAGCCGTCCACATTCGATCATCAGAAGACGACATTTAAGCTGGTCGGTGCGCATATGACGACGGACTGCTCGTCGTGTCACAAGAACGGACAATTCACCGGATTGCCGACTGATTGTTATTCATGCCATCAGACGAATTACACAAATACGTTGAACCCGAACCACGTCACCGGCGCATTCTCGCACGATTGCACCACATGTCATTCAATGACGGCCTGGAAACCGGCCACATTCAATCACAGCACATCGGCGTTCCCGCTTGTCGGCGCGCACGTCACGGTTGCTTGCGCCTCATGCCATATCAACGGTCAGTTTACAGGCACGCCGAAGGATTGCTGGAGCTGTCATCAGACGAAGTTCAATGCCACGACGACGCCGAATCATGTGACAGCGCAGTTCTCGCATGATTGCACGATTTGTCATTCAATGACTGCCTGGAAGCCATCGACATTCAATCACAGCACGACTGCATTCCCGCTCACGGGCGCGCACACCACAACGGACTGCCTGTTCTGTCATAAGAACGGACAATACAAAGGCACTGCGACCGATTGTTACACGTGCCATACGACGGACTTCAACGGCGTTACTAATCCGAATCATGTGTCGGGAGGATTCGATCACAATTGCGCGACGTGCCACACCACGACGGCGTGGAATCCCGCGACGTTCGATCACAATAAGACCAACTTCAAATTGACCGGCGCTCATCTCACGACACAGTGCGCCTCATGCCATGTCGGAGGAAAGTATACCGGAACATCCACCGTGTGTTATACATGCCACACTGCGGACTATAACAATTCAACGAATCCCAATCACGCTACGGCAAAATATCCGACAGACTGCACGACATGCCATACCACGACTGCATGGAAGCCGTCGACATTCGACCATACGCCATATTTCCCGATCGGGTCGACTGCAAAGCACCGGCCGGGACGATGGAATCTGTGCAGCGATTGCCACACGAATCCGGCTGATTCAAAGGTCTTTTCATGCATTAATTGTCATGAACACGATAAGGCATCGATGGACAGCAAGCACAGCGGAAGATCTGGATACTCGTATGACAGCAACGCATGTTATCGCTGCCATCCGCGCGGGAATTCGTAAGCGGAGTTTTAAAAATAACGAGGCCGCATCACATTGATGCGGCCTCTTGTGTTTTGAGAAATGCTCCCGTTCCGGTTCCACATTTCAGTTTGATGGATTCAACAACGGGTTTCTGTATTACAGCTTTTCAAATCGCGCCTGGAAGAACCGGAGATACTTCGGTTCGTAAACCATCTTGAGTCCGGATGACGAACCGCGCTGTTCGAACACAGACTCGACCGATTCGGCAAGCACGTCGCAATGCGCCTGCGTATACACGCGACGGGGGAATGTGAGGCGGACAAGCTCGAGCTTCGGATAGTAATGGTCGCCTGTTTCCTTGTTCCTGCCGGCAGAGACGATGCCGCGTTCCATGGCGCGTATGCCGGAATCCAGATAGAGCTCGGCGGCGAGCGTCTGCGCGGGGAATGAGCTCTGCGGAATGTGCGGATAAAACCGTTTCGCGTCCAGAAAAATCGCATGCCCGCCGATGGGCAGCACAATCGGAACTCCGATGCTCTGCAGCTTTTCTCCCACATATTCAACCTGGCCGATTCTTGCCTTGATGTGATCGTATTTGACCGCTTCTTCGATCCCGCGCGACATGGCCTCAAGATCGCGCCCGGCGAGTCCGCCGTACGTATGCAACCCTTCGTACACAACAACCATATTCCGCGCTTCTTCAAAAACGTCGAAATCATTTAACGCAAGAAAGCCGCCGATGTTCACGAGCAGATCTTTCTTGCCGCTCATCGTGGCGCCGTCTGTATACGAGCACATTTCCAACAGGATTTCGGCAATCGAGGCGTCTGCATACTCCGCTTCGCGCGTCTTGATAAAATATGCGTTTTCGACTGCTCGCGTAGCGTCCATGATCACACGAATGCCATGCTTCGATGTGAGCTGCCGCACCTGCTTCAGGTTATCCATCGACACGGGTTGTCCGCCCGCCATATTCACAGTCGCCGCCACAGAGACATAGGGAATTTTTTTCGCGCCGACACGCGCGATCAGATCTTCGAGCTTTTGCAGATCGACATTTCCCTTGAACGGGTGGAGCGATTGTGAATCGTGAGCCTCGTCGATAATGACGTCGACAAACGTTCCGCCCGCGAGCTCCTGGTGAAGCCGCGTCGTCGTAAAATACATATTGCCCGGAACACTGTCGCCTTTCTTGATCAGGATCTGGGAGATGATATTTTCGGCGCCCCGTCCCTGATGCGTCGGCACGAGATATTTGTATCCGTAATATTTCTGAACATTCGCTTCGAGGTTGTAAAAATTTTTGCTTCCGGCATACGCTTCGTCGCCAAGCATCATTCCTGCCCATTGATTGTCGCTCATCGCATTGGTGCCACTGTCCGTCAGCAGATCGATGTATACGTCCTCCGATTTCAACAAGAACGTGTTATAACCCGCTTCACGTATCGCCGCAAGGCGCTCTTCGCGCGTCGTCATCTTCAACGGTTCAACCACCTTAATCTTAAACGGTTCCGCCCATGAACGCCGTTCCAGTTTTGCCATGTGTCGTGTCTCCTGCAGAATATGTTCGTTGATTGTAGCGAATGATATCGCTATCTTTTTATGATTAACACGGCACAATATACTGAGAAGAAAACACAAATCATACTCGTATGATCACACGCGCCACACTGCGGGATCTCGAATCGATCGTCGGACAAGCGAACATCTCAACCGAACGCGAAGACCTCATCACGTACGCCTACGACGGCACGCCGCTGTATGCCCGTGAACCCGACGCCATCGTCAGGCCGCAAAACGCCGCCCAGATTTCGGATCTCATGAAGCTGGCGAACCGCGACCGCTTCGGTGTTGTGCCGCGGGGAGCGGGGACCGGTCTTTCGGGCGGATCGATTCCGACGGAAGGCTCGATCGTCCTCCTCATGAATCACTGGAATTCGATTCTCGAGATCGATCAGGAAAACCTCACCGCGACCGTCGAACCGGGCGTCGTCACATCGCAGCTGCATACGGCGGTCGAACGTCTCGGTCTGTTTTATCCTCCCGATCCGGGAAGCATGACGATCAGCACGATCGGCGGAAACGTCGCGGAAAATTCAGGCGGATTGCGCGGATTGAAGTACGGCGTCACGAAAAACTATGTGATGGGACTCGAGGTGGTGCTGCCGAACGGTGCGATCATCACCTGCGGCGGCAAGACTGTCAAGGATGTGGCGGGATACAATCTGAAGGATTTTTTCATCGGTTCCGAAGGTACGCTCGGCATCTTCACAAAGATCATCCTGAAGCTCATCCCCATCCCCGAAACAAGCAAAACGATGGTCGCGTATTTTACGTCGCGGACGGAGGCAGCCGCTACCGTATCGGATATCATCGCACACAGGATTATCCCCGCAACAGTGGAGTTCCTGGACAATGTGACAATCAATTGTGTCGAGGATTTCGCGCACCTGGGACTCCCGCGTGACATGGATGCGTTGTTGCTTCTTGAAGTGGATGGACATCCGGCAGTGGTAGAGGAGGAGGCACAGAAGGTCGCTGATGTCTGCCGCCAACACCACTGTGCCTCGATTTCAATCGCACAATCGGCCGAAGAAGCGTTGAAACTCAAATCTGCGCGCCGGTCGGCTTTTTCGGCGCTCGCGCGCGTCAGACCCACGACAATCCTCGAGGATGTGACGGTACCCCGAAGCGAAATTGCCGCGATGCTCGAGGCGATCGAAGCGGCTGCAAAAAAGCATCGCATCCAGATCGGCACATTCGGCCATTTCGGCGACGGGAATCTGCATCCCACATGCCTCACTGACGAACGAGACAAGGAAGAGATTCACCGCGTCGAGGAGGCGTATGAGGAAATCTTTGAGGCCTGTGTGAAACTTGGCGGTACGATCACCGGCGAGCATGGAACGGGAATCGCGAAGAGGAAATATCTTCATCTTGTCACCGGGACAGAGTCGATCAATGCGATGCGCGCGCTGAAACATGCGCTCGATCCGAATGCAATTCTCAATCCGGGAAAAATATTTACACTATGATGAACGGCTTTACGGGAATCGATATTCCGAGCGATGATGTGATCACCAACTGCATGCATTGCGGGTTGTGCCTGCCGACGTGTCCCACATATGCGCTCACCGGACGCGAGCGATCTTCACCGCGCGGCAGGATCCGTCTCATCAAAGCGGTCGCCGAGGGCGATCTTTCATTGACACAGGGATTCATCGACGAGATGGATTTCTGTCTCGACTGTCAGGCATGCGAAACGGCATGTCCGGCCGGCGTGAAATACGGCTCGCTTGTCGAATCGGCGCGCAATCAGATCGCGGTGCAAGGAAAGGACTCGCTCACACGGAAGATCGTCAAATCAGTGTTCCTGAAGAATGTGCTCTCGAACAGACGCCGGCTGAAATTCGTCGCAACGCTCCTGCGTTTCTATCAGCGAAGCGGATTTGAACGGATCATGAGGAACACCGGACTCCTGCGTTTCATCTCGCCGCACTTTGACAACCTTCAAAATCTTTCACCCCGCATCGACGCAAAATTTTTTGACGATACGCATCCCGAAATCCTCACTCCGAATGGAGCAATCAGACATCGCGTGGGATTCCTCTCCGGATGCATCATGAACGTCGCATTCTCGCAGGTGAACGACGACACGGTACAGGTGTTGCTGCACAACGATTGCGAGGTCATCATTCCGCGAGATCAGCGCTGCTGCGGCTCGATGCAGGCTCACAACGGCGATTTCAACACCGCCCGTGAGCTGGCCCGCAGGAACATCGACATTTTCGCGCGTTACGACATCGAGTACATCGTGATGAATTCAGCGGGTTGCGGCGCGATGATGAAGGAGTATGGCGATTATCTGAAAGATGATCCCGCGTACAAAGAAAAAGCCGAACGGTTCGCCGCGAAGGTGCTCGACCTGACAGAATTCCTCGCACTGATCGACTGGAAGAAGCCCGATCAGCCGTTCGAACATCGCGTGGCGTATCACGATGCCTGCCACCTGGCGCATGCACAGAAAGTGACATTGCAGCCCCGCATGCTGCTTGCGCAGATTCCGGGCATGACGACGGTGGAACTTCCTGAATCAACATGGTGCTGCGGCAGTGCCGGAACGTACAATATGACACATTATGAGGATTCGATGAAGATCCTCAGGCGGAAAATGGAGCACATCCGATCGGCGCAGGTTGAATATGTGGTGACCGGCAATCCCGGATGTCTCGCGCAGATGGAATATGGATGCGGACTGTATGGCGTCGACGTGAAGATCGTTCACTTTGCCTC
>DATGXR010000247.1:0-8693 GCA_035298825.1 Bacteroidota bacterium
CGAACGGATCGATCGATGTCTATTCACCCTCTTCGGGCCGATGGCGCTACATACGCGATATCGCAATCGCTGACAGGGTGCAAAAATCAATCACCTCGCTCTTTGCCCTCGGCGATTCAATGTACATCGGATCGTCATTCGGCGTGAGTCTGTTTTCGATCTCCCGTTTCCGATTCGTCGACACGTACGCCAATTTCGGAAACACCATGACGCCGCCTGTTCTCTCTGTTCGCGCGGATGGAAAACGCGTCTATGCGGTCCTCGCCAATGGCATCGCAGTATCAGACTCTACTGCAAAAAATCTGGCTGCACCTGATTCGTGGAAAAGGTATCCCATGGATAATGCCGCGACGTCTCTTGCCCTTGTCGATGGACATGTGTTTGCAGGCGGGGGGAATGGTCTCATCGAACTTGTCGGCACAAGCTGGCGCACAATTCCCGCCGCATCGCATCCTGTGACGATTGTCGGACAGAGCGGATCGCAGCTCTTTTTTACACGCGATAAAAACATCTTCTCATATTCAATTAACGGTACGATACGGCAAATTGGCGTTGAATTGCCGTCACGTGTCACGAGCGCGACGAACGCATCCGAAACGCTCATCTTCGGAACGGAGTCAGGCGGAGTGGCACGATGGGAATCCGCATCCGGCCGGTGGATTTTTTTCGCACCGAACGGGCCGGCGTCGAATTCATTCACCTCGATCGTGATGGATGAAGACGGCATTCTCTGGTGCGCATCGGGCAAGGAGTATGGAAGCGGCTTCTACACGTACAATGGCGAGAGATGGACGAATTATTCAACATCGACAATCCCGGAGATGCACAGCAATGATTGTTACGGTGTTGCCATCGGTCCGAATAATTCGAAATGGATCAGCACCTGGGGCGCGGGCATTGTGCTTTTTGACAGTGAAGGGAAATTCGTACGGACATTCGATCACAAGAATCCCGGTTTCACCGGTCCTGCGGGTACTCCTGCGTATACAGTTCCCGCCGTGGTGTCGGCGGACAAGGATGGGAATGTGTGGACATCCATTTACCAAACATCAGATTTATCGAAGGTCGTGTGGAAAATGCAACCCGATTCGCAGTGGGTGGCGTATCCCGCTCCTTTAAATGATTACAATCAGATGCTCGGAGTTGTTGTCGACCAGAACAAGACAAAGTGGTTTACAAATCAACTGCCGGGATACACTCCGAAGGCAGGCATCGTCTTTCTGAATGAGAAGGGGGCAGTGTCCGGAACAACATCGAATGGCTGGGGGACGCTGTCTGAAAAAAATGGCGCCCCGAGCTCCGTTGTGTTTTCGATTGTGGAAGATCGGGATGGAATAGTGTGGATGGGAACCACATTGGGAATCTTTTCAATTGCGAATTCAACCAATCCCTTCAAGTCCGTCTTGAGACCGAGACTCAACGCAGCGCGAGAGCAATATGTCTATTGCATCGCCATCGATGCGCTCAACAACAAATGGCTCGGCACATCGCATGGCGTGTTTGTCGTGTCGCCTGATGGAGAAACGCTGATCGATCAGTACACGGTTGCAGGCACGGGCGGAAAACTTGTCGACGACAATATTTATTCGATCGCATTCGACAAAAAAGCCGGTGTGGCATATTTGGGCACAGGAAAAGGATTATCGTCAATCAGCATCAAGACCGTTGCGCCTGCTCTCGATTATTCGGAGATGACGGCGTATCCCAATCCATTCAGAACGGAGAGTCAGCCGTACGTCACAATTACCGGGCTTGCCGAAGGATCGACGATAAAAATCTTGACGCTCAATGCATCGCTTGTCAAAGAATTTGCAGCACAGGGAGGCGGTCGCGCATTCTGGGACGGCAAAACTGAGACGGGTGAACCGGTGGCGAGCGGCATCTACATTGCAATCGCCTATAATGCACTTGGCGGACAAGTCGGACGTGCAAAAATTGCGGTGATCAGATGATGAATATCCATAATCGAAAATATGCCCTGTTGTGCCTGACGATTACATTTGTCTGCCTGCTGCAGGCAGGCGACCGTGGTGTGCGCATCATCGAATCGACCGGGCAGTCGCTGACGCTGGAATTCAGACCTCAGTATTCGGAGATTCAGGAGATCGCCGCTGAACATGGAAAATTCAGGCTGCTCTCGTTCCGTTATGCGTCCATGGATCAGGACAAGGCGGGGATGCCCGATATGCGATTTCTCTCGCTTCCAATCGCCCTTCCGGGAGTGCACGGAACCACCATTGATATCGTGAATGCGGATTACGAAACGATCACAGGATACGACGCAGCTCCCGTGCCTTCGATGATTTCTCCATCTGAAAAAAATCCACTGGGCAAATTGTACATAAGGACTGGAAATCAGGCGGGATTCTATCCTGTTTCCACTGCGGCAATCGTGAATGCAGCCGAGAGCGGCGGATGGGTGATTGGGTATCTGAAAATTTATCCGCTCCAATACGATGCATCAAGCCGTTCACTTCGGAAATGCACACGCATGGTCGTTCGCGTGACATATGGCGGGGCCGATCCTCGCCGGAGAGCCACAGGCGACGATTCATGGGCCGCTTCATTAATCAACTACGACATCGGCCGTTTGTGGAACTCACGTTCGACCTCGCTCTCGAGATTTCCGGTACTGAACAGTGTCCGCTCCACGGGACAATGGTTCAGCGTCGAAGTGACTGACGATGGGATCTATAAGATCGATGCCGCATATCTGCGTGCGATGGGTGTCGAGCCTGGGACGCTTTCATCGATACGCGATGTAAAAGTTTACGGCGGGGACGGATCGGCGCTCTCAACGGATGTGCGAATGCCGAAGGACATCGATCTCACACAACTCGCAGTAAAGTATGTGGACAAGAATCCAAATGGGAAATTCGACTCTGATGATTGCGTGCTGTTCTTTGGAAGAGGAGCAGCGGGGTGGCACTATGATCCGTCATCGAGGCAATACTCGCATTGGACAAATCCGTTTTCGAACTCCACGTATTATCTCGTACATATCTCCTCCGGTCCCGCAAAAGAGATGCAGACAATGAGCGTTCCACCTGCGGCCGCATCAGTCGTGACGAGCTGCACCGGTAAAGTATGCTTCGACGACAACCGATATAATCTTCTCCAATCCGGCCAGGAATGGGTCAGTCCGCCCATTACGGCCGAATCGCCCTCGCGCATTATTGCAAATAGACTCCCGGGATATGAGAAAGGCACGAGTGTGACGTATAGATACGATCTGTACGCTAAATCCACCTCGTCCTCCAGATTTTTGATTGAAGAATCGAATAAGCCAATCGCTTCGGATGCGGTCTTCGGTGGGTTCGTGCCGTCAGACGACGGAAACGATGCAGAACACTATACAGGCGAAGTGAGTCCCGATCCAGCCATCACCGGTGAACAGAGCACAGTGCGCGTGACGTTCGAAGGGGTGGCCAGTGATGCAAAAGGATTTATTAACTGGATCGAAATTTTTTATACGCGCCGGCTTGCCGCTTCATCAGATAAGATTCAATTTTCATCCGCTGATGCCGGTGGCATGGTTGAATACCTCATTCCCGATTTTTCGACAAATGACGTTATCGGCTTCGACATCACGAATCATTCGGATGTGAAAGTGATCGATCTTCAGCTTCAACAGCAGATGGGCGTATTTCGGTTTCGCGACGCGCTTGTCTCGGGCGCTGCGAAGGAATATTGGATCGGCGCGGCATCAGTCTGCCAGACACCGAAATCGTTCAAAAAACTCCCCAATACGAATCTGCATGGAATTCAGTCAGGCGCGCAGTTTGTGATCATTACATCACATGAATTTCTCCCGGCGGCGCAGCGTCTCAAGACGCATAAGGAACGCTTGCGGGGCCGGGACACGCTTTCGACGATTGTCATTGAAGTCGATTCGATCTATAACGAGTTCGGCAACGGAATGCCGGATCCGACTGCGATTCGAAATTTTCTGCTCTATGCATATCAGCGATGGAGTGTTGCGCCGCTGTATGTGCTATTGTTCGGCGATGCAAGTTACGACTATAGAGGAGCGGCAGGGACGGACAGGGGATGGGTTCCGACATATGAGACGCCTGAATCGAACAATAAAATCAATTCATACTGCATGGATGATTATTTCGTGCGGCTTGATACCACGTCGTACAGCACCGTCTCTGCCGGTATCGGCCGGCTTCCCATCCGTTCAGAGGATGAAGCCGAGTTTTTGGTCGACCGCATCATCTCTTATGAAACCAATTCGGCAAAGGATCCGTGGAAGAATCAGATCACAATTGTCGCGGATGACGAACGGACTGATAAATTCAATAACGAATATGAGCATACAGAATACGCAGAAACTCTGGCACGCGACTACACACCCGAATCATTCGATGTGAAGAAGATCTACGCGGTTGAATATCCGGTCATCCAGGAATCGCAGGGGAGACGCATTCCGGACGCGCGACAGGCAATACTCGATCGAGTCAACAATGGGATACTGATCCTGAACTACACCGGTCACGGAAGTTATTCGGTCTGGGCACACGAGAGCATCCTGTCGCTTGAAGACGTAAAAACGCAAATTTTCAACAGCAACAGGCTCACATTCGTTGTTGCGGCCACATGCGATTGGGGACAGTTCGATGCGACAAATGAACAGAGTTCTGCCGAAGAGATCGTAAAAAATCGCAATGGCGGTGCGATCGGCGTCCTGAGTGCCGTGCGAGCCGTCATCGGACCCTATAATGCATCGTTGAACAACATGTTTTACTCGTATGCGTTGCCCGACAAACCGTTTATTTCGGCTCCGCGACTGGGCGACGCGTATCGATTGATGAAGAACGATGGGGGCTCTGGCACACAGGTCAATAAAGATAAATATCATCTCTTGTGTGATCCGACGCTGCGTCTTGCATATCCGCGTCTTTCGATGACAATCGATTCAATCAACGGAATTTCGATATCCGCGACACAGAAAGACACACTCAGCGCGCTTCAAAAAGTGACGATCAAGGGAACGGTCAGGAAGCCGGACCAGAGCGTCGATTCTGAAATCAGCGGGACTGCGCTTGTTACGGTGTATGACGCCGATCGCGTCAGACCGGTCATGAACCTCAGCCAAGTCATTGATTGTCGTAAGCCCGGAGCCGTATTGTATAAGGGCGAAAACTCGGTTGTGAAGGGAAAATTTGAGGCAACATTCATTGTGCCCAAGGACATCTCATACGATAAACGAAACGGGAAAATTTCCGTTTATCTGTCGGCCGGAAACGACGAGATGCGCGGATACACGAATCGATTTGTCGTTGGTGGATCCATGCGCACGACGGGAGACGATACCGAGGGCCCGTCGATGTCGGTCTACTTCGACACGCCGTCGTTTCATACCGGAGATCTTGTGTCTGATAGGCCGAAGCTGTTCATCTCACTGGCCGATGCGAGCGGAATCAATTCGACAGGCACGGGGATCGGACACAGGATTGACGCACGCATCGACGACAGTCCGAAAACGATCGACCTCACCGGCTATTATAAAAGCACAAAGGACAGTTATCAGGAAGGCACGGTCGAATACCAACTGCAGCAGCTCGAACCCGGCACGCATAGCATCGCTGTGAGTGCATGGGATGTCTATAATAATTATTCATCAGCCGAGGCCACATTCGTCACCGCATCGGGAAGCGGACTGTCGCTCTTGAATGTGTTCAATATCCCGAATCCCGTGAGCCGCATGACGACATTCACATTCCAGCACAATCAGCTCTCGCCGCTGGATGTGCAGATCAAAGTCTACTCGGTCGCCGGCCGGCTCATCGCGCAGATCGATCGCTTCGCCATGACCGATCGCTTCGTGCAGATCCCGTGGGACCTGCGTGACAATGACGGCGATGTGCTCGGCAACGGCATCTATTTCTATCGCATCATCGCAAAAACCACTGACGGAAAATATTCAAGCGAAGCCTTGGGCAAACTCGCGGTTGTCAAATGAAGAATCAGACGGTAACTTCACGCCGCTTCGCGTGTCATAATGAGAACGGAACAACGATTACTATTCATATAGTTACTCTGAGCCGATGAGCAGGAGATACAACGGAAGATAACGTCCGACCGCAGCGTGTTCCTCTTGTCAATCAACAGTAATCTTTTTCCCTTCCTTCCGATCTCTTCGATGAGCCGCTTGATTCACTTTTCAGGTGATAATGCACATGACTGTAAATAGCGGCAACCGCTCGTTCCCCCCGAAAGACCGCTTGAATCCTTTTCAATCAACATTCAGTGAAAAAACGCGATAATACAATTGGGGATCGGCCGTTTCAGGTCGATCCCTTGTCTCATCGAACATAAGCCATTGTCACTACCGACACGTACCATCATTATCATATCTACCAAAAAAAAGGGTTCAGTCATGAAATGGTTCTATGAATTGAAAATCGGAACAAAGCTCGTTTCATCGTTTGTGCTCGTTGCGCTCATTGCCGGTGTCATCGGCTATGTCGGGTATAAAAACGCATCGGAATTCAACGATAACGGAACGTTCCTGTATGAGAAAATGGCCGTGCCGCTTGGAGACCTTGCTGTGATGCAGGAATATTATCACCGGCAGCGCTATAATATGGCGGTGATGATCATGGCCAATGACAGCAAGATCATAGAGGATAAAATCTCGCGCATGAAAATGTTTGGCGAGAAATTCGACAAGGCGGCGGCGCATTATTCAACCACGTTCCTCGATGAATATGATCAAAGGCGATTTGAAAAGTTAATGTCCGTTGAGAAACAATTCACACAGCTTCAGGATGAACTGGCGACACTGGCCAGGGCGAATCAGGATACGGAGGCCTGGGCATTGCTCGAAGGGAAATTGATCGAAGTTGGACGCGATGTCGCCAATCAGATGGATGCCCTCACGAAGGGTAAGATTGAAGGCGCTCAGACACAAAACGATCAAAATAGACTGCTGGCAAAGGCAGCGCTGCGTGAAATGTTATTGCTGTCGGGTTTCGGCATTCTGTTGGCACTGGGTCTGGGATATTGTATTTCGCGCATCATCAGCCGTCCGTTACAGAATATTGCATCCGCGGCCGAAGCGATCGCAAGTGGCGATACATCGGCGCAGATTACCACATCTGCGAGCAACGATGAGATTGGCATATTGTCGCGGTCCATCAAGAAAATGGTGTCGACGATCGTCGACAAAGCCGTCTGGTATGAAGGCATGCTCGATGCTGTGCCGTTTCCCATCTCCGCGACCGATTTGGATATGAATTGGACGTTCATCAACCGTCCCCTCGAACAGATGCTCAATGTCAAGAGGGAAGACGTCATAGGAAAACAATGCAACAACTGGAACACGGAAGTGTGTAAAACAGAAACCTGTCCTTTTGCGAGGCTTCGTGCGAATAAGCCGGAAACTGTGTTCGAAAACCATGGCGTGAGCCTGCAGGCAAACGCGGCGTACCTCCTGAATTCAAATCAGGAAAAGATCGGACAGATTGAAATCGTTCAGGACATCTCGGCAGTAAGGGATATCATGTGTTATCTCGAAGAGAGCACGCGAACCATCCTTGGTGAGATGGAAAAATTCGCGGATGGCGATATGACAGTCTCGGTTGTCGCGAAGAAGGACGACGACATCGGAAGGTTATTCAACGGTTTCAACAAGGCGGTGTATAATATCGGCGGAATGCTCGGCAAAGTTGAAGAGGCTGTCTCCGCCACAGCCAGCGCCAGCAGCCAGATTTCATCATCGACAGAAGAAATGGCGGCGGGCGCACAGGAACAGACGCAGCAGGCAACGGAAGTGGCAGGCGCTGTCGAAGAGATGACAAAGACGATTGTTGATACGACCAGGAATGCCGGATCGGCGGCAGAGATCGCGAAACAGGCAGGAGATACTGCAAAAATCGGCGGTCAGGTTGTCGAAGAAACGATCGCCGGCATGAATCGTATTGCAGATGTCGTGCAAAAATCCGCCGAGACAGTTGAAGCCCTTGGAAAATCCTCGGATCAGATCGGTGAGATCGTGCAGGTAATCGATGATATTGCAGACCAGACGAATCTGCTTGCCTTGAATGCAGCGATCGAAGCGGCGCGAGCCGGAGAACAGGGACGCGGTTTCGCCGTTGTGGCAGATGAAGTTCGGAAACTTGCCGAACGCACGACGAAGGCCACAAAAGAAATTGCAGGCATGATCCGACAGATTCAGAAAGACACGTCGGGCGCTGTCGACTCGATGACGCTCGGGAAACGGGAGGTGGAGGAAGGCAAACACCTTGCGGCGAAAGCCGGCGAATCGCTTAAGGAAATTATCGCCGGTGCCACGAAAGTCGTCGACACGATCACACAAGTTGCCGCGGCAAGCGAGGAACAGTCAAGCGCCTCGGAGCAGATCAGCAAGAATATCGAAGCCATCTCTTCGGTCACACAGGAAACCGCTGCAGGGACGCAGCAGATTGCCCGTGCTGCAGAGGATTTAAATCGGCTCACAACGACGCTTCAGGATCTGCTCGGGCAGTTTTCGCTAAGCAAGGAAAACACATCAAGCCGTCTGCTCGACGAACATCGCAGTGTCGCATTGCGAGGGGAAAATAAACAGCTGCCGCGATAATTGAATTCTGTTTCACGCTTGTTGTATAAAGAAAAAGATCTCATTGGCCTCGTTGTCGAGCGCAGGCCGATGAGATCTTTTTTTATGGTTCACTGGTATTGGATAT
>DATGXR010000248.1:0-5227 GCA_035298825.1 Bacteroidota bacterium
CGTGGGACTGAAAGATGGCGATTATTCGGATGTCACATTGAAGGTCTACGTGTCGATGAAACATATCAACAGCCTCTCGATTGAAGGTGCAGGCACGATCGAATGTTCGAATCGCATCGAGACCGAATCGCTCGAATGTACTGTCAACGGCGCAGGTAATATCGATATGCAGGGCAGCAGCCATGAACTCAATTGCACGATCAACGGAGCAGGCAATTTCAGCGGCAAGAAATTCAGATCAAACGACGTGACGGCAGTCCTCAACGGTGCGGGCAATTGCACCGTCTACGCCTCGGAACGGATCGATGCTACGGTCAACGGTGTCGGAGCGATCACGTACTACGGAAATCCGGAGAATGTGAAGTCCGATGTATCCGGGATCGGTTTTATCTCACGCGGGGACTGATGTTTTTTTCGCAGCGGTTTTCGTGATCTTTTTTATCACAAAAAAGTATACCACCAGCATGGCGAGCACACCGATCTCGGCAAATTTGAAGTACCTGTGAAACGCCAGATAGGATTCCGCAAAGATGTATCCCAATCCGCCGACGATGATGATCCACAGAAATGAGGCGAGGAAGATGTTCCTGACGTATTTTCCAAGCGGGACATCTTCCATCCCCGCCTTCACGAGCATCAAGTGATGCGTCCCGTACGCAAACTTGGTAATGAACAACGTGCGGAATAAATTTTTACTGAAGTCGATCTCGATTTTCTCCGCGAGCCGGATCAGAGTCATCGGAATTTTTTTTGTCGATCCTCTGATCCACCTTCCCGACCAATACCACAACAGATCCCCTGTATAGGTACCGACCAGCACCACCGCAAATACTTTTAAGAGTTCGAAGTATCGCAAGCGTGCCAGAAATCCCGTCGTAATGAGAAACACATCGCCCTCGAAGATGACCCCGATGAAGATCACGAGATACCCGAGGGGATGCCAGCGCGTGATATAATGGAAGAACAGGGATGAAGGATCCATTGGCCGCTCAGGAAATTGTCACGGTGTTCTTTTGGGCATCGTATGCCGTGGAGAATTTTGCCAGCGGGAGCGATGCCGGTCCCTGGGCGACGGATCCGTCTGTTGATCTGAATTGTGATCCATGCCGCGGGCACACCATATTCGCCCCGGCAGATCCGGGCAGATTTATCTCCGCGCCCTGATGCGTGCAGATGGCTGTGAATGCGGCGAACGCAGTTGAACTTTCGCGAACGATGATGATGTCATTTCCGTTGTTGAGACCGGTGAGATGTTTTTTCACCGAGCCGCCGATTGTTTGCAGCGCGGGTTCCGAAGCCAGATCGATGACAGGGCTGACTTCGGGTAAGGATGATGTGGGATTGTCGGTTGAATTGCCGCTGCCGCATCCGGCGAATGACGAGCCGAACAGGCCTCCGATGCAGATCACTGTGCCGGCAGCCAAAGCGGTTTTAAGAAATTCACGACGATCCTGTGACAGGATGACCGATTCTGAATTGTTCATTGGTGCTCCCCGTTGGATGTGAGTATTCGAGTTGGAGAGTAGATATGGATCATAGCCATCCGGCTTGTTGATGTTGTCATTAATAACACAGATTTCCGCTGAAAGTTCGCCCCCGGCGCCCGTCCCCTTTCCTTTTCTATGTTCACAGACATCGTCCCGAAAGTACCGGCTTTTTCTTCGCAAGTGTAAATTGTTCTTGCCCCTCTAATCCACTTTTTGTATTATACCCCGATTCATTTTTTTTGAAAACGAAGCAACCTTCGTACCGGCCGCAACGGCAAGCATTCAATTTCAGGACTTCTATGCACAATTCGATCGTCTTGGTAAAACAGGTTCCCGATACCTCAAACATTTCAGGAACCGTCATGAAAGAGGATGGAACCGTCAACCGTTCCAAACTCTCCGCAATTTTCAATTTCGAAGATAAGGTCGCACTCGAGTTCGCCCTTCAGGTCAAGGACAAATGCGGCGGAAAAGTCACCGCTGTCACTATGGGACCTCCCCGCGCGTCGGACATCCTTCGTGAATGCCTCTACATGGGCGCTGACGAGGCGATCCTGATCACGGACAGAAAGTTCGCTGGCGCAGACACGCTTGCCACATCGTACGTGTTGAGCGAAGCGATCAAAAAAATCGGCAATTATTCGTTCGTCTTCGCCGGACGCCAGGCGATCGATGGCGATACGGCACAGGTCGGGCCACAGACGGCTGAAAAGCTTGGCATCCCCCAGATCACGTATGCCGAAGAGATCATCGACGTGTCGGATGAGTGCATCCGCATCCGGAAAAAAATCGACGGCGGATATGAGATCCTCGAAAGCAAGCTCCCGCTGATGATCACGGTGCTCAAGGATGCCGCTCAGCCCCGCCCCTTCAGTGCGAAGCGCGTGATGGCCTACAAGGGTGCGAAATCGCTGCTCGAAATCGAAAAAATGGCAGAGGGAAATTCGCTGCTCTATGTCGATAAGCTCGTGTTCGAATACAAGGAACGCTCGCTCTTTATTCCGACATTAACAGCTGAAGATCTGCAAATGGATTTTTCGCGCTGCGGCGTTAAAGGTTCCCCCACAAAAGTCTACAACATCGAATCGGTCGTGTTAAGCGGCAACGATCCCGAGCGCGTTGAAAATTCGAAGGCGGGAATGAATTCACTGATCGACAAACTCTTGGAAGACCGCATATTAGGATAATGATTATGGAAGATTTTTCGAACGAAGTCTGGGTGTTCATTGAACAGCGAGGCGGGAAAGCCGCCGATGTCAGTTTTGAGCTTCTGAGCAAGGGACGCAAGCTTGCCGATACGATGAAGTGCCCGCTGAAGTCGGTCGTGATCGGCAGCGATGTCAAGCAACTCGCCGCCGAAACGTTCCGTTACGGAGCCGATGAATCGTATGTAGTCGATCATGCAGAATTGAAAAATTATGCGACGCTTCCCTACGGACGTATATTGAACGAACTTGTCGACGCGCACCGACCGCGCGTGTTCCTCTTCGGAGCGACGATTATCGGACGCGATCTCGCGCCGCGTGTCGCCTCGCATACACGAAGCGGATTGACGGCCGATTGCACTGATCTGCAAATTTCAGATGTGACCTATATCGGAACCGAGTACAAGAATCTGCTGCTGCAGATCCGTCCGGCATTCGGTGGCAACATTGTCGCAACGATCATCGCGCCCGATACGGCGGTGCAAATGGCGACGGTGCGCGAGGGAGTGATGGAAATGCATCCCCTGCCCCAGCCGCATCCTGTGAAGATCACCGAGGTGCCGTATGTTCCGAACGAGTACGACCATCTGATCTCGATCATCGAACAGCACCGCGAGGAAAGCAAGGTGAATTTGAAGGCCGCGCCGATCATTGTCGCGGGCGGCTACGGCATCGGATCGAAGGAAAAATTCAAGTTGATTCAGGATCTTGCGCACACGATCGGCGGTGAAGTGGCGGGAAGCCGCGCCGCTGTCGACGCGGGATTCGTTCCGCACGAACGACAGGTCGGACAGACCGGTGTCACCGTTCGGCCGAAGCTCTATTTCGCAATCGGCATCTCGGGCGCCATCCAGCACCGTGCGGGCATGCAAGAATCGAAAAAGATCATCGCCATCAACACCGATCCCGAAGCGCCGATCTTCGATATCGCGCATTACAGCATCGTCGGCGACGCGGCAGACGTCATACCCAAATTCATCGAAGCCTATAAAAGCAAATTGAAGTGAGCGCCTCATGCCAAATTTCTTTTCAGATAATCCGGATCTCCAGTTTCATTTCAACAACATTGATATGAAGGAAGTTGTCTCGCTCATCGAAGACAACTACGAACAGTCGAAGGAATTCAATTACGCGCCGATCAATTATGAAGACGCGATTGAAAATTACCGCAAGGTCCTCGAAGTGACCGGCGATCTCGCCGGCAATAACATCGCTCCCCGTTCCGCGGGCATCGATGCCGAGAGCGCCACATTCGCCGACGGACGCGTGACGTACGCCAAGGGCACGCAGAAGACCGTCCACGAGCTGTCGCAAATGGACCTGATGGGACTCATCCTGCCCAGGAAATACGGCGGATTGAATTTCCCGTTCGTCCATTACATGATGTCGGTCGAGGTGCTTGCGCGCGCCGATGCGTCGCTCATGAACATTTATGGTCTGCAGGATATCGGCGACACGATCCGCAAGTTCGGCACCGAGGCGCAGCGCGAAAAATTCCTTCCGAAGATCTGCACGGGTGAACATACGGGCGCCATGGTGCTGACCGAACCCGATGCGGGAAGCGATCTGCAGTCGGTGAAAATGCATGCCTATCAAAACGAATCGGGACAGTGGTTCCTGCGAGGAGTCAAGCGATTCATCACGAACGGCAACGCACAGGTGCTGCTTGTGCTGGCGCGCTCCGAGGCCGGCACAAAAGACGGCCGCGGACTGAGCATGTTCGCCTGCCATGCAGACAGCACTGTGGTCGTGCGCCGCATCGAGCACAAGCTCGGCATACACGGCTCGCCCACGTGCGAGATGCAGTTCAACGATACGCCCGTCGAGCTTGTGGGCACACGACGCTACGGACTGATCAAATATGTGCTCGACCTCATGTTCCGCGCCCGTATGGGCGTGTCGGCCCAGGCGCTTGGCATTTCGCAGGCTGCGTACGAAGAGGCGCTCAAATACGCGCGCGAACGCAGGCAGTTCGGCAAGGCGATTGCGGAAATTCCCATGGTCTCGAACATGCTCATCGATATGCGAGTGATGCTCGAGAGCAATCGATCGCTCCTTTACAGCGTCGCCAAGATCGTGGATCAGAAAGAACGCATCGAGGATCGGATCGAGCGGTTGAAGGCGGAAGGAAAGCCGCACACCGATGAAGCGAATCGTCTGAAACAGCTCGTGAAGATCGCCAACATCCTGACGCCCATCACGAAATACACATTGGCCGAAAGCGCAAACAAGATCACATACGACGCGCTTCAGATCCATGGCGGCACGGGCTATATGAAGGAGTTCCGTGTCGAGCAATTGGCGCGCGACGCACGCATCACAAATATCTACGAAGGCACATCCCAGCTGCAAATCGTCGCGGCCTCGGGCGGCACGATCAACGACGTGCTCGGCGAGATGATCGGCGAATACGAAAGCAAGGTCTACAAGGGCGGACTCACGAAGCTGGCCGACCATCTCAAGGAGATCCGTCAACTCTTCCTGCAGAGCCTGAAGTATGTTGTCGAGAAAAAGGACGTGACGTTCCAGGAAGTG
>DATGXR010000249.1:0-7074 GCA_035298825.1 Bacteroidota bacterium
CTCCACGGCGGCATCAAGGGATTCGACAAGGTCATGTGGACGCCGAAAGTGCTTAAGCAGAAAGATGCGGCCGCGCTGGAACTCTCCTATGTGAGCAAGGACGGCGAGGAAGGCTATCCCGGCACGCTCAAGGTGAAAGTCGTCTACGCGCTGACCAATGCCAACGAGCTGAAGATCTCGTACGAAGCCGTGACGGATAAAAAGACGATCGTCAATCTGACGCAGCACAGCTATTTCAATCTTGCCGGAGAAGGTACAGGCGACATCCTCGGACATGAGCTGATGATCGACGCGCCGAAATACACGCCGGTCACGGACGATCTCATTCCCACGGGCGAATTAAAAGACGTCAATGGCACGCCGTTCGATTTCCGCACGCCGACGACGATCGGCGCGCGCATCAAGGATGTCAAAGGCGGATACGATCACAACTTTGTGCTGAGCACATCGAAACATGGAATGCGTCGCATCGCCGTGGTGAAAGAACCCACATCAGGCCGTGTGATGGAAGTGTTCACGACGGAACCGGGCGTGCAGTTCTACTCGGGGAATTTCCTCAATGGCACGCTGACCGGCACATCGGGCAACGCCTACAAGCAGCATTACGGATTCTGCCTCGAGACGCAGCACTATCCCGATTCACCGAACGAGCCTTCGTTCCCCTCCACAGTGCTTGAGCCGGGCAAAAAATATTCAACACAGACTTCCTATAAATTTTCAGCGGAAAAGAAATGAAACCACTAGCACCTTATGAAATCTGGTTTGTCACAGGAAGCCAGCATCTCTACGGCGAGGAAACGCTCGCCAAAGTCGCAGAAAATGCGCGCACGATCACCTCAAGTTTCGATGCGTCGGCCGAGATTCCGGTCGCGGTCGTCTTCAAGCCGGTCGTAAAAACGCCGGATGAGATCACGGCGCTGCTGGGCCAGGCCAATGCCGATGCCAAGTGCATCGGACTCGTGACCTGGTGCCATACGTTTTCGCCGTCCAAGATGTGGATCAACGGTTTATCCATCCTTCGCAAGCCGCTGCTGCATCTGCATACGCAGTTCAACCGTGATCTGCCCTGGGGCGAGATCGACATGGACTTCATGAATTTGAACCAGTCGGCGCACGGCGATCGCGAACACGGCTATATCATGTCGCGCATGAAGATCGAGCGCAAAGTGGTCGTGGGTCACTGGAGCGAACCGGAAGTCGTGCGGTCGATCGGCGTCTGGAGCCGCGCAGCCGCGGGATGGGCCGAGCTGCGTCAGATGAAGATCGCGCGCTTCGGTGACAATATGCGGCAGGTCGCCGTCACCGAAGGCGACAAGGTTGAAGCGCAGATCAAATTCGGCGTGGCTGTCAACGGCTACGGCGTGGGAGATCTTGTGGCAGCCATCGCCAAAGTGTCGGATGCCGATACGGACGAACGCGTACGCCTCTACGAGCGCGAGTACCGCTTGGGCGCCGAGGTGAAGAAGGGCGGCGCGTTTGCTGAAAATGTCCGTACGCAGGCACGGATCGAGCTCGCTCTCGGACGCTTCCTCAAAGAAGGCGGCTTTGGCGCATTCACAACGACATTCGAAGATCTCCACGGATTGAAGCAATTGCCCGGCCTTGCCGTGCAGCGATTGATGGCCGATGGCTATGGCTTCGGAGCCGAAGGCGACTGGAAGCATGCCGCGATGGTGCGCGTGCTCAAAGTGATGGGAACGGGGCTTGCAGGCGGAAGCTCATTCATGGAAGACTATACGTATCATCTGAATCCCGAAGGCGGCATGAAAGTGCTCGGCGCGCATATGCTCGAAGTGTGTCCGTCGATTGCCGGAAAGAATCCTGTCTCGCTTGAAGTGCATCCGCTTGGCATCGGCGGCAAGGACGATCCGGCGCGTCTTGTCTTTTCAGTGCCTGCCGGAGCGGCGGTCAATGCGAGTCTGATCGATATGGGAAACCGTTTCCGCATGATCGTCAACGACGTGGACTGTGTCACGCCGGATGCCGAACTGCCGAAGCTGCCTGTGGCGCGCGCGCTGTGGATTCCGCGTCCGAATCTGAAAGAGGCGGCGGCATGCTGGATTTATGCAGGCGGCGCACATCATACGGCATTCAGCCAGGCTCTCACAAGCGAGCACCTGGAGGATTTCTGCACGATGGCGGGCATCGAATGCATCACGATCGGCGAAGGCGCCAGCGTGCGGGATATCAAGAATGAATTGCGCTGGAACGAAGTGTCGTACATGTTCTCGAAGTAAGCAAGCGCGCTCAACGCACGCTGCGCGTCCGTCGGCAAATGGCGCGAGAGTGATGCGCGCGGAGAAATCCGCGCCGTTGATGCTTGTGTTTTGCGCGTGGATTTTCTATCTTTTGATGATTTCCATTAACCATTTTTCTCCACAACTTTTTGATTGTGAGTGATATGACATCGTATAAAGAATTAGGATTGGTCAATTCAAAAGAGCTCTTCCAGAAAGCGGTCAAGGGCGGATACGCGATCCCGGCGTTCAACTTCAATAATCTCGAGCAGCTGCAGGCGATCATCGGCGCATGCGTCGAAACCAAATCGCCCGTGATCCTCCAGGTCTCAAGCGGCGCGCGCAAATATGCAAACCAGACACTGCTGAAGTATCTGGCGAAGGGCGCTGTCGAATACGCGAAGGAACTCGGATTCGCGGTGCCGGTCGTGCTCCATCTCGATCACGGCGATACGTTTGAGCTGTGCAAGGCGTGCGTCGAGTCGGGTTTCTCATCGGTGATGATCGACGGCTCGCACCATCCGTACGACAAGAACGTCGAACTGACAAAGCAGGTCGTCGAATACGCCCATGCGCATGACGTGAGCGTTGAAGGCGAACTCGGCGTGCTGGCCGGCATCGAAGACGAAGTCTCGAGCGCGGTGAGCCATTACACGAAGCCCGAAGAAGTCGAAGACTTCGTGAAAAAAACCGGCGTCGATTCGCTGGCCATTTCGATCGGCACCTCGCACGGCGCGAACAAATTCACGCCCGATCAGTGCACGCGCAACAACGACGGCGTCTTGATCCCGCCACCGCTTCGCTTCGACATTCTCGAAGAATGCGAACGCCGCATCCCCGGATTCCCGATCGTGCTCCATGGCGCATCGAGCGTGCCGGTGAACCTGGTCAACGTGATCAATTCAAACGGCGGCAAGATGAAGGATGCCGTCGGCATTCCCGAAGAACAGCTTCGCCGTGCGGCCGCATCGGCAGTTTGCAAGATCAACATCGATTCCGACGGACGCCTGGCGATGACGGCAGCCGTGAGAAAAGTCCTGGCCGAAAATCCCTCCGAATTCGATCCGCGCAAGTATCTCGGACCGGCGCGCGATCAGTTGAAGGAATTGTACAAGTACAAGATCATTAACGTGCTCGGTTCGGCCGGCAAGGCCTGAGACGAGTCCGATCGCAGAAGTAATCGAAAAAAGCAACGCCGGATGCATCGCATATACTGATGCATCCGGCGTTTGTCGTTTCGTTTTCGGAACTCCATTCATGAAATAGTCGGTGCGCGCGCGCTCCCTACGCTTGACATGTATCGGTTTTTCGGGTATGTTAATATGATCAACACGCATACACACACAGACATGGACACAAGGATTCTATGAAGCTTTCGACACTCGCAGTGCACACAGGCGTCAACAAAGACACGGCCTTCAACAGCGTCATCACACCGATCTATCAGACTTCCACATTCCGCTTCGAAGATATCGGACAGACCAAAGGCTTCGATTATACACGGTCGGGCAATCCCACGCGGCGGGCGCTTGAAGAAAGCATCAGCGCGCTCGAAGGTGGCGTCGATGCGTCGGTCGTCGCCACGGGAATGGGCGCGGTCACGAATGCGCTCAGTTTGTTCAAGACGGGGGATCATCTCGTTTGCACGGATGACTGTTACGGCGGCACCGAACGGCTTCTTCGCACATTTGCCGAACACTTCGGCATCTGTGTGACGCATGTGAATATGCGCGATCTCGACGCTGTCCGATCATCGCTCCGGCCTGAAACGAAGGCGATCTGGATCGAAACGCCGAGCAATCCGCTCTTGAACGTGGTCGACATCCAGGCGCTGTCGAAGATCGCGCATGACTGCGGCGCGCTGTCGATCGTCGATAACACATTCTTATCGCCCGTCAATCAGCGTCCGTTCGAATTCGGAGCGGATCTGATCGTCCATTCGACGACCAAATATCTCAACGGCCACTCGGATGTCGTGGGCGGGGCGGTCGTCTCGCGTACGCGCGAGCTTGCAGACCGTGTGAAATATCTTTCCAATGCGCTCGGCATCACCGCTTCGCCATTCGACTGCTGGCTTGTGCTGCGCGGGATCAAGACGCTCGTGCCGCGCATGAAGGAACACGAGGCCAATGCGCGGGCCGTCGCGGAATTTCTTGATGGACATCCGTCGGTTGCAAAGGTGTATTATCCCGGGCTTGCCTCGCATCCGGACCACGCGCTTGCACTGCGGCAGCAAAAAGGATTCGGCGGCATGGTGTCGTTCGAATTGAAGGACGGCCTTTCAGCGGTGAATGCATTGCTGCGATCGACGAAACTCTTCTCGCTTGCCGAATCGCTCGGAGGAGTCGAATCCCTGATCGAACATCCTGCATCGATGAGCCATGCGTCGATGGATGCGGCGCTGCGCGAAAAAGTCGGATTGAACGAGCGCGTCATACGGCTCTCGCTTGGCATCGAGGATGCCTCGGACCTCATCGCCGATCTCGAACAGGCGTTATGCGCAGCCGACGACGCGCGATAAAAAACGTTTCGGCCTCGTGATCCGATCGATACGATCGCGAGGCCGATTCTTTTTTCCTCCTTGATGCATACACACACAGTTGCAGGTATGTTCAGTTGTTACTTGAGCGTGTGCACGGCAAATTGTGATTCGTTGCCCATCCTGTCTACTGCCGACACGGCGATGCCCGTGAGGCGCTCGATCGTGTCGGCAGTGCCATCCTGTCCCGCCTGATTTTTGCGCTGAGGCGCTTTGACCGTGCGCGACATCGGCAGGGTGCACACGCGATCCTTCCTGTGCGCGATCCGGTAACTCCACGTCGTATTATAGCGGTAGTAGACAACATATCGAAACACATCATCCGCATGCGCGGGCATCCACGAAACAAGAAGCGTATCGCCCTCTGCGGCCGTCGCGGCCACCGTCGGCGCATCCGGTGCTTCGCGATCGAGCCAGGGCGAGCAGGGCACAAGCGCTTCGTTCTTATACGGTCCAGAGATGAGCGCCTGATTGAATCTGCTTGTGTCTTTCATCAAATGCTTCATGCTGAAATGGACATGGCCCGGCGCATCGGGCACCATGCCGCGCTCGATCATGATTTGATTGATGATCTCGTCGGCGCCTTGCTCGCTCGACGAGCGCGTGATGATCATGCCGGGCCAGAGATTACGCTTCAGCGTGTTTTCACGGGCCCACCATCCAAGCAGCACCGGGAAACTCTGCGGAATCTGGTTGATGGGCCAGTAGAGCTGCGGCGACCAGTAATCGATCCAGCCCTTATTGAGCCACAGGCGCGCATCGGCATAGAGACCCGCGTACTGATCGAATCCCGTAATCGATGCGGGATACGTGGGACGCCAGATGCCGAAGGGACTGATGCCGAATTTGACGCGCGGCTTTTCCTGTTTGATGCCGCGATAGATCCGCTCGACGAACTGATTCACATTCGAGCGTCTCCAGTCGTCGCGCGCAAGCGTGCCTCCGTGACTTGTGTACTCGGTCCAGCTTTCTTCGTCCGGAAAATTTCCGTCTCCGTAGGGATAGAAGTAATCGTCGAAATGCACTCCGTCGATGTCATATCGTTTAACCACATCCATGACAACCCGATAGGTGTGATCCTGTGTTTCTTTCATGCCCGGATCGAGCCAGTACATCCCGTCCGGAAGTACTTTTGCGAGTCCGGGGTGAGTGCGAACGACCGATTGAGCGGTGATCTCGCCGCCTGAGGGCATATGGGCGCGGTAAGGGTTAAACCACACATGCAGTTCGATGCCGCGGTCATGCGCCTCGTCGATCCAGAACTGCAGCGGATCATAGAACGGATCGGGGGCGCGTCCCTGCGTGCCGGTGAGATAATACGACCAGGGTTCGAGCGAACTCGGATAGAACGCATCGCATTGCGGACGAATCTGGAGGATGATTGCATTCAGGTGAAGGGCCGATGCGGTATCGAGAATTGCAACAGCTTCTTTTTGCTGCTGAGCGGTCGCAAGACCGGGTTTACTCGGCCAATCGATGTTGGCCACTGTCGCCACCCATGCCGCGCGAAATTCGCGCTCCACGCGCGGACCGTTTATGACAGCAACGCTTGTCTGTGCTGCAGCGGGCACGCCATTTGTCCGCGCAGGGGGGGGAGTCGTTGCAGGTGGAGTGGTGGATGCGCAGGCATCGAGAAGAATGCCGAGAGCAAATGAAGCGAAAATAAGAATGCGTAGTCGGGTCATGGATGCGTGTGTGTGACGTTGTCGTGAACGAAAAAAAGTGCACATGCCGTGAGCAGCACGACATCTCTGCCTGCGCACGAAAATAAAAAGTGCACACAAATGCGCGCATTGTCAAGTCGTGTTGCAGGGGGAAGAGACGCCGGCTGAAACGATGACGCGGCTGCGTGCACACAGCATGACATCCAATGGTCCGCCCCAGGCTGAGACGTGATGACAGTGAGCGCGAGGAATTGATTGAATCGCACTGTGCTGAGACTTGACATTGAAAGCGGAGAATCGTATCGTTTTTTACAAAGCGTGCGTGAAATCATGAACATACTGGTCAAGAATACTGCGGCAAATAATTACGAGCACGCAACAAATTGACTCTGCTGTCACAGTTTTTATTGACTGGCTCGTTAATCATCTCCTGCACCCTAAATTCGTTACGCGCTATTTCAGCGTATCTTCATTTATCCTTTTTGACGGACATCATCGTATGAAACGCGCTCTTCCTTCCTCAGTCTATAACTGGACATCAATCATCGGAGCGACGGTGGCACTCGTCTCATTTTTCATGATCGCATTCCTGTTCATCATTTCGACATTCATCCAGCAGGGAAGTTCATACCTT
>DATGXR010000250.1:0-5206 GCA_035298825.1 Bacteroidota bacterium
GCGAAACAGGAAAAGGAATCGGTTGAAAAGAAGTCCGACGCGATGAAAGAGAAGGCGGAGCAGAAAAAAGAGGCGACGGTTAAAAAAGCCGACGAGATGAAAGACAGGGCATCGGACAAGAAAAAAGCTGAAGTCGATAAAGCGGAACGCAATGAAAAGTATGAGAAGGGAAAGATCGATGCCTCGAAAGACGATGTGATCGGAAAAACATCGGACGGCAAAACCGTCTATGCCGGTCCGAGACATGGTCTCTATTATATCAACGATAATGGCAAAAAAGTCTACGTGAAGGACAAGGATGTTGTGGATGCCAAGGTCGTCGACAAGACGAAGGACGGAAAGCCGATCTACGAGGGTCCCAACGGTGGCCGCTTCTATTACAACTCGAGCGGACATAAGACGTACGTCAAGAAATAACGCGTTTGTTCAATGGCGGTGAAGACCGCTGGACAAGCTTTGAAAAAAACGGAGCAGACTCGGAAGACTGGGTCTGCTTTTTTTTGTCGCACGCCCAAAGTCACGCGGCGGTGACAGCTATATTTCGGACTCCTATGCATACTATGCATACTTTTTCTCGTAAATAAAAAAACCATGTCATACGTAAGAAGAAAAAGGGCATCTGTGCCGAAAACTGTGGATGAAGGGGTCAACAAACGCATGTTCTTGAGCTTGATAACACCGGCACGGTAATTGTTGCAATATCCTGAAGATTCGGTATACCATCTGAAGGGAAGCGGAGCATGAAGGGTCGTTGTCTGTGGCGACTATTTTTCGTGCAGGCGATGACAAGGAGAAATAGATGAAAATCACAAATCAATTAGTCTTTATCCTCTTCAGCATACTCATCGGTTTCAACCCCGTATTTGCGCAATGGGTGTTGACTGACTCTTTGAACACACATCAGATCTTATCTCTTGCAGTATCTTCCGATCAGACAAAACTCATCGCCGGCACCAACGGGAACGGCGTGCTTTATTCCGCCAACAACGGAGGAACCTGGACTTCCGCCAATCGAAATTTGAATGGCGGACACGTCCGAGCTCTCGCTGTTTCCGGGTCTAAGATCTTCGCCGGTACTGATAGCGGTCTCTATCTTGCAGAATCAACCACTCTTGAGAATGGAACATGGGCTGGCTGGAGTCAGATAAATTCAGGTTTGAGTACGAAAAATGTTCTCAGCCTTGCTGTCTCCAGCGATGGCGCCAGAATATTCGCCGCTACTTCAAATGGTATTTTCACATCCTCCAACAACGGTGGAGTGTGGACTCCTGCAAGCAACGGTTTATCCCGAATGTACGTTACCGCACTTGCTGTATCAGGTTCAAAGCTCTTCGCTGCGACGATTGGCGGAGGAGTGTATGAATCTGCCTCCAATGGCAGCAGTTGGACTCAGGTAAATTCCGGATTGACAAACACCAATGTGTATACGATCACGGCAAGTGGAACGAATATTTTTATCGGAACCGATGATGGGGTATTCCTTTCAACCGGCAATGGCATACAGTGGCATGCGGTTAATGCCGGATTGACGAACATTGATGTCAACTGCCTTGTGGCGAATGGTCAGTACATCTATGTGGGAACGTTTAGCGGCGGCGTTTTTTATTCTACAAACAATGGTACGCTCTGGAGTTCTTTCAATTCCGGGATGACAGACAATATTATCAACGCTCTCATCGTTGGGGGCAAGGATCTATTTGCAGGAAGTACCGGAGTATGGAAACGATCCATCTCGGGGAATATCGGGGATGGATCGAATATTTCATTGATACAATTCAGTCTTGGCCAGAACTATCCAAACCCGTTCAATCCATCTACGAATTTTTCATTTAGCATCCCATCGCCATCGTTCGTCTCTTTGCGCATATTCGATGTGGTTGGCAGAGAGATATGCGTCGTGCTGAATGAAGAAATGAAAGCAGGATCATACACACGTCAATGGAGTCCGAAGGGACTCCCGAGCGGAGTATATTTTTATCGGTTACAGGCGGGGGCTTACACTGAAACAAAGCGCTTACTGCTCCTGAAATAGTATCCCATTTCTTCACGACCCACCGTCACCGCCAGCCAATTCCAGAAATACCGCCAGCTCTTTTTCACGCGCCTGCCATACCATCGCGACGGGTTAATAATGTTAACCGGTGGTGAAAGGTGGAATTTATGGTAAGTATATCCTACATTGGTTCTGTATGTGACACCGGTGGTATCTAACTCCTCATCGATGGCACTGGTGGATTACTCCATAACATTACTGACGACTACCTTGGTGATATTTCCATAGCGGGAAGGATAAACCATTAATTCAAACGAATGACTCTGCAACGCATGATCAATACGCTGATAAATGAAATAAAACCCTTCATCGTCATGGAGGTCCTCGAAAAGGCTTCCGAGATGGAGAAGCAGGGCATTGATGTCATCCACTTCGAAGTGGGAGAACCGGATTTCGATCTTCCGGAATGTATCAGGCTCGAATCCTCGCGTGCGATTGAACACGGGCACACGCATTACACGCACAGCCTGGGCGACGTGCAGCTGCGTGAAGCGATTGCGAAATATTACAACAAGACGTATGGTGTGTCGACGCATGCCGGACAGATCGTTGTGACGATGGGTTCGTCGCCGGCAATCCTGCTCGTTTTGTCGTCGTTGATCGAACCCGGCGATGAAGTGATTATTTCGAATCCGGGATACGCATGCTACTCCAACTTTATTAAATATGTTCACGGCCGGGTTGTTGAAGTTCCGGTGTTTCCCGACAATGGGTTTCAATATTCGCCTCGTGAAATCGCCCGAAGGGTGACCGATCGGACCAAGGCGATCATCATCAATTCACCCATGAATCCGACTGGCAATCTTCTCTCGCCCGAAGTCATGAAGGAGATCACCGGTCTGGGACCGTATGTGCTGTCGGATGAAATATATCAGGGGCTCGTGTATGAAGGCACGCCCCGATCGATTCTCGAATTTACAGAGAAGGCGTTTGTCGTGAATGGTTTTTCGAAGGCGTATGCAATGACGGGGTTGCGTCTTGGATATTGCATCTGTCCCGAAGAATTCATCCGGCCGATCCAGAAACTTCAGCAGACGCTGTTCATCTGCGCGGGATCGGTGTCTCAGCAATGCGGCATCGCCGCGCTCGAACGCTGCGATGAGGACCTCGAGCGGATGAAACAGATCTACAATACGCGCCGTACGTATATGATCGGGCGGCTGAAGGCGATGGGATTTACAATCCCCGTGGAACCGACCGGGGCGTTTTATGTTTTCGTCGACAGCCGTCATCTCTCGGGAGATTCATATCGATTGGCCTTCGACATCCTCGAAAAAGCGCACATCGGCGTGACCCCCGGAATCGATTTCGGTTCGAACGGGGAAGGATTCCTGCGCTTCTCGTATGCCAATTCGATCGAGAACATCGAAGAAGGCCTGAACCGATTGGAGCGCTATCTTCCAATCCATTAACAATTGCCATGAACATGTCCAACGATCATCACGATATACCGGATCTGTTTGGCCTTGACCGATTTCTTGAAGCGCAGCAAAGCGTCTACAGGAATGTCGTTATGGAACTGAGTGCGGGAGAAAAGCGCACGCATTGGATGTGGTTCATTTTCCCGCAGCTGCATGGATTGGGAAGCAGCCTTACCTCGCGGTACTATGCGATTAAAAGTCTTCAAGAGGCGCGCGCCTACCTGGAACACCCGATCCTCGGTCCCCGGCTGTTCGAATGCACAGCGCTTGTCCAGGCGCATGCGGAGAGGACACCCCGCGAGATCTTCGGCTTTCCCGACGATATGAAATTTCTTTCATCAATGACACTCTTCGAACTTGCGGACAATCGGCGTACCGAATTTGCACAAGCGATCGATACGTTCTATCAGTCAAGGAGAGACGTGCGTACGCTCGAGCTCGCTCTCAAAACATCGCGGCCGTTGTAGCCGGACATCCTTTGATCGCAAAGTTTTCGGTATTGTTATATTCTGCATGGACATTGATGCATAAAGGTATAGATATGCATCCCTCTTCAATCCCACTAATGAGTTAACCGCTGTAGTTGTCTTCATGGAACTTTGTGTAATGGCAGTCGCGTTATAAAGACACGACCGGTCCTGACTTTCCGATCCATATGTACGCTGTGATATCGTGAATGAAAACTTGCTGTTTCCTGTTAATCACTATCTCAGTATATGGGTGAATAGATGAAACACGATCTCCGGGTTCTCTGCCTTTGCGTCATGTCTCTTGCAAGCACATACGTGCTCCAATCCCAGTGGTTACAAGCCAATGGTCCCTTCAGCGGTGATATCTATTCGTTCGCTGTATCCGGATCGAACATCTTTGCCGGCAGCAATGGCGGCGGAGTGTTCCTTTCTGCCGACAACGGCGCGACATGGAAAAATGTCGGTTCTGTCGCCAACGGCCTCTCGACAACGCTTGTGCTTGCGATGGGAAATACCGGATCCGCGGTCTTTGCCGGCACCGACGGAGGCGGTATTTTTCGCACAACCGACAACGGCGTCTCGTGGCTGGCCGTCAACGTTGGCCTGACGAACACTGTCGTTCATGCTTTCGCCGTTTCGGGGGGAAACATCTTTGCCGGAACCAATGCCGGCATTTTTCTTTCCACGAATAATGGAAGCAGTTGGAGTGCTGTGAATGGCAGTCTGATGAATCAGCATATCACATCGCTTGTGGTGTCCGGCACATCGATTTTTGCGGGAGCATCTCCGGGCGGCGTCTATCAATCCACAAACAATGGTGCGACCTGGAACCAGGTCATTTCAGGAATGACAAACACGAATGTGTTGTCGCTTGCAGTATCCGGATCCAGTCTCGTTGCGGGTACTGAGGGCGGAGTGTTCCTTTCAACAAATAACGGCGCGACCTGGACTGCGAAGAATGCAGGGCTCGCCGATACATCCGCACACGCAGTTGCATTTTCGGGCACAACTCTTTTTGCCGGCATGTATCCGGGCGGCGTGTATCGATCGGCGGACAACGGCACAAGCTGGACACTCGTCGGAACTGTCGCCGCAGGCATGGCTCATACAAACGTGCATACGCTCGCTGTTGTCGGATCGACAATCTTTTCGGGAAATTATGGCGGCATCTATTCCTCGGTTGATAATGGAGCAAGCTGGAGCACGAATGTGACCGGATTGTGTGCATCAGATGTTCGTGCATTCGCGATTCTCGGATCGAC
>DATGXR010000251.1:0-48837 GCA_035298825.1 Bacteroidota bacterium
AAGCGCGTTCGACGCGCTCCATGCAGAGTGGCTGAATAAATAATGCGCTCGCGCATTGTTACGGCCGGTGCGGTTCCTTCGTCTGCTTTGCGGGAGGGGGATCCGATTTCGGCTTCGCGATCTTGAACGTCCCTTTTTTTCTCTCCGTGTAGAGGTGTCCCGCCATTCCCCCCACGATAAAGATGATGCTCACCGTATACGCCCAGATCATCGCGGCCAGCATGAAGGCGTATGCGCCATAGACCTTTCCGAACGGTTGATAGCTGTAGATGTACCACGAGAAGATCCGGTTTGAGATTTCCCACATCACCGCGGCGCTCAGCGCGGCGATGAACGATCCGGTATGCGAAGTTTTGTACGAAGGGATGAACTGGTACAGAAAATACATCGTGAACACCGAGAATGCGAACAGGCCGATCGACGCCAGGATCAACGGCAGTCCCGGAATGAAGGAATGCGCCGAGGCGTCGGCAAAAAATTTTGTGAGCGGATATGCCTGGCTCACAATGGCAACAACGACGAACAGCACGCCAAGGCTGAACACGATGACGATGTCCTTCACCTGCGAATGGAGCAGGTCTGTCGGCGCGGGCGCGCCCACTGCGTGATGGAGTCCCGAGCGCAGCGCGCTGAAGAGCGATGTGGCGGTGTAGAGCAGGAGTCCGACGCCGAGCATTCCCATGGAGGAACGGTTGGCCATCATGTCGGTGACGATCGTTACGACGACGTCCTTGATCGAGCGCCGGTATGGCAGGTTCGGGATGACCGTATCGAGGAATTTCCCGACGTCCCGGGCGGGCACATCATACGACAGGAGCATGGTGCCGATGATCGACAGGAGCACGAGCAGCAGGGGAATGAAGCACAGAAGGATGTTGAACGCGATCGCGGAGGAGATGAACGGGACCTCCCGCTTGAAAAAATCCTTGCCGATCGACCGCAGATAAAATTTCAGCACGGAGGCGCGCCGGGCCATTGCAAACCACAGTACTCCGATCGTGATGTGTCTCATGGCGCGGGCGCCTCGATGAGTTCGCGTGACGAAGCAAGCATCGCGGTGAACGATGCCGAAACGAGCATGCCCCAGAAAATGAAAAAGGGCCATCCGATGATGAGCGCCATCCATCCGAAGCACAGAACCACGAGAAAGACGCCGAATGAAAGTCCGGTGATTTCTGTGGCGCGGTAGCCGTTTGATTTGACGATCGCGAATGCGGAGCGTAGATCGAAACAGGACCTGAACGATCCGTCTGAAAGATACCGCAGCATCACGAACGGGCCGACGAACGTATGCACGAGGATGACGGCTGTGAGCACCGTCAGCAGATCGGCATGCCGTGAGACGGCCGCAAGCACGAGGCAGGCAACAAGGGAGTACAGCGCAAGGGCCGATCCGACGCGAATGCCATGCTTCAGGATTCGGGCAGGATTGGTCCACTCAGGCAGGGCAGGTTCATCGCTCATGCAGCCGCGCACTGTTTCAACGCAATATCCGACCACGAACGGATAGCCGATGCCCGCCGGAATTGCGCACAGCGCAAGCGCGCCCAGTGACACCTTCCAGAACCAATCGGCGTCCTTGAACATGTATGTGAGCGAATGAGAAAGCATATGTTGACGAGCGACTGTCATCCGTGTCCGTGTACACCGGGTGATTGAATGCGACGATTGTTCGTTCCTGCTGCGTGCGGAATCGAATGCAATGATTGTTCGTTCCTGCATCGTGCGGAACCGATTGCGGAGTTATAGTAGCGAAAACAAATTCCAAAATCAAATTGCATCGTCTGTATTGATTTCGTATCTTTATAACTATCGTTAGGCATTCGCCCTCGTAGTTCAACAGGATAGAACGGAGGTTTCCTAAACCTCTAATTGCAGTTCGAGTCTGCACGAGGGTACAATCCACTTCGTCACGCAGTTTCACACATCAAGACTATCAGGTTCATGAGAATATCACAGGGTTTTTTTCCGACAGTAAAGGAAGTTCCGGCAGATGCAGTGATCGCCAGTCATCAACTCATGCTTCGGGCGGGCCTCATGCGTCCGATCGGCGCCGGCATTTATTCCTTTTATCCGCTCGGATACCGCGTGATGAAGAAGGTCAGCGAGATCATTCGCGAGGAAATGGACGCCATCGGAGGCCAGGAATTTCATCTTCCCGCGCTGTCGCCGATCGAACTGTGGGAGGAAACCGATCGTGTGAAGGCCTTCGGCGACACGATGTTCCATCTCAAGAACCGTCCGCTGGTGCTGGCGCCGACGCACGAAGAGGTCATGACGGCAATCGCGCGCAGCCATGTGAGATCGTACAAGGAAATGCCGCAGATCTGGTACCAGATACAGACCAAGTTCAGGAATGAACCGCGTCCGAAATCGGGCGTGCTGCGCGGCCGGCAGTTCACGATGAAGGACGCATACAGTCTCGATTCGAGCTGGGAGGGACTGGACAAGAGCTATTCGCTCCATGAGCAAGCCTACAGAAACATCTATACGCGCTGCGGATTGAATTTCTTCATCGTCGGCGCGTCGAGCGGCG
Organism: Bacteroidota bacterium; assembly: GCA_035298825.1. Taxonomy (GTDB): domain Bacteria; phylum Bacteroidota; class Ignavibacteria; order UBA10030; family UBA8401; genus CAISDA01. Next base: position 2,537 of record DATGXR010000251.1, read on the forward strand.
CGATGGGCGGCACGGGCTCGCAGGAGTTCATGGTCGAATCGGATGCGGGGGAAGACACGGTGGCGCTGTGCGATGCGTGCGGATATGCGGCGAACGTCGAAGTCGCTTCGTCGGGCGCGCCTGCAGCCGTCAGGCTCGCCGAGTCGGCCGCAGTCGAAGAGGTGTCGACCCCGAACGTGAAGACGATCGACGAAGTATCGGCGTTCCTCAAGACCGATCTTGCGCATTGCGCCAAGTCGCTTGTCTACATCGCACAGGACAAGCCAGTCATCATCTTCATGATGGGCAACGACCAGTTGAACGAGGAGAAGCTGCACTCGGTGCTCGGCGGCGACGCTCGTCCGGCGCATCCCGAAGAGCTGGCCGGACTCACAGGCGCCGATGCCGGATCGATCGGTCCGATCGGCCTCAAGGCTGATTTCAGGATCATCGCCGACAAGCGCCTCGAACATGCCAACGGCATGGTGTGCGGCGCCAATAAGAATGATTTTCACATCCGCAATGTCGATTTCGACCGCGATGTGAAAGTTGAAGGCTATTACGATCTGCGTGTTGTCGAGGCGGGTGAGTCCTGCCCGAAATGCGGCGCTGCCTTGAGGATCGTGAAGGGCATCGAGGTCGGACATATTTTCAAGCTCGGGACAAAATATTCGGCCAGCATGAAGGCGAACTTCCTCGACGAGCATGGGAAGGAAAATCCGATCATCATGGGCAGCTACGGCATCGGACTCGAACGCATCGTGGCCTGCCATATCGAGCAGCATCACGACGAGGCCGGCATCAAGTGGCAGAAGTCGATCGCTCCGTTCGATTGTCACCTCATCATGGTGAACGCGAACAGCGAGAGCGTCGTTGCGGCATCGGAAAAAATTTACAACGAACTGCGCGCAAAAAAAATCGACGTGCTGTTCGACGACAGGCAGAATGTCAGTCCCGGATTCAAATTCAAGGACGCCGATCTTCTCGGCATGCCCTTGCAGGTGATCGTAGGTGAAAAGAATCTGAAGAACAATCAGGTTGAATTGAAAGACCGCACGAGTGGAGAACGCCGGCTTGTAGAATTCGAAACAGTTATGAGCGAGATCGAAAAATTTCTCGCGGCGTAACGTCGTACAGACGAATCCGACGCTGCACCGCAGGGCGAGAGGCAATCGCACACTGCAGGAACGCAGCAGAAGTTTCCGGTAATCACTTGTTTCGTCTATTCCCGAAGAGCGGCCCGTGTCCCGATTCATACACTTACACAACCATACTCATTACAGTCTGCTCGATGGCGCGTCCACGGTCCAGACGCTTGTCGATGCGGCGGCGGCGAACGACATGCCCGCGGTTGCGCTGACCGATCATGGCGTGATGTTCGGGGCCATCGAATTCTACAAGAAAGCTGAAAAGAAGAAGATCAAGCCGATCATCGGCTGCGAAGTCTACATCGTGACCAGGGGAAGCCGCTTCGACCGCTCTCCGATGACGAAAGACACGGGCAACGACACGATCAAAGGCGAGGGCAAGGCGAAGGGCCGCGGTGTCTACCACCATCTGATCCTGCTTGCAAAAAACGACGTCGGATACAAGCATCTCATCAAGCTTGTGACGCTCGGACATACCGAAGGCTTTTATTATAAGCCGAGGATCGACTACGATCTGCTTTCGAAAAATCACGAGGGCCTCATTGCGCTCACGGCGTGCGCAGGCGGCATCGTGGCGGCGCCGCTGATCAACGACCAGTACGACGAGGCGCTCGCTGTGGCGAAGATGTATCAGGAATTGTTCGGCGACGATTTTTATCTCGAGATTCAGGACCACGGCATCGCCGAAGAAAAGAAGATGCTCGCGGGGATGCCGAAGATCGCGCGCGAGATCGGCGCGAAGCTCGTCGCCACGAACGACGTGCATTACATCAAAAAGGAGCATGCGATTGCGCACAACATCATGCTCCTGATTCCCGATGCGAGCGCGACGAACGCCCCCGATATCTCGAATCTCAGGTACGGGACCGATCAGCTGTATTTCAAATCGTCGGACGAGATGACGACGCTCTTTGCCGACTTTCCCGAAGCGATCGCAACGACGCTCGAGATTGCGGACAAGTGCAACATCACGTTCGACATGAAGACGAACCACATGCCGGGCTTCCCGATTCCGGAGGATGCCGGCGTGGCGACGCTCGACGATTATTTCGAAAAACTCTCGTGGGAGGGTCTGCGCAGGCGCTTCGATGAGATCACGCCCGAGATCGAGGCGAGGCTCAAACACGAAGTGGCGGTGATCAGGAAGATGGGCTATTGCGGCTACTTCCTGATCACGGCTGATTTCATCAGGGCGGCGCGCAGACTCGGATGCATGGTGGGACCGGGCCGCGGCTCGGCCGCGGGCAGCCTCGTGTCGTACGCGCTCGGCATCACGAACGTCGATCCGCTGAAATACGATCTGCTCTTCGAGCGGTTTTTGAATCCCGAGCGCGTGTCGATGCCCGATATCGACGTCGATTTTTCGGACGAGAAGCGCGCGCTCGTCATCGAATATGTGCGCGATCTGTACGGCGCCGACTCCGTGTCGCAGATCATTACATTCGGCACCCTTTCGTCGAAAGCGGTGTTGAAGGACGTGGGCCGTGTGCTCGGCATTCCGCTGCAGACGATCAACGAGATGACGAAAGTCATCCCCACGTCGCAGGGCAAGGTGATGCACCTGAAGGAAGCGTTCGAGACGCTCGACGAATTGAAGCCCTTCAAAACGAGCGACGATCCGAAGATCAGGCAGCTCATCGATGTGTCGATGGTGCTCGAAGGGATGAACCGCAACGCGTCGATGCATGCGGCCGGAGTGGTCATCGCGCCGTCGGCGATTCATAATTACGTGCCGATGTACAAGTCGCCGTCGTCGGATCTCATGACGCAGTTCACGATGAAGGATCTTGAGGATGCGGGACTGCTCAAGATGGACTTTCTCGGACTGCGCACGCTGACGGTGATCGAGAATGCGCTCGAACTGATCAGGAAGAATCACGGCAGCGAGATCGATCTCGATCATCTTCCTGAGAACGATCTGAAGACGTTCGAATTATTCGGCAAGGGACAAACCGTCGCCGTGTTCCAGTTTGAAAGTTCGGGCATGCAGGACTGGCTGCGCAAACTGCGGCCCACGTGCATCTCCGATCTTGTGGCGATGAACGCGCTCTATCGTCCGGGTCCGATGGATAACATCGGGGATTTCATCAAGCGCAAACACGGCCAGGCAAAGATCGAATATCTGCATCCGGGACTCGAAGGAGCGCTCAAGGAAACATACGGCGTCATCGTCTATCAGGAGCAGGTGATGAGGATCGCGAGCGACCTCGCGGGATTCACGCTTGCGAAGGCCGACCTCATGCGCCGCGCGATGGGCAAGAAGGACGCCGCAACGATGCAGGCCCTGAAGGCGGAATTCGTTTCGGGCGCGGCCGCGAAAGACGGCACGCCTGCGAAAGTAGCCGAAGAGATTTTCGATTTGATTCTGAAGTTCGCCTCGTACGGCTTCAACAAGTCCCACTCTGTGGCGTATTCGGTTGTCGCGTATCAGACGGCGTATCTCAAGGCGCATTATCCGGCCGAGTACATGGCGGCGACGCTCACGTCGGAAATCAACAACACCGAAAAGATCGTCCTTTTCATCGACGATTGCCGCAAACTCGACATCGATGTGCTGCCGCCGGATGTGAACGAGAGCGACGCGAAATTCAACGTGTCGAAAGAAGGCATCCGGTTCGGACTGGCGGCGATCAAAGGCGTGGGATCGACGGCGGTCGAATCGATCATCGCCGCGCGCGCCGAAGGCAAAGGCTTCTGCTCGCTGTTTGATTTCTGCCGCCGCGTCGATCTTCGCACGGCTAATAAGAAAACGATCGAGGCGCTCATCCAGGCAGGAGCGTTCGATTCATTCACGAAGAATCGCGCGCAGCTGTTTGCCGCCGTTGAACAGACGATCTCGGCCGCGCAGCGCGCGCAGATGAACGAGGAAAAAGGGCAGGACAGTCTCTTTGGCGGTCCCGCCGCCGGCGGCTCGTCGATTGTCGGCGAGCCGGCGCTTCCCGCCGTTGCGCCGTGGAGCGAATCGAAGAAGCTGACGCTCGAAAAGGAAGTGCTCGGATTTTACGTCTCCGGCCACCCGCTGCGAAAATATCAGACTGAGATCGACGCGTTCGCCACGGTGCATCTCGGCGACGTCGAGGAGATGAAAAACGGCGCGGTGCGTGCCGTGGGCGTGATCACGTCCGTTAAAAAGAAGATCGATAAGCGGAACAATCCGATGGCGTTCATCACGATCGAGGACTTCACGGGCAAGGCCGAGGTGATCGTGTTTGCAAAGCTGTACAAGCAGGTGCAGGACATCCTTGTCGACGAAGCGATGGTGATGGTTGACGGCAACGGCGAGATCAGCGGCGATACGATCAAGATCCTTGCCAACGAGATCATGCCGATGGAGGAGGTCCGCTCGAAGCTCGCGAAGAAGATGTTCTTCAGACTCGACGCCGACAGCGTGAGCGAGGAATCGATGATGAAACTGCGCGAGCTCTTCGCGCAATACAAGGGATCGTGCAATTGTTATTTCAATGTGAGCGGCAAGGATTTTCCGGGAGAGCGCGTGTATCTTTCGCGGAAATATTCAGTGAATCCGACAAACGAATTCGTCGATGTGGTGCAGCAAATTTTAGGAAAACATTCATTTAAGGTCTCAACGTAGGAGAAAGGACAAGCTATGAAACCGATCGAATTAACCGACGCAAATTTTGACGCCGAAGTACTGAAATCACAAACACCCGTGCTCGTAGATTTCTGGGCAAGCTGGTGCGGCCCGTGCAAGATGATCGCTCCCTCGATCGAGGAGATCGCAGGCGAATACGGCGGGACGCTGAAAGTCGGCAAGATGGACGTCGATGCAAATCCGATGGTGCCGACAAAATTTCACATTCAAAGCATTCCCACGTTGCTCATCTTTAAAAAAGGAGCCGTCGTCGAACAGATCGTCGGCGCCGCGCCGAAAAAAAACCTGATCGCAAAAATCACACCTCATCTCTGATAAAGGCTGCATATGTTTGAAGAGTTTTTCAAGTCATCCGATCTCATCGGTGCGTCGCCGATACTGGTCCTTTCGCTGTGTTCGCTCATCGCGCTTGTGGTGAACGCTGCCGTAAAGAATTCAGCAAAACTCATCTTCGGCATCTCGGCCATCGGTCTGCTGGCGAGCGCCGCCTGCGCCATCTATCTCTTCCCGTCGAACTCCACGGCGTTCGTGACGATGGTGCTTGTGGGCGGATACGCCAGCATCTTCGATCTGCTCTTTCTGTCGGCCGCGATGCTCACGCTCATGTTGTCGTACCCGTATCTTGAGAAGGAAGAGTACCATTACGGCGAATACTACGTGCTCATGCTCTTTGCGACAATCGGCATGATGATGATGGGTTCGGCGGCCGATCTGATCACGATCTTCATCGGTCTCGAGATCATGTCCGTTTCGTTCTACGTGCTTGCCGGCTTCATCCGCGTGCGCCAGACGGCCAACGAAGCGGCGCTGAAGTATTTTCTGCTCGGCGCATTCGCGACAGGCTTTCTGCTGTACGGCATCGCGCTCATCTACGGCACGACAGGCACGACGAACCTGTTCAGCATCGCATCGATCTTTCCCATGGCGTTCTCATCGCAGCCGGTGGTGGCGATCGGATTCGGACTGATGCTGATCGGCTTCGCGTTCAAGGTCGCGGCCGCGCCCTTCCATATGTGGGTGCCCGACGTGTATGAAGGATCGCCCACGCCGGTCACGGGATTCATGTCGACAGGCGGAAAGGCGGGCGCATTCGCGGCCCTGCTGCTCTCGTTCTCGCTTCCCATGTCGCTGCACGATCCCCGCTTTGTCACGGTGATTGCCGTGCTGGCCGCGGCATCGATGATCATCGGCAACCTGCTTGGCGTGGCGCAGACGAACATCAAGCGCATGCTCGCGTATTCGAGCGTCGCACACGCGGGATACATGCTCGTCGGCATTGCCTCCGGCGCCTCGATCGGAAATCAAGGCGTCTTGTTCTATCTGATCTCGTACGCGCTCACGAACCTCGGCGCATTCGGCGTCGTGTCCGTCTTCGAGAAAGAGAACGGCCGGAACCTGTTGAACGAAGATTTTGCCGGACTCGCCTCGCGGCGTCCCGTGCTTGCCGCGCTGCTTGCGATGTTCATGTTTTCGCTCACGGGACTTCCGCCCTTTGCCGGATTCGTCGGCAAGTACCTGCTCTTTTCAAGCGCGGTCGGAGCTCAGCTCACCTGGCTCGCCATTCTGGGCGTGATGACAAGCCTGTTCTCGGCGTATTATTATCTGCGGATTGTCGTGCTGATGTATTTCCGCGATCCCGTGTCGAGCGAAACGATCGAACTTCCGAAAACAGCGATGTTCTCGCTTGCGCTCTCGGGTCTCGGCATTCTGCTCATCGGGATCGTGCCGTCGCTCGTGCTCAATGCGATGCGATCGATCTTTTAACAGGCTCCCGCGTCTGCGCGCGCAGGGGAACATTTATTAATACCGTTCAACAGGCGGACAGCCCGTTGAACGGTATGATTATTTTTAAACGTCCGCTCTGAGTTGACGATTCACATTCAGTCATTCAACGATGGGGTATGCATATGCAGCAGATCCTCACTCCCGGGGCAATGAGTGCCGCCGACCGGGCCGCGGCCGAAACCTATGCGATGCCGCCGCTGCTTCTGATGGAAAACGCGGCACGTTCTGTCGTCGACGAGATTGAACGCGCGTACGGATCGCTTGCCGGCGCGCAGGTGCTTGTCGTCTGCGGCAAAGGCAATAACGGAGGCGACGGGCTTGCCGCGGCGAGGCATCTGCTGATGCGCGGCGCGGTCGTCACAACGGTGCTCATGGAACCCGCATCGAAGATGAGCGCTGATGCGCACGCGAATCTTGACATTTTAAAAAAAGGATGCTACGGCGCGCTGACGCTTGTGCCATCATTCAATGTGGCGCGTCTAAAGAAACATGCATTCCGTTTCATCGTCGATGCCGTGTTCGGCACGTCGTTCCATGGAGCGGTGAAAGGGAAGTATCTCAAAGCGATCGAGTGGATGAACGCGCGGTCTGCCGCGCGCATTGCGATCGATGTGCCGTCTGGACTCGATGCGCTCACGGGCGCCGTCGAAACCGTGTGCGTGAAGGCGGAATGTACTGTGACGCTTGCCGCGCTGAAGCCGGGATTTTTTATCGGGAAGGGCAGGATGCATACGGGCCGCGTTGCAGTGGCGCCGATTTCGATGCCGCCCGTCGCGCTTCAGGACCACACATGCAATCTCTTCCTCGTCGAGCAGGAGGATGTGCGGCGCGATATGCCTTCCCGTCCGATGACCGCGCATAAGTATTCGATCGGAAAGATTCTTGCGATCGCGGGTTCGCGCGGGCTCACGGGAGCCGCGCTCATGAGTTCGCAATCGGCGCTCCGCACCGGAGCCGGTGCGGTGATCCTGTGCGTGCCACGGTCCGAATTGGCTGCAGTGACGCGACGTTCGCTCGAGGTGATGCCGTTTCCTGTCGCATCGACCGATGAGGGATCGTTTGCCCTCGAAGCCGTGTTAGATATTTCAGAAAAAATAAAATGGGCCGATGTCGTACTACTCGGTCCCGGCATCGCCCGGCAGAAGGAGACCGACATTCTCGTGCGCGGCCTCATCACATCGATCCGAAAACCTATGGTGATCGATGCCGGAGGAATCACGGCGATGACCGGATCGCCTGATCTGCTGCTGGAGCGTGAAGAGTTTCCGACCGTGATCACGCCGCATCTCGGCGAGTTTTCGCGTCTCACAGGAATCGAGCCGCAGGCGATCGAGGCGGATAAAATAGAAGCGGCGCGAAACTTTGCCGTGCGCTACCGCGTTGTGCTTGTGCTGAAAGGAGCGCCCACGATCGTCGCGCTTCCCGATCGCAGCGTGTACATCAACGCGACCGGGAATGCCGGCATGGCCACAGCAGGATCGGGCGACGTGCTGGCCGGCGTCATTGCCGCGCTGATGGGACAGGGAAATGACGCGGGCACCGCCGCGCGAAACGGCGTCTATCTTCATGGACTGGCGGGAGATCTCGCGGCGGCCGAAAAAACGATGCACGGGATGATCGCCTCGGATATCATCCGCCATCTTGCAGGCGCGTTTCGGACTGTTGCGGCCGGATGAACAGCTGTGTGAATTAGGATGTTGTATACGGAAAATCACTTTTTTGAAAGGGGTCTATGACTACAAAGGCATTTGTGCGCTATCAGCTTCCCGTCATCCTGTGGATGAGTTTGATTTATTTCCTGTCGTCTCGTTCGTTCTCACACCTTCCGCCGATGCCTGTGGGAACGGACAAGGTCGTGCACATCTGCATTTATGCAGTGCTGTGCGGATTGATGCATCGTGCGCTGAGGTTCCAGCCCAATGCGAGGATCGCATCGATGAGCCTGTTCATCGCATTGGCGATCACGCCGCTCTATGGGATTTCGGATGAATTGCATCAGCTGTTTGTTCCGGGCAGATCGTGTGACGTGATGGACGTGCTGGCCGATCTGACAGGAGGGATCGTGTATATGATGGCGTATCTGAAATTAAGATTTTATGAAACGGCATGATCATCTTCGGCTTACTGGCGCTGCTGCTGGCGAGTGGACTGTTTTCCGGATCGGAGATTTCATTCGTCTCGGCGAATAAGAGCAAGAGCAATGTGCGCGCCCGCATGAGCGTTCCCGGCGCGCGCTTTGCGATGCGGTTCTTCGATCGGCCCGAACATTTCTTCACGACCGTGCTCGTAGGCAACACGATCGTCAATTCGGCGTTCACATCGCTTGTCACGCTTGCGCTCGTCGCCTATGGGTGGAGCGACACGGCCATCCTTTCGGTGACCACACTGATGATCCTGCTCTTCGGAGAGATGATACCGAAAGCGCTCTTTCGCGTGCTTGCCGATCTCACAGTCGATGCGGCGGCGCTGTTCATCCACGTGTGCTATTGGATCCTGTATCCGATCATCAGCGCCACGAAGGCCGCATCGCAGCTGATCATCGGGCTGTTCGATGCGGAGCGCTCGAGCGTCGCATCGTTCTTCAACAAGAAGGACTTTGCGATCATCCTTCGCGAAAGCGAGGAAAGCGGCGTGGTCAATCGTCAGGAACGCACACAAATCTCGAAGGCGATCTCGCTCTCCGATGTGCTGGTGAAGGATGTCATGGCGCCGCGCACGGAGATCGTCGCGGTCGACGAGTCTTCGTCCACCGCCGACGCAGTGAGCCTGATGATCGATCGGGGGTATTCAAAGCTGCTCGTGTTCCGGGAAAATATCGACAACATCATCGGCGTGATCATCGGGCGCGATCTGTTTCGCCGTCCCGCTTCGCTTGCTGAGATCATCCGGCCGATCATTGTCGTGCCCGCCACGGCGAATTGTTCCGATCTCTTTCGCAATTTCAGATTGAAAAACGTCTCGCTCGCAGTCGCTGTCGACGAGTTCGGCGGAACGGCGGGTGTCGTGACTTCGAACGACATCCTGCGTCAGCTCCTGGGCGACGTCGTCGTGCAGGACTCGCAGGATGAGCCCGCTGTGAAACGCCTCTCTGACGGAAGTTACCTGATCGCCGGCTGGGTCGGCGCAGCAGAGGTAAAAGAGCAATGCGGCATGCGACTGCCCGAAGGTCCGTACGACACGATCGCGGGATATGTCTTGTTTACCGCCGGACGCATTCCGCTTGAACGCGAAGTGATACGCACCGATCTCGGCATCGTCACGATCGTCACGGCGACGAAAACGAAAATCGAATATATACGATTGAAGCCCACACATGCAGATACCTCCGCCTGACACGTCCGGAACACTCTGGCAGAAACTCGCGCAGGTGCCGACGTTCCGGTCGTTGCAGCACAGAAATTACCGGCTCTTTTTTTTCGGTCAGATCTTTTCGCTCATCGGCACCTGGATGCAGTCCATCGCGATGTCGTGGCTCGTCTATCAGCTCACGTATTCATCGATCTGGCTCGGAACGATCGGGTTTCTCACGTCGATCCCGTCCCTGTTCCTGTCGCTGTTTGCCGGCACGCTTGCCGACCGGATGTCGAAACGAAAACTCATCTTCATCATGCAAAGCGCCGCGCTGTGTCAGGCGCTCATGCTCGGCATCCTCGTGTTCACCGAGTATATCTCGATCTCCGTCGTGGCCGTCTTTGCGCTCACGCTGGGCATCATCAACGCGTTCGATATCCCGTCGCGGCAGTCCTTCCTCATCCATCTTGTGGGGAAACAGGATCTGGCCAATGCGATCGCGCTCAATTCGGCGGTGTTCAACGCGGCGCGGATCATGGGTCCCGCCATCGGCGGCATCGTGATCGGCGTGATCGGTGTCGGCTGGTGTTTCACGCTCAATGCAATCTCGTTCATCGCGGTGCTCTATGCGCTTTATCGAATGAATGTCGAAGAACCACCCCCGCAACTCGAGCGAAGTTCAAGCGTGCGTGCCGCGCTCAAGGAAAGCGTCGCGTATATTCGTTCCGACATCTCGCTCACCGGCATCATGATCCTCGTTGCCGTTGTCACGACGTTCGGATGGTCGTATTCGGTACTGCTGCCGATCTTTGCAGACAGGGAACTGCACATCGGAGCGGCGGGACTCGGACGGCTGTCGATGGCCACCGGCATCGGCGCGTTCATCAGCGCGATTACCGTGGCATCGTCATCACAGCGGGTTCAACCGGACAGATTCATCTTCGCCGGCATCGGCATTTTCGCGGTCTCGATCATCGGATTCGGTCTCTCGACAAATTCAATCGTGTCGATGCTCTGCCTGGTCGGTGTGGGTATGGGACTCATCGCCTGTTTTTCAACCACCAATGCGACGCTGCAGGCAAGTTCACCCGACTGGCTGAGGGGAAGGGTGATGGGATTGTATTCGCTTGTGTTCCAGGGGATGATGCCGATCGGTTCACTCCTTTCCGGATTCGTTGCGCGGGGGATCGGCGTGCGCTGGACTGTGTCGATCGGCGGCCTGGTCTGCGCTGCGGCGGCAGTTGCCGTCTATTCGGTCAGGAAAGGCAGACACGAAACGTTGTAGCCGAAATGGATAAGCACTTTCTCAACGCACCATCTGTTATATTACATTACGAAGGATGTTCACATGAAACCACATTTGGCAGTCCTGTTTGTTCTGCTGACAATTCTCTGCGCCGGTTCTTCAACCGCATCCGATCAATTCGATCGGTATTTCAAAAATGAAACCTGCCGGTTCGATGTCATCCATTCGGGCACAAAGGGAGCGGAGCAGTTCGCGCTCGACAACATCTATGCTGAAGGCCCATGGCCCGGCAGCGTGAATGGTCTCCGAGATTCGCTCAACCTCGGCGAGTATCGCTTTTCCATCATCGACGCCGCATCGGGCGCCGAAATCTATTCACGCGGGTATTCGACAATCTTCAACGAGTGGCAGACGACAGACGAGGCGATTCACGGCACAGTGCGCGCCTTCGAAGAATCGATACGGTTTCCGATGCCGCTTAAAAAAGTGCGTATCGAATTTTATCGGCGCGATAAACGCATGGTCTTCAATAAACTCTTCGAAACCGCGTTCGATCCGTCGGATGTCGGGATCGTGCGCGAGGCCGGAAAGCCGGGCGTGCGCGTCGTGCCCATCGTGGAGAACGGCGCGCCTCAACAGAAGGTGGACATCGTCGTGCTGGGCGACGGATACACTGAAAAGGAAATGGATCAGTATCTTGCCGATGTCCGGCATTTTTCAGACCAGCTGTTTTCGGCCGAGCCATTCAAATCGCACAAGAAGGACTTCAATGTGCGCGCCGTCTGCCTGCCCTCCGATGAATCGGGCATCGATCAGCCCGACAGACACATCTGGAAGCGGACCGCGCTCGGGACGACATACAACACATTCGGGTCGGCGCGCTACGTGCTGACGACTGAAAATAAATCGCTCAGAAGCGCCGCGGCACTTGCGCCGTACGATTTTATCACCGTTCTTATAAATACGCCCCGGTACGGAGGCGGCGGTATCTTCCAGCTCTACGCCACATGCTACGCCAGACCCGAGTCGCAGGAGACCGCCTGGTACAGCGATTATGTGTACGTGCATGAGTTCGGACATTCGTTCGGGGGACTGGGTGACGAATATTATACGTCGGATGTTCCGTACAACGATTTCCTCCAGGCAGGCATCGAACCCTGGGAACCGAACGTGGCTTCCGACGTGTCGCGCGACAAGTTGAAATGGCGCGATCTTGTCGATGCATCGACGCCGCTGCCGACCGACTGGCACAAGCAGACATATGACAGTCTTGCGACCGCCTTGCGGACGCTCCCGCGCAACGCGGCCGACTATGGCAAGAAGCGGCGCGCGCTGCTTGAAGAACAGGATCGATTCCTCAACGAGCATCCGCTGAAGAACGTCGTCGGCGCATTTGAAGGCGCCGGATATGCGTCGAAGGGATTGTACAGACCGGCGGTCAATTGCCGCATGTTCTCAAAGAGCCTGATCGATTTCGATCCGGTGTGCAGCCGCGCGATCGTTCGCATGATCGATCTGTACACGCGTTGATTTTTTTTTCAGAGAGCGAACCGGCGTTTCGCCGATGATGAACGTCGCATATTATTATCTATTGTAAACACAAATTGGAGAGGCATCCATGCATATTGCACGCGTGCTTGAAGAACACACGCCGTCGTTCAGCTTCGAATTCTTTCCGCCCAAGAACGAAGAATCATCGGCGGCGCTCGTTGAAACGATCAAGGATCTTTCACCTCTGCGTCCGTCGTACGTCAGCGTGACGTACGGCGCAGGCGGATCGACCCGTCAGCTGACGCACGAATTGATCAAGCGCCTCCGTCGCGAAACGCCCTTCACGATCGTCTCGCATCTGACCTGCGTCGGCTCAACACGCGATGAGATGCATCGCATTCTCACGGCGTACGACGAGAACGGCATCGAAAATGTTCTTGCCTTGCGGGGCGATCCGCCCAAAGGAACAAGCGCGTTCGTTCAACCCGAAGGCGGTTTTGCCTATGCGAGCGAACTCGTGGCGTTCATCAGGAAAAATTTTCCGTCGATGGGCATCGGCGTCGCCGGATTTCCCGAAGGCCATCCGTCCATGCCGAACCGCCTGAAAGAGATCGAGCATCTTAAGGCGAAAGTCGATGCGGGAGCGGACTATATCTGCACGCAGTTATTTTTCGATAATCGCGATTTTTACGACTTCTGCGAACGATGCGAGATCGCCGGCATCCGCGTGCCGATCATCGCCGGGATTATGCCGGTCACGTCGCGCAAGGGACTCACGCGCATGGCGGAGCTTGCGCTCGGCGCGAGATTTCCGGCAAAGCTGCTGCGCGCGCTCTCGCGCGCCGAAGACGACGAGTACGTCGAAAAAGTCGGCGTGCACTGGGCCACGGAACAGATTCGCGATCTGATCGATCATCGCGTGCGCGGCGTCCACTTTTACACGCTCAACAAATCGAACGCGACGAAGCGCATCTACGAGGCGCTTGGCGTGCGATCGTCGGACGGCCTGCAGCATCAGCCGGTCGATATGAAATTGTTTTAATCGCTTCGTATAAATTTCCCGCCGCTTGCGACGGGAAATGAACAATTGACAATTAAGATGTCCTGTCGCTTGCGGCGGGGCAGTTCACTGCAACCGAGCGCCGTTGTCTGCCGGCCCGCTCACAAATACTTTTTAATCCGGACCACTGTCATCATGAACATTGCTGTCTTTCTCGGAGGTACATCGGCGGAACGCGAAGTGTCACTCGCTTCAGGAAAAGCCGTCACATTGGCGCTGCGCGAAGCGGGCCACACAGTCACACCGATCGACCCGGCGCTTGGCGCAGCCCAGCCGGCCGATGAAAACGAACTTTATCGTGACATCCTCCACGGTGCTCCGCCGACTGTCGAACAGCTGGCGAAGCTCTCCGCGCGGAATCTGATCGAATGCGTGAACTCGACGCTGCTCGACAATGTGGACATCGTCTTCCTCGCCCTGCACGGCGAATGGGGAGAGGACGGCAAAGTGCAATCGCTGCTCGAAATGCGCGGGAAGAAGTACACGGCGTCGGGCGTCATGGCAAGCGCGCTTACGATGGACAAATCGATGACGAAGATCCTGATGCGTCATATCGGCGTGCAGACAGGCAAGTGGAAAATGGTGCGGAGTAAACGCCCGGACCGTCAGTTCATCGAGCGGGCTGTGACAGAGATCGGCTTCCCGATGGTCGTGAAGCCGAACGATCAGGGATCAACCGTCGGACTCACGATCGTGAAGCAGATGCAGGAAATTCCCGCGGCGATCGACCTTGCGTTCCGGTATTCGAATTCCGTGATGCTCGAAGAATACATTCCGGGCCGCGAGCTCACTGTGGCAATTGTGGGAGACCGTGTGCTGCCGATCATCGAGATCAAACCGTACGAGGGCATCTACGATTATCAGCACAAGTATACGAAGGGGATGACTGAATATATCTGTCCGGCCGATCTTCCGGCCGACCTCGCGGCGCGCATACAACTGGATTCGAAAAAAGTGTTCGATACAACGCAGTGCCGCGGATTTGCGCGAGTCGATTTCAGGCTGCGCAACGACGGCGAATATTTCTGCCTCGAGATCAATACGCTGCCGGGCATGACAGCGACGAGCCTCGTGCCCAAAGCCGCTGCCGCGGCGGGCATGACATTCCCGCAGTTGTGCGATACGATTGTGAAGCTCGTGTGAGGTGAATTATTTTTCGCGGCGGATGACAAATTCCACGAAATCGAGCAACGATTGCTTCGCGTCCGAATCGGGAAATTGCGCAAGGCAGAGCGCGGCATCTCTGCCGAACTCCTCGGCGCGGCGCGCCGAATATCCGAGTCCGTCGTAGCGTTCGATGAATGAGATGATGTGGGCGACGTCCGCTTTTTTCGCGCCGCCCTTCACCATCCGAATGATCGACTTTGACTCCTTCGGCGGAGCCGTTTTCAGCGCGTGGATGAGCGGCAGTGTGATCTTCTTCTCCTTGATGTCTCCGCCCACGGGCTTGCCAAGCACGGACGATCGGCTTGTATAATCCAACAGATCGTCGCGTATCTGAAATGCCATTCCGAGATTCTCACCGAACCGCTTCATGGCCGTGCGCGCCGATTCATCATCGGTGATGCTTGCTGCGCCGATCTCTGTACACGTCGAGAGGAGGGAGGCTGTCTTGTTCGAAATGATCTTCAGGTACGTTTCCTCATCGATGTCCAGCTCTCTGCTTTTTTGAATCTGCAGAATTTCTCCCTCGGCCATGCGGCGGACGGCCTCGCTCGTCACTTTCAAAAAGAAGAAGTCGTCGTGACGGAGCGCCACCATGAGTCCGGTCGACAACAGATAATCTCCCATGAGCACGGCGAGTTTATTCTTCCAGACGGCGTTGATCGACGCCAGACCGCGGCGCATTTCGGCGTCGTCCACCACATCGTCGTGCACAAGCGTTGCCGTGTGAAGGATCTCGACGAGCGTCGCGCCGCGGAATGTACTTTCCTGAATGCCGCCGCAGGTCTTCGCCGCAAGGAACACGAGAATCGGGCGGATCCGTTTTCCTTTTTGTCTGACGATGTAGCGCGCGACCGTATCGACGAGCTTCACGTTCGATCGCATGGATTGTTTGAAGAAACCGGCGAATTGGTCGAGTTCGTCTGCAACCGGTGATTTTATGTGATCGAGTGAGCGCACAAGTGACGGGTTATGGTTCGTGAACGGGCGGCGCGGGCTTCTTTTGAGCGACCGCTGCGATAAAGATACTGAGTTCGTAGAGCAGATACATCGGTCCGGCCAACAGACTTTGCGTGATGATATCGGGAGTGGGAGTCACGACCGCCGCAACGATGAGGATGAGTATGATCGCATGGCGGCGATATTTCCGCATGAATGCCGGTGTGACAATGCCGAACTTCGCGAGAAAAAACGTGACCATCGGAAGTTCGAACACGAGTCCCGCCCCGAGGATCATGCTGAGGATGAAGCTGATGTACCTGTCGGCCGCAATGTTCAGTTCGATCGACTGCGTGCCGAATCCGGCGAAGAACGCGAGCGCCGTGGGCACAAGAATAAAATATCCGAACGCCACGCCGCCGAGAAAACACACCGATGTGAAAAACACGATACGCGATGCGTATTGCCGTTCGTTCGGCATGAGTCCCGGCGCGATGAACGCCCAGAGCTGATACAGGATGACGGGCATCGCGCCGATGAGCGCCGCAAAAAGAACCACCTCCATGTACAGCAGCATGATGCCGTAGGGTGTGAGCACCTGCACTTTCAGATGCACCGTCCGAAGCGGACCGAGCAGAACATCCTGCACAAGGAAATCCGCAAAGAATCCCGCAACGATCGCCACGACAACAAGCGCGCCGACAGCCTTGATGATTCTCCATCGGAGCTCCTCGAGGTGATCGAGGAACGACATGTCGCGTGGATCGAAATTGGTCGCTTTGAAAAATGCCATCCGGTTTACATTTCTTTATAGAGAGGGAATCCGCCGCACAACTGCGCGACGTTCTGTTCGACCTTCGCGTGCACATCTTTTGCATTGATGTTCATGAGCACTTCATCGATCAGCGCGGCGACGGTTTCCATCTCCGCCTCTTTCATGCCCCGCGTCGTGAGGGCTGCCGTGCCGACCCGGATGCCGCTTGTGATGAGCGGCGACTTGTCGTCGAACGGCACCGCATTCTTATTGACGGTGATGCCCGAGAGATCGAGCGCTTCCTGCGCCGCCTTGCCCGTGAGATCCTTGTTGCGCAGATCGATCAGCATGAGATGGTTGTCCGTTCCGCCGGAAATGATATTGTAGCCGCGCTTCGTGAGATGCGAGGCAAGCGCCTGCGCATTGGCGATGATCTGCGCCGCGTACGTCCTGAATTCAGGCCGCAGGGCTTCTTTAAATGCCACGGCCTTTGCAGCGATGATGTGCATGAGCGGTCCGCCCTGGATGCCCGGGATCACCATCGAGTCGATCAGTTCGGACATCATCTTCGTGCGGCCCGACTTCGGGGCGGTAAGGCCGAACGGATTTTCGAAATCCTTTCCGAGCATGATCATGCCGCCGCGGGGACCGCGAAGCGTCTTATGCGTCGTGGTGGTGACCACGTGGCAATGGGGGATCGGATCGTTCAGCAGCTTTGCGGCGATGAGTCCGGCCGGATGCGCGATGTCGGCGAACAGGAACGCGCCGACTGAATCGGCGATCTCGCGGAATTTTTTATAATCGATGTTGCGCGAATACGCGCTTGCGCCGACTGTGATGAGCTTCGGACGCTCGCGTTTGGCGGCCGATTCAACATCGTTGTAATCGATGTATCCGGTTTCCTTCTCCACGCCGTACGCGGTGAAGTTGTACATCTGTCCCGAAAAATTCACCGGCGAGCCGTGCGTCAGATGTCCGCCGTGCGAGAGGTTCATGCCAAGCACCTTGTCGCCAGGTTTGATGAACGTGAAATAGACAGCCATGTTCGCCTGGCTTCCCGAGTGAGGCTGGACGTTCACGTATTCGGCGCCGAAGAGCTGCTTGGCGCGCGCGCGGGCAAGATCCTCCGCCGCATCGACGAATTCGCAACCTCCGTAGTACCGCTTGCCCGGATACCCTTCGGCGTATTTGTTCGTCATCACCGATCCCGCCGCCTCAAGCACGGCCTGGCTCACGAAATTTTCGGAAGCGATGAGTTCGAGTTTAGTGTTTTGGCGATGGAGTTCGTTCTTGATGGAACCGAAGACTTCAGGATCAAATTGTTCGAGTGGTGTCATGTTGAGTATGGCCGTGATTAGTGAATGTCAGCATCCGGTGAGAGAATGGATCTTTTCGACGCGGGGCGTGTGGCGGCCCTCTTCGAACGGCGTCGTTAAAAATTTCTGTATCATCGCTTCCGCAGTCTCCCACGTCACAAGCCGTTCGCCGAAACAGAGCACATTGGCGTTGTTGTGTTTGCGTGAAAGTTCGGCGGCAATTTCCGATGTGCACATGGCGGCGCGGACGTTCTTGTGCTTGTTGGCGACCATCGAGACGCCGATGCCGGTGCCGCAGACGATGATCGCCTCGTTGCAGACGCCATCAGACACCGCCTTCGCGGCCTGGTGCGCGAAGTCCGGGTAATCGCATGCCTCGGGTGTGCGTGTGCCATAGTCGCGATATTCGATATTGAGCGCGTCAAGCAGCGCCTTTGTCTTTTCCTTGAACGCGAAACCTGCGTGATCGCTTGCGATGGCAATCATTATTCGACCTCCGGTTGAATGAACCATGTATCGCCCGCGCTGATCGACAGCGTGAAGCGAATGATATTGTCTTTGATGAGTGATGACGATGTCGTTCCGCGCACGCCGTATTCGAGTCCCAGGTTGAGACGGGCATCGTTGCCAAGCGGCAGGCCGATGCCGGCCGTTCCGAAATATTCATTGATCGAAGTGCCGTGCACCCGCACTTGCGTCTGCTGCGCATACGCGCCGAGGCGGAGCGATACCTGCGCCCAGTACGATTCCGTTGTGTAGTCGCGTGTCGGGAGCCATTCGATACCGGCGCCTGCGCGAAGACTGTTCTGCAACTCGGCGGGATGAACGCCCAATTCCTTGAAGTCGCCCCATTGCTGCATCTGAACTTCGGCCGTGTAGAGCTTGCCGCTGTTCTGATACGCCAGGCCGAATGTGGCGCCGAAGGGAAGATCCATCGTGCCATTGGGCCGTGCGATGGTGCTATCGAGCGCCACCTGCGTGGAGTATGTCGAGCGCCTGAGTTCTTCCGCTTCCGTCGTGAGCGAACCGCCCGTTGAAAGCGTGAGACCGAGCGACAGATGCTTCGTCGTCGAAAGGCCGAGCGCCTTGTCGATGCCGGTGTGCAGCGCGCCGAAACGGAATGTGAATCCGTGCGGACTCATCGTGCGTACGATGTCGCTTGCAAAATATGTCGTGTTTGGATAGGAGAGCGTCTGTTCCTGCGTGATGGTGCCGAACGTATAATCGGCTGTCGCGCCGAGAAAAAGATCGGTCATGGGCGAATAGGAGAGTGCCAGGTTGGCCGCCGTGAGGCCGCCGCGGCCGTCGAAGATCTGCTCGATTGTGCCGATGGACGAGGATTCGATCAGGTCGAAATGATAGCCGATCGTGCTTACAGGTGAGAGTCCGAATGCGAACACGATCCCGTACGGCCGATAGACAGGAAACGCCATTGCGGCCGAGAGGAAACCGCCTGCATTCAAATATGAAGAATTCGTCCCGTCATTCGCCCTGTATCCGCGATATTGATACGCGCCGTTGAACAGTGTGCGCGTCACGGTGCCGAGCGATGCGGGATTAATCAGATTGACGTATCCGTCGGCGCTCAACGCCGTTCCGGCGCCGCCCAGGGCCGCCGCCCGGCTTGTCGAGAACAGGCTTGGTTCGCCCGCTCCGTAGCGCGAATAAGCCGATCCGTTATTGGCAAACGTCCACTGCGCGCAGACGATGAGAAAGAAAAAACTCTTCACGATTGTTTTCATGAGATACACAAGTTAATTTCAATGGTGCTCAAAAATTCGTCGTTCATTCGTTGACGGCTGCGTTATTTTTTCGATGCTGTGACGAGCAGACGCGGCCGTTTCGACGCATCGGGATCCTTCGATGAATATAATGTCATATGGTCGACCGACCCGGAATTGTCGGCCGCATGCAGCACGATGCCGTCGTAGGGCGAACCCGGCGCGATCATCAACTGCGCATAGGTGGTGATCGTAAAGACGTACACCGGATCGATCGATGTCGTGCCGCTCTTGCGTACGCCGACGATTCTGCGCGTCGAATCAATCGACGAAGGATCCGTCCCTTTACGCGCAATAAACGCAAAGAGCGAATCGGGAGTACCGACGCCGAGCTGCGTTGAAGCGGAGATCTGTGTCAGTTCGAGCGTTGCATTATTGATGACCGATTCTTTCGGAATTTGGTTCAGATCGAACGTGATCTTGCTCCAGGTCGACACGCCGCCCCGCACTTCGAGCACCGGATTTGTCGTGGCTTTCGCGGAAGCGACGAATGTGTCTTCCGAGTATTTGAAATAGAGCGAGTCATAATTGTCGTTTTTGTGGAAGCGCACAGTCAGGGTGGGCATCACGGTCGAGCTGCCGTTCGACGTATGATAGCCGAACATCCCGGTCGTCGTTCCCGGTTTGGGAATAATGACGAAACCGTAGAAGGGGGCGGCAGACGATGGGTTGATCGCATACGCGAGCATCCGGCGCACCGTTGCTGTATCGAGGGGGATCACGATGGTGTCGTTCACCGCAAGAGTTCGTGTGATGCGTCCGATCACGGCCGTGCCGTACTGGGCAGCGGAAAGTGAATCGCGTGTCAATCCTTCCTGCGTCCAGGGCGTGAGCGCCTCGCGTATTTCGAATTCAGCCGGAGTACCGGGGGTGTTCCAGGTATAGGAAATGGCCAGACGCAGTTCGACCGTATCGATCGTGCACGCGCCCAGCGAGTCCTTCACGGCTGTGGACGTGAAGCGAAGCCAGGCGAGAGCGTTTGTTTCGTTTGTCTTTCCAATGACGCACGATCCGCCGTACCCGTTTGCAGCGCTGACGTTGAAGACCGTATCCGACACGCCGACAAGAGTCGTGTCGGCGATGATGAAGCGTTCATTTGATCCGATGAGAGCGTTGCCGACCGAAGAGACATTGTCAGTGCATCCAAAAACAAGACCGGCTGTTGCACAACAGATAAGGATAAGAAAATTTCGCATGCTACGTAATGGGTTGTCCGCGTTGATGAATAATTGATTTAACAATGAGTACCGCCTCGTATAAATCGTTTGTATAATGATCGCGCCACTGTGCTCCGGCATCCTTTTCGGCCGTGCCGTATCCGGTGGCCACCTGAATGCACGTCGCGCCGACGGCGCGTCCCGTCTGCACGTCGATCGCCTTATCGCCGATCACGAATGACGAAGCAAGATCGATCGTGTGCCGCGCCGCCGCTTCGATGAGCATGCCGGGCGCGGGCTTACGGCAGCTGCACTTCATTTTATACTGTTCGACTGCGGCAGAGGGATGATGCGGACAGTAGAAAAAACCGTCGATCCAGGCGCCCTGCCGCTTCAGCTGCGCGTTCATGGCGTCATGGACTGCGTGCATTTCGGTCTCGGTCAGATATCCCCGGGCGATGCCTGACTGATTGGTGATGACGAACACCCTGATGCCCGCCTCGTTCAGCGAGCGTATCGCCTCGACGGAGCGGGGAATGAACCGAAGCTCGTCGGGTGACGAAAGATAATCGACATCGACGTTGATCGTGCCATCGCGATCGAGGAACACTGCAAACTGAGCCGAAGACGCGCTGCCGGTTACTTGCATAGCGTCCTGTAGAGTCCGATGTATTTTTTCGCCGACGATTCCCAGGAGAAATCCTTGCTCATGCCGTTCTTCATGATCTTCTGCCAGGTTTTCTGGTCGCCGTATGTCTTGACCGCCCGCTGGATCGTCTTGAGCAATTCCTTCCCGTCGTACGCCTTGAACTTGAATCCCGTACCGTTCGGTCCGTCCACATCCTGTATCGTGTCGTCGAGTCCGCCAGTTGCCCGGACGATCGGCACGGTGCCGTACTTCAGACTGTAGATCTGATTGAGTCCGCACGGCTCATATTGAGACGGCATAAGGAACATATCTGTTCCCGCTTCTATTAAATGCGCAAGCTCATCGTGGAATCCGAACTCGATTCCCACCTTTTTCGGATATTTTTTCCTGAGTCCTTCCAGAAATTCGTGATATTTCTTCTCGCCCGAGCCGAGGAACACCAGTTGGAGATCCATCTTCAGCAGGTCGTCGGCGATCTCCTTGATCAGATCGAAGCCCTTCTGGTCCGCCAGGCGCGAAATCATGCCGATGACCGGGATATGTTCCTGATACTCGAGCCTGTAGCGTTCGCAGAGTTCCTGCTTGTTGGCGGCCTTGCCCTCGAGCGATTTGACGTCGTAGCGGTTCGCGATATGCTCGTCGGTTTCCGGATTCCAGATCGAATAATCGACGCCGTTGATAATTCCATGGAGCGCCGATTTGTGCTGCTGCAGCACGCCCTCGAGTCCGCATCCGAATTCGGCCGTGGTAGAAATTTCCTGCGCGTATTTTTCGCTGACTGTCGTGATCGCGTCGGCGTAGACGAGGCCGGCTTTCATGAAATTCAGCTTGCCGTAGAATTCGAGGCCGTCCATCGTAAATTCGCTTCCGGGCAGTCCTGTCTTGTCGAACGATGTGGGGGGGAAGATGCCCTGGAACGCCAGATTGTGTATGGTGAACACCGTCTTGATGTTCTTGAAAAAGGGATCGTTCTTATAGATGGTTTTAATGTACGCGGGAATGAGTCCCGACTGCCAGTCGTTGCAATGGATGATATCGGGCTTCCATCCGAGCAGCTTCAGCGTATCGAGCACGCCGCGGCAGAAGAAAATAAACCGTTCGTCATTGTCCTCGTAATCCTTTTTCGTCGTCGGATGGACGTACATTCCGGGGCGGTCGTACATGTCCTTATTGGCGAGAAAGTAGACCTGAACTTTTGCCTTCAGATTGGCGATGAATGATGAATTCACATGCGCCACACGCGTGTCGTTTCCGACCGTGATCGGGATTTCGCGCAGGCGGATGACGTCGTGCAGTTTGAATTTTCGTTCACTGATCGTTCCATACCTCGGCATCATGATGCGAATCTCATGACCAAGTTCTTTGATCATCTGCGGCAGAGCGCTCGAGACATCGGCGAGGCCGCCGGTTTTTGCAAACGGTTCTGCTTCACTGGTTACAAAGAGTATGTTGAGAGGTTTCGACATGTCATGTATATGCTTAGGGTTTAAAAAAAATAGAAAGGAGCCTTATCAAAATACGAAAAATTTTGCCTAATATCAATAAACCCGCGTTCCCTCCGCCCGAACCGGCGCTCTTTGGCCCGGACGCAAGGCGCACGCCTCGGATGAAGAGGGAAGCGATAACGGACATAAAATGCGCTATAACGGGCATACGTGCGTATTGTCACAGAGGGGCAAAATTTTTCCGCTCGTGTCAAGAGGGAAGGGCAAATTTAGCCTTTAAAAACAAAAATATTTACCTTGACTTCTTTCATCATCGAGTGTTATATTCAACACCATAAGTTTTAACCCACCCAGGCTATAGTGAGAGAAATAACGATGTTCAATCCGCTTCGCTATAGCGAACTTCAATAGGATGATTAACATACTATTATTATTGGACGTTACGGGCGAATGACTCGGAAATGGACGAGGCATCGAACTTAATCTCCTGTTATTTGTTACAGTAAGTAGACGGATTCTGAAAAAATATTTGAAGGAACCCGACTTTTTTATCATCAATACGGCATTTGGGAAACGAACCGATTTCTCAATCTATCTTAAGGAGCATGATAAGCAATGGGCGACAGCAACGTAATTGAAAAAAAAGCCACGACCCGGGCGGCGGAACAAGGGGTACGCCAGGGATTATCTTTCCCGCGTTATTTTACGAAGGCGGGGATACATCCTTTTGATGAAATCGAGTGGGAGCTGCGAACGGCCGTTATCACCAATGAGCGCGGAGAGAAAATCTTCGAGCAGAAAAACGTTGAGATCCCCAAATCCTGGACAATGACCGCGACGAACGTCGTGGTGTCGAAATATTTCCATGGCCAGATCGGCACCGATGAGCGCGAACATTCCGTGAAGCAGTTGGTCGAGCGTGTGGCGCGCACGATCACCGCCTGGGGCCGCGCGCAGGAATATTTCACGGCGTCTGAAGATGCCGACATTTTTTATGCAGAACTCTGCTATCTGCTTGTCAATCAGTATATGGCGTTCAACAGTCCCGTCTGGTTCAATGTCGGGATCGAAGCGAAGCCCCAATGTTCGGCCTGCTTCATCAACTCGGTCGAAGATACGATGGAATCGATTCTCGAGCTTGCGAAGACAGAGGGTCGTCTGTTTAAATGGGGATCGGGCACCGGATCGAACCTGTCGACGCTTCGCTCCTCGCGCGAAAATCTCGCCGGCGGCGGCACCGCCTCTGGTCCCGTTTCATTCATGCGCGGGTACGACGCATTTGCAGGCGTGATCAAATCGGGCGGCAAGACACGCCGCGCCGCGAAGATGGTCATCCTCGATATCGCGCATCCCGACATCGTCGATTTTATCAATTGCAAAGCCGTCGAGGAAAAGAAAGCATGCGCGCTCATCGACGCCGGATACAACGGCGGATTCAACGTGCCGGGCGGCGCATACGACTCGGTCTCGTACCAGAATGCGAACCACTCGGTGCGCGTCTCTGACGAGTTCATGAAGTCGGTGCTTGAAGACAAGGAATGGATGACGAAGGCAGTGAAGGATGGCAGGGCGATGGACGTCTATCGCGCGCGCGATCTGATGCGTCAGATCTCAGAAGCGGCTTGGACGTGCGGCGATCCCGGCATTCAGTACGACACGACGATCAACAACTGGCACACGTCGTCGAACACGGCCCGCATCAACGCATCCAATCCCTGCAGCGAGTATATGTATCTCGACGATTCGGCATGCAATCTGGCATCGCTCAATCTCATGAAGTACCGGCGCGAAGACGGAGAATTCGACGTGGCGGCGTTCAAACAGGCCGTGTCGCTCACGATCACCGCGCAGGAGATCCTTGTCGACAACGCAAGCTATCCCACACCGACGATCGAGAAAAACAGCCACGACTATCGTCCTCTCGGACTCGGCTATGCGAATCTCGGCGCCCTGCTCATGTCGCGCGGCCTTGCCTACGACAGCGAAGCCGGACGCAACTATGCCGGAGCCATCACCTCGCTCATGTGCGGTGAAGCCTACCGTCAGTCGGCCCTGATCGCCAAACAGAAGGGCCCCTTCAAAGGCTATGCGGTGAACCGTGAGCCGATGCTCAACGTGATGAACAAGCACAGCCTCTATGCCGAACGCATACAGAAAGAATTCGTCTCGGCCGAGCTGTGGGACGCGTCGGCAGCGTCGTGGAAGGAAACGATTGCGCTTGGCCGCGAACACGGATTCAGGAACGGGCAGACCACCGTGCTTGCGCCGACAGGAACGATCGGCTTCATGATGGACTGCGATACGACGGGCATCGAACCGGACATCGCGCTCGTGAAATACAAAAAATTAGTTGGCGGCGGACTCATGAAGATCGTCAATCAGACGGTCCCCGAGGCGCTGCGCAAGCTCGGCTACAACCAGGAACAGATCGAGCGCATCGTCGCCTACATCGACAAGAACGACACGATCGAAGGCGCGCCGTATCTGAGCGACGATCATCTGTCGGTGTTCGACTGCGCATTCAAGCCGGCCAAGGGATCGCGTTCGATCCATTATATGGGCCACATCAAGATGATGAGCGCCGCGCAGCCGTTCCTGTCGGGAGCGATCTCGAAGACGGTGAACATGCCGCACGAAGTGTCGCCCGATGAGATCATGCAGGCCTACATCGAAGCCTGGAAGCTCGGACTGAAGTCGATCGCCGTGTATCGCGACGGCTGCAAACGGACACAGCCGCTGTCGACCTCGCTCGATGCGAAGGAAAAAAAGAACGCGTCGCGGCCCGTGCGCCATCGGCTGCCGGACGAACGCAAATCGATCACGCACAAATTCTCGATCGCCGGACACGAAGGCTATATCACCGTCGGCATGTACGAAGACGGAACTGCGGGCGAAGTCTTCATCACGATGTCGAAAGAAGGTTCGACAATTTCAGGATTGATGGACGCTCTGGCCACGGCCGTGTCGATGGCGCTGCAGTACGGCGTGCCGCTGAAGGTGTTGACTGACAAATTCAGCCATATGCGTTTCGAACCTTCCGGATTCACGAACAATCCGAACATCCCGATCGCGAAGTCGGTGTGCGATTATCTCTTCCGCTGGCTGGGAATGAAGTTCCTTCCGTCGGACGAGCAGCCGCTCACCACGGTGATCAGCGAAGCGCCGCAGCTCGACATCTTCGACACGAAGGCGGAAGCACGTCGCGCATCGGCAATCGAATCGAACGAGAAGGTCATCTTTCAGACACAGGCCGATGCTCCTCCGTGCCATGAATGCGGGAGCATCATGATCCGGTCGGGCAGCTGCTACAAGTGTTTGCAGTGCGGCAGCACGAGCGGTTGCTCTTAATGGCTTGCATCTCTTTACACAAAAAAAGCGCGCATTCGAAGCCGGATGCGCGCTTTTTTTTGCGGCGTTGACAGTGTGAGAACGAATTCCGTATATTGGCGTCAAGAAATCATTCCAGTATCGCTGTTCAAATAGGAAGGAGGGGGAAGCACCATGAAGGGGCATCCCAATCGAAAATTCAGTCCCGAAAGCATGATGATGAGTTACGGATACGATTCGTCGCTTTCGGAAGGAGCAATCAAGTCGCCGATCTTTCAGACGTCGACATTCGCATTCAAGACAGCCGAAGAGGGAAAAGCGTTCTTTGAACTCGCCTATGGTCTGCGCACAAAAAAACCCGCAGAGCAGCTCGGACTCATCTACAGCCGCATCAACAATCCAGACATCGAAATACTCGAAGACCGGCTCACGCTCTGGGACGGAGGCGAAGAATCCGCCGTGTTTGAAAGCGGCATGGCGGCCATCACGACAACGCTGTTTGAATTTCTGAAGCCGGGCGATCTGCTTCTCGCCAGCGGACCGCTCTATGGCGGGACGGACCACTTCATTCATCACGTGCTGCCCGCCTGGGGCATCAATGTGCTCCGCTTCAGTCCCTCGCAATCGATGGACGAGATCTGGGCGATGGTGAAAAAATCCCCCCACGCCTCGAAGCTCGCAATGATTTTCATCGAGACACCGGCGAATCCGACGAATGCGCTCATCGACATCGAGGGCTGCGTTTCGCTCGCGAAAGAATTTTCGACGCCGGATCGGAGAGTGCATGTGGCGGTCGACAACACGTACATGGGACCGTTGTGGCAGCATCCGCTCAAGCTCGGCGCCGATCTCGTCCTGTATTCGGCAACGAAATACATCGGCGGGCACTCCGATCTGATCGCGGGCGCGGTGATCGGCTCGTTCGAATTGATCAAGCGTGTGAAGACGCTGCGCACGTTCTTCGGGAATATGGCGGGACCCTGGACCGGATGGCTCCTGATGCGCAGCCTTGAGACGCTCAAGGTCCGCATGGAGGCGCAGGCGCGCGGCGCGGAAGTAGTCGCCGCATTTCTGCGCAATCATCCGAAAGTTGAAAAAGTATATTATCTCGGATTCTTCGAGGAAGGCACGGTGCAGCGCGAGATCTTCAACCGGCAATGTCTCTCGGCGGGCGCCATGCTCTCGTTCGATGTCAAAGGCGGAGAGGCTGAGGCGTTCCAGTTTTTAAATAATCTGAAGATGATACAGCTTGCAGTGAGCCTCGGCGGCACCGAGTCGCTTGCCGAACATCCGTTCACGATGACGCATGCCGACGTGCCCTCGGTCGAAAAGGAATCGCTCGGCGTGACAGAGAAGATGATCCGTCTGTCGATCGGGGTCGAAAATCCGGACGATATCATCTGGGACATCGATCAGGCGCTCGCGACAATCGCGCCGGTTGCAGTGTCGCAGCCTGCCGGACAGATGGCATAAATCTGCTTGAAACTCTCTTAAAAATTCCGCATACTAGTAAGTGCTCTTTCATCACATGGGACGTTCCTGCAGGGGACGTCCCCATTTTTTTTTCTGATTAAAAATGACTTGTATGCGCACTGCATCTCTTACACGGACGACGAAAGAGACCGACATTACGGCGTCGCTTACGATTGATGGCGGCACCGGTTCGGAGATTTCGACCGGCATCGGGTTTTTCGATCACATGCTCGAACTGTTTACAAAACACGGACTCTTTCAAATATCGCTCGCATGCAAAGGCGACGTGCATGTGGACGATCATCATACGATCGAGGATGTCGGCATCGTGCTGGGTCAGCTCTTTGCGCAGGCGCTGGGCGACAAATCGGGCATCGCCCGCTACGGGCATGCGTATGTGCCGATGGATGAGGCGCTTGCCCGCTGCGTGATCGATCTGTCGGGACGCGCGTGCGTCGTGTATCGGGCCGAATTTGCCCGCGAGACTGTCGGCGGAATGTCGACCGAAATGATCGAGCATTTTTTCCGATCGTTCGGCGAGCAGCTCAAGGCGAACATTCATCTTGAAGTGCTCTATGGATCGAACGGGCATCACATCAGCGAAGCGTTGTTCAAATCGTTCGGGCGCGCGTTGCGCATCGCATCCGACAAGGATCCGCGTGTGGAAGGCGTGCTCTCGACAAAGGGAGTGTTGCAGTGATCGGGATCATCGACTATCATTTGAATAATCTGCGTTCGGTGCAGAAGGCGTTTGAAAAAGTTGGAGCGGAGGCGTTTATTTCGGACGATCCCTCAGCGCTTGCACGCGCCGACAAGCTCTTGCTTCCAGGTGTGGGGGCGATCGGGCAGGCCATGCAGAATCTGCATGAACTGAAGCTCGATTCGATTGTGCGCGCGCATGTGGATGCGGGGCGGCCTCTCATGGGCATCTGTCTCGGCATGCAGCTGCTGTTCACACGAAGCGATGAAGGCGGCGGATATGACGGATTCGGGTTCCTGCGCGGCGAGGTGAAACAATTTCCTATGAGCGTGAAAGTGCCGCATATCGGATGGAACCAGATTGACGTCTGCGCATCGTCTCCGCTGCTGCGCGGTGTGGCCGATCACAGCTTCGTCTACTTCGTGCACTCGTTCTTTCCCGAGCCCGAAGAGGATGTCGTGCTCTGTACGACGGACTACGCGCTTCCGTTCGCCTCCGTCGTCCAAAAAGAAAACGTGACCGGCATACAGTTTCATCCTGAAAAAAGCCAGACGACGGGATTGCAGATGCTCGCCAATTTCGCGGGCGTCTGAACCGACCGTCAGCAAACGGGCAGCGCGCTGATATTGATCACACGAACACGCGCGGCGCGCGGTGCAAAATTAATACACTGTCCCTTTTTTTTTGGCTCGTACTATTATTTCACGCACTTTTTTTATTTACGGATATCATTTATGCTTCTTATTTTTCCTGCCGTCGATTTGAAGGACGGCAGATGCATACGGTTGGTGCAGGGCGAACCCGGCACTGAAAAGATCTATTCGGACGACCCGACAAAAATGGCCATCCTGTGGCGCGGCGAGAATGCGAAAACGCTGCACGTGGTTGACCTTGACGGCGCATTTGAAGGTCAAATGAAAAATCTCGGATGCATCGAGAAGATGGTGCATGCGATCGACATTCCCGTGCAGGTCGGAGGCGGCATCCGCTCGTACGACCAGGTGAAGGAATTATTCTCGATCGGCGTGGCGCGCGTCGTGATCGGCACGGCAGCCATTGAAAATCCGGATCTTGTCTATCAGTGCGTGCGCGATTTCGGGCCGCGCAAGATCGCCGTCGGCATCGACGCAAAGGACGGCATTGTGATGACGAAGGGATGGCAGGAAAGCTCCGGCATCGGCGCTGTGCAGCTCGCGCTTGCCATGAAAAAATTGGGCATCATGCGCGTCGTCTATACGGACATTTCACGAGACGGCATGATGACCGGACCGAACATCGAGGCCACGAAGGATCTGGCGATTCAATCGGGACTGCGCGTGACGGCGTCCGGCGGCATTTCGGGATATCAGGATCTGCTTCGTCTGCAGGAGATTG
Organism: Bacteroidota bacterium; assembly: GCA_035298825.1. Taxonomy (GTDB): domain Bacteria; phylum Bacteroidota; class Ignavibacteria; order UBA10030; family UBA8401; genus CAISDA01. The sequence goes on from DATGXR010000251.1 coordinate 32,229, forward strand.
AAAAATACGGCGTGGATTCGGTCATTGTCGGCAAGGCGCTGTACGAAAACCGATTCCCGTGCCAGGTCCTTTGGCGCATGAACGAAAAAGAACTGGACGATTTCGGTCCCACGCGGAGAATATAATTTTTTTATGCTGGCAAAAAGAATCATCCCATGTCTCGATGTCGATCGTGGCCGCGTCGTCAAAGGAACGAACTTCGTCGATCTGGTCGACGCGGGCGATCCGGTCGAACAGGCCAAGTATTACACGGCTGAAGGAGCCGACGAGCTCGTGTTCCTCGACATCACGGCTTCGTCCGACAATCGCTCGACGATGATCGACGTAGTGCGCCGGACCGCCGAAGAGGTGTTCATTCCGTTCACGATCGGCGGAGGCATACGCACCACGGCCGATATGCGCGAGATGCTGAGAAGCGGGGCCGACAAGGTGTCGGTCAACACGGCCGCCGTCGGCAATCCCTCGCTTGTGAGCGAAGGGGCCGAGAAGTTCGGCGTTCAGTGCATTGTGGTGGCGGTCGATGCCAAACGCGCCGAGCCGGGCCGGTGGAATGTCTACATCCACGGAGGCCGGACAAAGACGGAACGCGACGTGATTGAATGGGTGCAGGAAGTCGAGTCGCTCGGAGCCGGCGAGATCCTGCTTACGAGCATGGACAGGGATGGGACGAAGGACGGGTACGACGTGGAGCTGCTCGAGCGCGTGACCTCCTCTGTGCGTATACCCGTTATTGCAAGCGGCGGCGCGGGCACGCTCGAGCATCTCTATGCGGCGCTGCACGACGGCAAGGCCGATGCGGTGCTGGCGGCGTCGATCTTTCATTTCAGGCAATTCACGATCTCTCAGGCGAAAGAGTATCTCCGGTCGAAGCAGATCATCATGCGCTCGTAACGGCGCGCCGGGGCGCATCCATTTACAAACGAAGGCACATGAAGCATGAAACTTCTTGAAGAACTCAAATTTACATCCGACGGCCTCATTCCGGCGATCGCGCAGGATGATGCGACCGGAGAGATCCTGATGATGGCGTGGATGAATGAAGAGAGCCTCAGGCTCACACTCGAGACGGGGAAGGCCGTCTATTGGAGCCGCTCGCGAAAAAAATTATGGAAGAAGGGCGAGGAATCGGGCAACGTGCAGGAAGTGAAATCGATCCGCTTCGACTGCGATGCGGATGTGCTGCTGCTGCGCATCAATCAGATCGGCGGCGCCGCATGCCACACGGGACATCGCAGCTGCTTCTACCGCGAAGTAACAGACGGCGGCAACGCCTGGCGCGAAACAGGCGAGATCCTGTTCGATCCGGCCTCGGTCTATAAAAAATGAAATACACTGTCATCGGACATTTTGCGGCCGACATCCGCCAGTATGAAGACGGATCGGAACATCGGACCTACGGCGGCATCCTCACCACAGTCTGCGCGCTCGCGTCGCTTGCCGGGCCGCAGGACGCGGTCTATCCCGTGTTCGGCGTGGGTGAACGCGACTATTACGGCGTGAAGACCGCGCTCGCGGCGTATCCGAATGTCGATATCGCCGGCATCTACTCGTATCCCGGCGAATCGAACGAAGTGCGCTACACGCTCAAAGACGGAATGTGGACCGGCCGTGGAAAGCGAAATTCGGATCCAATTCCATTCCAGCGCATCGAACCGTTCCTGAACGTCAATGGCGTGCTCATCAATATGATGTCAGGCTTCGACATCACGATCGACACGCTCGATGAGATCCGTATGGCGGTGCGGCCGAAGGCGACGCCGATCCATCTCGACTTCCATAACCTATCGCTTGGTTTCAATCCGGACGGATCGCGATTCCGCAGGCCGATGAGCGATTGGCGCCGATGGTGCTTCATGATCAACTCGGTACAGATGAACGACGAAGAGGCGGCGGGACTCACGTTCGAGTACACGGAGATCGATCAGCTGGTCCGGCAAATCGTGCCGCTCATGGTTCAGGCATTTTGCGTCACGCATGCCGAGCGCGGCGCCACTGTCTACGAGGTGGGACATAAGTCGGCGACCGTTCATGAAATCGCGGGCATTCCCGCCGCAACGGCATCCGATACGATCGGCTGCGGAGATATCTTCGGCGCGGCGTTCCTGTTCGGTTATTGCGCGTTGAAAAACTACGCCGATGCCGGCGCGTTTGCGAATCGCGCGGCATCGCTCTGCGCTCAAACGAACGGGGATGAGCGGTTCTCCGCAATTGCACAGATGAAGGTTTCCGAATGAAGCGATTGCTCGTATGCGGCAGCAACGGACTGGTGGGACAGCGCCTGGCGTTACTCTTCGGTCACACGACCGACTACGAAGTGTTGCATACGTCGCATCACAGAAATTTCAATCTTGACCGCGGCTTCTTCGACTACACGCAGCTCGACATCACCGTTCGCAGCGACGTGAAAAGCCTCGTAACGAGTTACCGACCCGATATCATCATCAACACGGCTGCCATCTCGAGCGTGGATGAATGCGAACGGCAGCGGGAGAACGCCTGGCGTGTGAACGTGAACGGCGTCGAGAATCTGACAGATGCCGCGCGCCTCATCGGGGCGAAGATGATTCATCTGTCGACGGATTACGTATTCGACGGAAAGTACGGCCCGTATACGGAGATCGATCGCGTCAACCCGATCAATTATTATGGCAAGACGAAGCTGGCAGGCGAGAATGTGATTCTGTCGGGCGGCGTTCCATTCGCGATCCTGCGCGTGATCCTCGTCTACGGCGGGGGTGTCGCACTCAAGAAAAATTTTGCCACATGGGTGATCGAAGCGCTCCGCCGCGGCGAATCCATCAATTGCGCGGTGGACCAGGTGGCCAATCCGACATATGTGGGCAGCGTCGGCTCGGCGGTGCTCAGCGTCATCGAACGCGACGGCCGCGGCGTATTCCACATCTGCGACAGCGAGCGTCTGAGCCGCTACGACTTCGCGATGCGCATCGCAGAGGCGTTCGGACTCGATCGGGAATTGATACACAAAATACAGTCTTCAGGATTGAATCAGGCGGCGCCGCGTCCGCTCTCGACCGGATTTCTGGTCGACAAGGCCCGCAACGAAGTCGGGTTCGAGCCGGGGAATGTTCGGAACGGACTCGAAGCGCTGCGCCGCGATCTGCACATTGAAACGATGAACGAATGATGTCCGGGAATTTTTCTATGGTCAAACAATTTGTGATTTTCTGTTTTCTCGTCATCGCACTCGGCTTGATTGCAGCGTCGTGCGCATCGCCGAAAGAAACAACGGCGCCGAAGCCCGAAGCGTCGATCAAGACGCCCGTACCGTCGGCTGAAGTCAGGCCTCAGAGAGATTCGATCCGGATCCTTTCGATTAATGCGCTGCATGCGCTGCGCGACGAGGCGAGCGTGAAACGGTTCGCTTCGTGGATCAGATCCGTGCAACCCGACGTCGTGGCCGTGCAGCAGATCGAACGTCCCATGGAAGGCAAGAAGGATTTTGACGCGGTCAAGGAACTCGCCGTTGCGCTCGATATGCGTCCGTTCTTCGGCATGGCGCGCTATTACAAGGGATTCGATTCGGGCAATGCGCTTTTCAGCACGTATCCGATTCATCAGTCCACAGTCGAATCGCTTCCGGTGTCGAAGGGGAAGGTGCGACGCTCGATTGCCTATTCGGTGATCGATGTGGGACTCCAAAGCGTCGGATTCGCATCGACGGAGATCGACGACCAGTCGGCCTCGGAGCGTAAAAGCCAGACGCGCGGACTCGTCGAACTGCTCCCGCAGTTCAAGGACTTTCCCTTTGTCGTGTGCGGAGAATTTTATGAACGGCCTTCGAGCCCGACTGTCGGCGCGTTGAAGGGCCGATGCGTGTGCGCCAACGAGCTGGATGGCGCGCCTCAGGATCTGACGCAGCATCTGTACACTGCAGCCCGCACGGTCACGCCCGTCGCGGCGCGGAAAGTCGTCAACAAGGATATTCACTCCGACGCGCTCGTCGTTACGCTGCGCGTCGTGTCGCAATAACTCAACCCCATACACACACATACTTATGCTCGATATAAAACTGATACGGGAACACACGGCGGCCGTGAAACAGGGCATCGCCGCAAAATTTGAAACAGACAACATCGACAAGATCCTCGAACTCGACGAACAGCGCCGGCACATGATCCAGGAAGTGGAAGCGCTGAAGGCGAAACGCAACGAGGTGTCGGCCAAGGTCGCGCACATGAAGAAGGCTGGCGAAGACGCGTCGGCAATCATCGACGAGATGAACACTGTCAAGGCGCGCATCCAGGCGCTCGACGAGGAATTGAAAGTTGTCGACGGCGATCTGAAGTCGCTGCTGCTGAGCGTGCCGAATCTTCCGCATCCCTCTGTGCCTGTCGGCAGGACGCCGGACGATAATCAGGTTGTGTTTGAATGGGGCGAGAAGCCGGCGGGCGATTTCACACTGAAGCCGCACTGGGACATTGCCGATGCGCTCGGTCTTCTCGATTTTACGCGCGGCTCGAAAGTGGCAGGAGCGGGATTTCCGTTCTATGTCGGAAAAGGCGCGCAGCTGCAGCGTGCACTTATCAATTTTTTCCTCGATCAGGCAGGCGAGCACGGATACAGGGAGCTTCAGACGCCGATCGTGGTGAACGAAGACAGCGCCCGCGGCACGGGTCAGATCCCCGATAAGGAAGATCTGATGTACGTGTGCGACCGCGATGGATTTTTCATGATCCCCACGGCCGAAGTGCCCGTCACAAATTTTCATCGCGACGAGACGTTTACTGAAAAGGAGCTGCCGATCCATTACGCTGCATACACGCCGTGCTTCAGGCGCGAGGCGGGTTCGTATGGCAAGGACGTGCGCGGATTGAACCGTCTGCATCAGTTCGACAAGGTCGAGCTCGTCAAGTTCGTCACGCCGTCGACATCCTATGCGGAACTCGACACGCTTCGTCTCGATGCCGAACGCCTGCTGCAGCTGCTGGGACTTCCGTACCATACCCTGCTGATGTGCACGGGAGATATGGGATTCACGCAGTCGAAGAAATTCGATCTTGAGGTATGGGCGGCGGGACAGTCGAAGTGGCTCGAAGTGTCGTCGTGCAGCAACTTCGAATCGTTCCAGGCGCGGCGGATGAACATCCGCTATAAATCATCCGAGACGGGAAAGACCGAGTTCGTGCATACGATCAACGGCTCGGGACTCGCGCTGCCGCGCGTGATGGCGGCGATCATCGAGAATTATCAAACGCCCGAAGGCAAGATCATCGTGCCGAAGGTGCTCCACCCGTATACGAAATTTACAGTGATCGGGTAATGCGCGATCATTCGCGCGAGGACAATGACGTGTGGATAATGTTTCTCCAATCGGGGTGCAGATCATTGCACCCCAATTGGCGTGCAAGCCGTTCTCAACATAAAAAACGCCGGTCGTTTCTTTCGATGACCGGCGGTTGTTTTTTAAATGCGAATATATTTTTTATCGATCTCAGTGCTAGCTCGGTGCGGGTTCAACGTTGCCTCAGCGCTGGAACATCGACACGATAAAATAGCTCACTGCGCCAACGAGAGCCGAGGCGGGGATGGTCAGGATCCACGCGATGACGATATTACCGGCCAGTCCCCAGCGCACGGCCGACGCGCGTTTCGTGGCGCCAACACCCATGATGGCGCCGCTGATCGTATGCGTCGTGCTCACGGCGATGCCGCTGAACGCAGTCACGAGCAGCGTGATGGCGCCAGCTGTTTCGGCCGCGAATCCGCCCGAGGGCTTGAGCTTCGTGATCTTCTGGCCCATCGTCTTGACGATTCTCCATCCTCCGAATAATGTTCCCATGGCGATCGCAAAATGGGACGAGAGAATGACCCAATACGGCACTTCGAATGTCTTCAAAAAACCTGCGGACACGAGGAGCGTGGTGATGATGCCCATCGTCTTCTGCGCGTCGTTGGTTCCGTGTCCGAGACTGTAGGCCGCTGCCGAAACAAGCTGCAGCTTCCGGAACACTCCGTTCACTCGCGAAGACGAGCGTCCGTGGAAGATCCACATGAGTGCTGCCATGATGACGAATCCCATCACCATGCCCATCATTGGGGCGACGACGATGAAGACGAGCGTGTTGGTCCAGCCGTGATAGATGATCGAACTCCAGCCGGCGCGAGCGATTGCGGCGCCTGCGAATCCGCCCATGAGCGCATGCGATGAACTCGATGGAATGCCGTAATACCAGGTGATCAGATTCCATGCGATCGCGCCAATCAGCGCGCTCATGATGACATATTCGTTGACCGCGCTCAGCTCGATGAGACCTTTGCCAATCGTCTTTGCCACGTGCACATCAAAGAAAAAGGCCGCGACCAAATTGAAGAACGCGGCCCAGATCACGGCTTTTCGCGGCGTCAGCACACGTGTCGAGACGATCGTGGCGATCGAATTGGCCGAATCGTGGAATCCGTTCAGAAAGTCGAAGATTAACGCAATAACGATGATAAAAACAACAAGTGTGAACATATTTTCTTAGGCGTGTTTAATCAGAATGGTTTCGAAAATATTGGCGACATCTTCGCATTTGTCGGTTGCGGTTTCGAGCGCCACAAACATCTCTTTTAATTTGATGAGGTAGATGGGATCTTTCTCATTGTCGAACAGATTCGCGATTGCCTGTCCGAAAATCGAATCGGCGAGGTTTTCGTATTCGTTCACTTTCTGGATGATGGCTCTCAAATCGTCGACGCGCCGCAAATCGGCGAGCAGCGAGATGCCGTGCTGGAGTTCGACAACTGATTTGTAGAGGCATTCGATCAATTCAGTCATTTCGGCGGGACAGTCTTTGATCTTGTAGAGGATAAAGCGGTTTGCGCTGCCGTTGATAAAGTCTATCACATCGTCCATCGATGATGCGAGCAGCTGGATGTCTTCGCGGTCGAACGGGGTGACGAATGTGCTGTTGAGCTCTCCGAATATCTTGTGTGTGATTGTATCGCCCTGATGTTCGAGCTCTTCGATCTGATTGACAATTGATTTGCGCACTTCGAGGTCATTCGGAGGAAGCTGTTTCATGAGTAATGCCGCCTCGACCATGATGTGGGCCGATTCGTCAAAAAATGAAAAGAACTTTTCGTCGTGGGGAAGAAGTGCCTGAATGATGCGGTCAAGTCTCATACGTGGTCTGCCGGGATGTGTGTGAGTGAAAATAGTGTGTTTCGACTCTGTGAGAGTGCTCTGTCTAGCGGACCCGTCATAACAGGTCGTGACAAAATACGAAAATCCCGTTTGAAATCAAATAGCTTTTCGTGAATTATCTCTCTGACGGATCATTTTTTTTGGCGCGAGAGCATGCGCCGGCGGCGCTGCACCTCGTACATGAGCACGGCGCTGGCGCTCGCCACATTGAACGAATCGAAGCCGTCGCGCATCGGAATGCGGACGGACTCGTCGCAGACATCGAGCACGCCGCGCGAGATACCGGTGCCTTCGCTCCCAAGCACGATGCAGCATGGTTGTTCGAACCTGGCGTCCGAGAGCTCCACTGTTTCGGCATGCGCGTCGGCCGCGAAGACGCGTATGCCGCGCGAGCGCGCCGATTCAAGCAGCGTGGCCAACGACGGTTCATAGCAGATGGGGAGCCGGAAGATATTTCCCATCGAATTTCTCACCGATCTTCGCAGATACGGATCGCAGGACGAGTCGCTCACAAGCAGGGCATCGGCGGAGAATCCGGCGCAGTTGCGAATGATCACGCCCATATTTTCCGCGTTCATGATGCCGTCCACCGCCACGAGAAACGGCGCGTGCGTCACGCGCGTCAGCATCTCGTCGAGTGTTCCGTGCTTCGGGATGATCCCGATCGCCATCACGCATTTATGGAGCCTGTGGCCGACGATCGTTTCCATGAGTCGTTCTTCGGCGATGAAAGCGTCGATGAGATCCTGCTTCGCCTCGAGCCGTTCCTTCAGCGCACCGAACCAGTGAGGAGAGCAGAGGATGGACATCATGCGCACGTTGCTCTCGAGCAGGCGATCGACCACCTTGTCGCCCTCGGCGATGAAGATGCCCTGCTGCTGATGTTCGATCGGCCGGCGGAGCGTGCGGTACGGCTCGAGCACGGGCAGCTCGAGCGATTCGATATGTGTGACGGAAAGGATCATAGGGGCGGATCGGACTGAAAAGGCCGGTCTGTTTTTGGAAGTCAGAAAAAAATGTGGTATCTTTTGTATTATCTTCGCATTATGCGAATTTTTTTTGTACATCCTTTTTTGTTGAGATCAATTACAGCCAGAGACAATGGAACCTGTTCGAGTACGGTTTGCGCCGAGTCCTACCGGCTATCTTCACGTCGGCGGCCTGCGCACGGCCCTTTATAATTATTTGCTTGCGAAACGTCATCACGGCTCATTCATTCTCCGTATAGAAGATACGGATCAAACACGGAAAGTGGAAGGCGCAGTCGAAAATTTAATCTCTTCGCTCGAATGGGCGGGGATCGAGTTCGATGAAGGGCCGGGCAGGGACGGTGCGGTCGGTCCGTACGTCCAGTCGCAGCGTCTGTCGATGTACAAGAAATTCGCACGCGAGCTCGTCGATGCCGGCAAGGCATATTACTGCTTCTGCACACCGGAGCGGCTCGAGCAGGTGCGCGAGAAGGCCGCGGCCGAAAAACGCGCGCTCGTGTACGACCGGCATTGCCGCGAGATTCCGGCTGCCGAAGCGCAGGCGCGTGTCGACGCGGGCGAGCCTCACGTCGTGCGCATGAAAGTTCCGCTCGAAGGCGAAGTGACGTTCGAGGACCAGATACGGAGCAAAGTGACGATCGCCAATGCGATTCTCGACGATCAGGTGCTCGTGAAATCGGACGGCTTTCCGACGTATCACATGGCGGTCGTCGTGGACGATCACGCAATGGGCATCACGCACGTGATACGCGGCGAAGAATGGCTTCCGAGCACGCCGAAGCATATTCTGCTCTATCAGTTTTTCGGATGGAACGTTCCGAAGTTTGCGCATCTGCCGCTCCTGCTCAATCCGGACGGCAGCAAGCTCTCGAAGCGACAGGGAGACGTGGCGGTCGAGGACTATCGTGCGAAAGGATATTTGAAGGAGGCGCTTGTCAACTTCATCGCGTTCCTCGGATGGAATCCGGGTGACACGCGTGAAATTTTTTCGATGCAGGAATTGATCGACGAGTTTTCGATCGACCGTGTGGGAAAATCGGGCGCCATCTTCAATCTTGAAAAATTGCAGTGGCTCAATCAGCAGCATATCCGTGTGAAGCCTGAGGGAGAGTTGCTTGAACTCGTGCGTCCGATGTTCGCCGAAAAAGGCTGGACACGTTTGCCGGACGAGTACCTGAAACGGGTCATCGGATTCTTGAAGGACCGCATCACGGTGATTCCCGATTTCGGAACCGAGTGCATTTTTTTCTATGAGGACCCGGTTGTGTTCGAGGAAAAAGGACGCACCAAAAACTGGGGTCCCGACACGCCGAAACACATGGCGCTGCTGTTGGAAAAATACGAGGCCGCCGCAGAATTCACCGCGGCCGAGACCGAACGGCTCCTGCGGCAGACAGCCGAAGAACTCGGAATCGGCGCAGGCAAGCTGATTCATCCGCTCAGGCTCGCGTCGACCGGCGTTTCGCTCGGACCGAGCCTCTTTCATGTGCTCGAACTTCTGGGCCGTGAAACAACGCTGCGTCGTCTGCGCTACGCGCTCGAGACGATGAAATAATTTTTTATATATTATCTCCCCATGGCAAAACTCGATATCATACGCCTGCACAACGCCGTGTTCTATGCGTACCACGGCGTGTTGAAAGATGAACAGAACATCGGCGGAAAGTTCGAAGTCGATGTTGAGCTGCACGCCGACCTCACGGCGGCGCGCACGACGGACTCGCTGCATCACACGGTGAACTATGAGCAGGCGTACGGAGTTGTGAAGAAGGCGATCACGGAGAAAAAATTTTATCTTATCGAGGCGCTTGCACATCAGATTGCACAGGCGCTGCTGCGCGAATTTCCGCCTGTCGAAAAAGTGGTCGTGCGTGTGCGCAAACCGGGCGCGCCCGTGCATGGGGTGCTCGATACGGTTGAAGTTGAAATTGAATCGTCCAGGAAGTGATGACTGATCGTATTTATATCGGCCTTGGATCGAATGTGGGGGACAGGTTCAGGCATCTCTGCGATGCAGTGCGTGAGCTTGGAAAGCTTGAAGGGACGTGTGTGACGGCGCTCTCGTCCATCTACGAGACGGAGCCGGTGGGAGTGGAAAACCAGGAACTGTTTTATAACGCCGTGGCGGAGCTGCGTTCCGCGCTCGAGCCGACGGCGCTCTACCATGAATTGAAACGCATTGAACGGGAGATCGGACGGCGGCCCACATTCAGATACGGACCGCGTGAGATCGATCTCGACCTGCTTCTGTATGGCAGCCGGACGATCGAGAACGAATGGATCACGGTGCCGCATAAGGAAGTGCAGACGCGAAGGTTTGTTCTGACGCCGCTTGCCGAAATTGCAGGAGGCGTGATGCATCCGGTATTTCGTAAAACGATCGGAACGCTGCTCGATGAATGCGGCGATCCCCATGCGGTCCATAAACAACAGCTTCCATTCACCACCGTTCTGCAGGATCTTTCGTGATTCGTTATCCGTCGGATATTCGGTACATCGCCATCGAAGGTGTGATCGGCGCGGGCAAGACATCGCTTGTCCAAATGCTTTCAAGACAATTGAACGCCAAATCGGTCTTTGAAAAATTCGAGGAAAATCCGTTTCTCGCCCGCTTCTACGAGGAGCCGGAACGGTATGCGTTTCAGACGCAGATTTTTTTTCTGCTGAGCCGCTACAAGCAGCAGCAGGAATTGTTTCAGGCGGACCTGTTCCATTCGATCGTCGTATCGGATTACATTTTCGACAAGGACAAAATTTTCGCGTATCTGAATCTGCAGGACGACGAGCTCAAACTCTACGACACGCTCGTGACATCGATCGAAAAGAACGTCCCGCAGCCCGATCTTGTGGTGTATCTCCAGTCGAGCGTCGACCGGCTGATGACGAACATCCGCAAGCGCGGCCGCTCGTACGAAGAGAACATGTCCGAGGAGTACATCAGGGAACTGAACGAGGCGTACAATTATTTCTTCTTCCGGTACAAGAGCGCTCCGCTGCTCATCGTGAATGCGACGGAGATAGATTTTGTGAACAATCCGGATCATTTTGAGGATCTGTGCGAACAGATCTTCAAACAGGATAAACCGCCGGTCGAATATTACAATCCGGCAATTCGCACTAAGTGAGACAGGAGCTTATGCTTCGCATCATAATTTTTATCATCGCGATCTACATCGCCGCCAAGATCATCGGCGTGGCGCTCCGGTTCATCCGCTTCTTTTCGGATGTGAACCAACCCAGGCGCACGCCACCGCCAAGTTCGCCGCGGCCGGGCACGAAAATGCCGTACGGGAACAACGTCGAGGACGCTGATTTCGAAGACATCACGGACAAAAAATAATCGCGCCGAGATAACGGACAGAGGGGAGTGTCATTCCCCGTATTCAGAACTATTTTTTGAAAACGAAATATGAAGATTCTCGACATCGGATGCGGTCCCATAACGAAAAAAGAGGGCTCCATCGGTATGGACATCAGGCCCGCGGCGCATGTTGACGTGGTCCACGATATCAATAATTATCCCTATCCGTTCGCGGACAACGAATTTGAATACATCGAGATGTCCCACATCATCGAGCATGTCGATCGGCCGTTGGCAATGATGAGCGAGGTGCATCGCATCGCGCGGCATGGAGCGACAATCCGAATCATCACTCCGCATTACACGTCGCAGTTGTCATACGGCGACCTGGAGCATTACCATCATTTCGGATGGATCTCATTCGCTCTGCTTGAGAACACCGGATTGTTCAAGACGGATAAATACAAGATCTGGTTTACTGACTTCTACAAGGTCATCGGGATGAGCACGCTGGCGAACCTGTTTCCGCGCCGCTGGGAAAAATATCTTTCATTCATGTTTCCCGCGATGTATATCGAGTTCTTTCTGACCGTACAGAAGGCGAAGGACAAGACGCAGTCGCTCACTGAAAAAAGCATTTATTAATTTCGCATCAACTTCACGCAGGCACGTTGTGTATGGACGCAGTACAGCAGCTCTTCGAAAAAATACTTCTGTGGTTGATAAAAATAATTGCGGCACGTCCCGTCTGTGCGCCGAAGGATCTTCCCGTTGCCTCGTTCAAACGCATCATCGTCGTCCGGCAGCATGACCAGCTGGGGGACCTGCTCATCTCGACACCCGCCATCCGCGCGCTTCGAAAGCGATTCCCGAACGCGCATCTCGCTGTCGTCGTGCGCGATTACACGATGGCGATGATGGTGAACAATCCGAACATCGATCAGCTCATCATCTTCCACGACAAGCTGAAGAACTGGTCCTGGGCGGAGCTGAAACGCTTCTGGCATGAGTTGAGGAAGGATGGGGGATACGACTGCGCCATCGTGCTGAACACAGTCTCGCGCTCGTTCTCATCCGATCTTGTGGCGCTCGCAAGCCGCGCTCCCTACATCATCGGTCCCGATCATCTGCAGCATGTTCCGTCGATGTCCGAATCGATTTATAATGTGCTCTCGCACCGGGATCCGGCGAAGAAACCGGAGATCGAACACAATCTCGATGTGGTCGCCGTGCTCGGCGCCGAACCGGACACGTTCGAGTACGATCTCGTGCCGACGAACGAAGAGCGTATCGAGGCAGAAAATATTTTTCTCTCGCTCGGCCTGCAGAAATCGAAGCCCGTCGTGGGCGTGCATTTCGGAACGCTCGCGCTGTCGAGGCGCTATCCGCTCGAGAAACTTGCCGAATTCATCGATGCGATCATCGAACGTTTCAACGCGCAGGTCATTCTCATCGTCGGTCCCAACGAAGTCGAACTGAGGAAATATCTTCTCTCCATCGTGCACAACCGCGTGTATTCGGCGCCGCTTATGCCAATACGCGTGAGCGCCGCATTCCTGAATCACCTCGACGTGTTCGTCAGCAACGATACAGGCACACTCCATATCGCGTCGGCCGAACGCATTCCCACTGTAACATTTTACGGTCCGACCGACCACACAGTGTGGAAACCGCCCCACAGGCGCCACTTCGCTGTGATCTCGCCCGATCGGCATATGAATTCCATCACGACCGAACAGGCCGTATCGGTGTTCGCCGATGCCCTCGCCTATGTGAAAACAATCGGAAAGAAATAATCGTTTTCATCTGTAGGACGTTACGGAAGAAAATGCCTCGGAACGATTGACAGTTCCCGGGATACTGAGTATATTTCAGAAAAAAGAACGATTATGCTTTTAAAGACAATTCAATCAGTTCCGCACGATCTGGCTGGCGAGATCATCAGACTGAAAAAGGAGATGAACGCCGTCATCCTGGCGCATTATTATCAGGAGTCGGAGATACAAGACCTTGCCGATTTTGTGGGCGACAGTCTGGAGCTTTCGCGCCGCGCGGCATCGACAGACGCCGATGTCATTGTTTTCGCGGGTGTGCATTTTATGGCCGAGACCGCGAAGATCCTCAATCCCGATAAGCTTGTGCTGCTGCCGGACCTCGAGGCGGGTTGTTCGCTTGCCGAGGGGTGTCCCGGACCCGCATTCAAACTTTTCCGCGAGGCGCATCCCGATCATGTGGCGATCACATATATCAACTGCACTGCCGAAGTGAAGGCGCTTTCTGATATCATCTGCACATCGAGCAATGCCGAAAAGCTCATCCGTCAGATCCCTGTGGATCAGCCGATCCTGTTTTCGCCGGACAAGAATCTCGGCGCGTATCTGCGCAAGAAGACGGGCCGCGACATGCTGTTGTGGAACGGCAGCTGTATCGTTCACGAGACGTTCAGCGAGCGCAAGATCATCGGATTGCAGCTCGAGCATCCGGATGCCGAACTCATCGCTCATCCTGAATGCGAGGAATCGCTATTGTCGAAAGCATCGTATATCGGATCGACAAGCGCGCTGCTGAACTATGTGAAGGCGAGTCCGAAGCGCGAATTCATCGTTGCGACAGAAGTCGGCATCATCCACCAGATGGAAAAAGCGTGTCCCGACAAAGTGTTCATTCCCGCGCCGCCCGATGCGAACTGCTCGTGCAACGAATGCCCGTTCATGAAAAAGAACACGATGGAAAAGTTGTACCTCTGCATGAAGAACCGCACGCCCGAGATCACGATGGATGAAGAGCTCCGCCTGCGCGCACTGAAGCCGATTCAGCGGATGCTCGAGATGAGCTGACACTGCGTCATTCGCTCACGCGTCTGAAGGAGGCGGACGTCGTGAGCATCGGAACATGGAAGCGACCGCTACACTGCAGTACTCTATCCCCGCGTTACTGATCATAGATGCTCCACACACGTACCATATCGAAGGAGTCGGATCACATGAACACACGCATACTGTTATTCATCTTGCTCGCAGGACTGTCGACACATCTCTGTGCTCAACCAAATGCATATCTTTATGTTCAGCATCCGCAATTATTCAGGAGCGGGAGCGGAACGATCGAGGATGCCGTCGTGGCTATGACGCCGAACGGCTCGTTCATGAAATATGATGTGACGATGACATTTTCAGCCCGTAACGTTACCACGTTTTCTCCAAATGACAGCGTCGAGGTCCAGTACTCGTATTCGCTGCCGCCTGAATCGGTCGTGAACGACCTGTGGCTTTGGGTCGGGAATGAACTTTCACGCGGATTGATCCTTGAGCGTGCGACTGCATCCGCAACATATGAAGGGATTGTCAAACGCCGGCGTGATCCGGCATTTCTCCAAAAGACATATGAGGACAATTATAAGCTTCAGATCTATCCGATGGCGGCCACCGGAACGCGTACGGTGAAATTTTCGTATGTCACACCGCTCAAGCGTGCAGACGGCCAATGGCGCGCCGATATCCCCGGGTACCTGTTTCGATCGTCGTTCGTGCCGTTGCAATCGGTTCGCGTGATTTACTACGCGCCCTCCGTGTCGCATATTCCGTCGATCATCAACGACACACGAATTGGATTCACACCGTGGACCGATTCACTCACGCGCGTTGCCGCCTGGAAATGTGATATTCCTTCTTCAGTCTTCGCACTATCCGATCCCGGCATCGCCGTGCCTGTGAACGACGCAGCCGACTATGTCGTCACGAAATTCTCCGCTCCGACAGGCGGCACGTACCAGGTCATGCTCGATCCGTTTGCCGTTCTGGGCGTGAACACATCGCGTCGTTTTCTTATCGCGATCGATTATGATTCGATCAAGACAACGCTGACGCGATCTGCATACATTGAAGCCGTGAAGTCGATGCTCAAGAGCCGATGTACAGGAAAGGATTCGTTCAACGTGATCTTCGACAGCTGGCAGCGTTCGGGCGAGAAGTGGTTCGCAGCCGATTCTGCCGGCATCGCATCCGCATTTTCGAAACTCGGCGCCGAAACCATTCCGAACGGTTCCAACATCCCGGGATTGTTCATGAACGCCGTTGAATTTTTAAATTCACATGGCGCGAATGCAAGCATCCTGTTGCTGGCTGCATCCGATAAGCTGGGTACGCCTCAGGCGGCAGATCCGGTCATCACATGGCTGCGCCTCAAGCTGCCGGCCGGAACAGATGTTCACATCGTCGACGTGAACAACCGCAACTATATGTCGATGTTCATTAATGGCAGGCACTATTTTGCAAACCAATATTTTTACAATATCGTGAAGAGCATGACCGGCGGTTCTTCTCGATCTTTGATGTACGGGACGGATCCGGGAACACTCCTCAATGACGCGATGACTGCGCTGCGGGGCGGATTGACATCGCTTGACATACAGATGAATGTGGAGGACGGGTTTACGTACTCGAAATATTCATATGGCATCAAGCAGTATCAGACTGTGCTGACATCCCAGCAGGTCGGACAGATAGGGAAGTATGTCGGCAGCGGCGCCATGTCGATGGAAGTTGGGGGATTCTATCGGGGACAGCCGTATCAGAAAAAATTCGCCATTCCGGCTGCCTCAATCACGCCGACTGACAGCACATTGCGCGCGGTATGGGTCGGCAGGTCGATCGCGGATATCGAATGGCTGTACACGAACACACCGGATGCAATCAAGATGATGACAGACGACTGTCTCAGGGAGCGAATCGTTTGCCGGTATACAGCGCTGCTTGCGCTCGAGCCCGGTGACACGCTGGTCATCGCAAAGAACGAAACCCCAATATTCGTGACCAATGCTTCGACGGACGGTCAGATCCCGGGTTCGTATCAGGTCGCCTCGGCCTATCCGAATCCGTTCAATCCCTCGACGACGCTGCGTGTCCGTTTGCCAAAGGGGGTGAGGGCTCAGGATGCGACGCTGAGAATCTATAATATGTTGGGACAGGTCGTGAAAACATTCGACGCGGCGGGATTGACATCAGACGCCAATCGCGAATTCCGATGGGATGCCGTTGACGATTCGGGCCGCCGTGTCTCATCCGGTATGTATCTGTTCGTCGTGATCACACCCGGAGCGCGTCATACGGTGAAGCTCATGTTATTGAAGTGACCATGGGCGCATCACACGGTGAAGTTCATGTTATTGAAGTT
>DATGXR010000252.1:0-3824 GCA_035298825.1 Bacteroidota bacterium
CGGCGGGAGGTCATCATCTCACCGCCGGAAGGGGAACAGGCGATCGTGTTGCGCGGTGTCCGTGAAGGGGAGAAGATCGTTACCGGCGGCACGATGTTGCTGAAGGGACTCAGCTTCAATTACTGAGATGCCCATTCGTCAGAAGTTTAATGCTTCACATTTTTGAGAGGAAACTTCAGCATGATACGCAGACTTCTCGGATTCGCATTGCGCATGCGACTTGCCACGCTCGGCGTCGT
This sequence comes from Bacteroidota bacterium, assembly GCA_035298825.1. Lineage (GTDB taxonomy): Bacteria > Bacteroidota > Ignavibacteria > UBA10030 > UBA8401 > CAISDA01. Next base: position 240 of record DATGXR010000252.1, read on the forward strand.
CATCGCCGTGCTCGTGGCCGGCGCATGGTCGTGGACGACAATGAAAAAAGAGGCGTATCCCGATGTCGGGGACACGCAGGTCACCGTCATCACTCAATATCAGGGACGCGCCGCAGAGGAAGTGGAGCAGCAGATCACGCTCCCGATCGAACGCGCACTGAACTCGGTTCCGAACACCGTGAACATCCGTTCGAAGACGATCTTTGGCCTCTCGGTTGTGCAACTGACGTTCGAAGACGGGACGGACGATTACTTTGCCCGTCAGCGCGTGATCGAGAAGCTTGCCGAGGCGGAGCTGCCGGACGGTGTACAGCCGTCGCTCGGTCCGCTCTCCGGGCCGGTGGGAGAGATTTTCCGATATGTGATCGAGGGCGGTGAGAACCGGACGCCAATGGAATTGCGGACGCTCCAGGACTGGGTCATTATTCCGAAACTCCTCCAGGTGCCGGGCGTCGCCGATGTCGTCAATTTCGGCGGGCTTGTGAAGCAGTATCATGTCATCACGTCTCCCGAAAAACTGGGACAGTACAATCTCACAATCCAGAATGTGATCGACGCTGTCAGCCAGAACAACCTGAACACCGGCGGAAACATTATCCGCCGCGGAGGACAGGGATTCGTCGTGCGGGGGATCGGAGCGATCAAACAGAAGCAGGACATCGACAACATCGTCGTCGCATCGCAAAAGGGGGTGCCGGTCTTCGTGCACGACTTGGGCAGCGTCGAGGAATATCCCTCACCCCCGACGGGGGTGCTCGGCTATGCGCTCAAACACAAGGACGGCAGCGTGACGGATGTACAGTCGGGAGTGCAGGGACTGGTGGCCATGCGGCGAGGCGAGAATCCGACGGAGGTCGTCGACGCCTTGAAGGAAAAGGTCGCCGAACTCAACGCGAACGATCTGCCGAAGGATGTGCATCTGCGCATCACATACGACAGGAACGTGCTCGTGCACTACACGATCGAGACAGTGGCGCGCACGCTCTTTGAGGGCTTTTCAATCGTCATCATCGTTCTCATGTTCTTCATCGGCAGCGTCCGCGCCGCACTCGTGGTGGCAACGACCATTCCCGTCTCGATGCTCTTCGCTTTCCTGATGATGCGGCTCACGGGTATCAACGCGAATCTCCTCTCGCTCGGAGCGATCGATTTCGGCATCATCGTCGACGGCGCCGTTGTCATGGTGGAGAACATCATGCGCCGTTACCGCGACGCAACGCCGCAGGAGAAGAAACTCGGCATCCTCCGCTTCACGCTCACGAGCGCGCAGGAAGTGGGACGGGAAATCTTTTTCACGATCACGATCATCATCCTTGCCTATGTCCCGATCTTCTCCTTCCAGCGCGTGGAGGGGAAGCTCTTCTCGCCGATGGCCTACACGCTTGCCTATGCGATCACCGGATCGATGATCCTCGCCCTCACGGCAATTCCCGTGCTGATGACGTTCATCTATCGCCGATATTTCGAGGCCGAGCATCCGGGATCGATCGAATGGCATAATCCCGTCTATGCATGGGTGGAGCGGCGCTATGCGATGGGTATCACGTACCTCAACCGACGCTTCAGAATGACGATCGCCGCGGCCTTCGCTATCGTCGCGCTCGTCGTCGTGATCGGTATACGTTCGATCGGCACCGAATTCCTTCCGCAACTCGATGAAGGATCGTTCAACATCCGTTGCTTCCTCCCGGTGGGAATCTCGCTCGATGAGGCGAAGAAATACATGCCGCTCATCAGGCGTACGATTATCGACAACACGCCGGTGAATCTCGTCATCACGCAGCTCGGCCGTAACGACGACGGGACCGATCCATACGGACCGAACCGGTTGGAAATCCTTGTCGGCTTGAAGGACTATGCGACATGGACGAAGATGATTTCGAAGGAAGGGCTGTTGCGCAAGATCAAGCATGACCTCGAGGGGGCGATGCCCGGCGCGAAGTTCTCCTTCTCACAGCCGATTCTCGATAATGTGACCGAAGCCGTCACAGGCAGCGTGGCCGATCTCGCGATCCTCGTCAACGGGGATGACCTCCGGTACATGCGACAGAAGGCCGACACCATGCTCGCTATCGTGAAGACTATCCCCGGGGCAACAGAATACGGGATCGAGCAGGAAGGAGACCAGGCGCAGCTTACGGTTGAGATCAACAGGGATGCCACGGCGCGTTTTGGCATCAACGTAAGCGACATCCAGCGCATGATCGAGGCGGCGATCGGCGGGAAGGTCGTCGGCAAGCTGTATGAAGGCAATAAGCGGTTCGACATTGTCGTCAGGTATTCCCCGGAGTACAGATCATCCATCGAGGCGGTGAAGCGCCTGCAGGTCGTCTCGCCGTCGGGGGCGCATGTGGCGCTGTCCGAACTGGCCACGATCAGGCTCATCGATGGTCCCACCATCATCCAACGTGAAATGGGAAAACGGCAGGTCTCCGTGCGCACAAACATCCGCGGACGCGATCAGGGAAGCTTCGCCGCCGAAGCGCAGGCGAAGATCAACCAGGCTGTCACACTGCCGCAGGGGTACTCGATCGATTGGGGAGGCCAGTTCGAGAATCTGCAACGGGCATCGAGGCGACTGGCCGTCGTCATTCCGCTGACGATGGTGATCATCTTCCTGCTCCTGTTTTCGATGTATAAAAATATCCGCCATGTGACGGTGGCGATGGCATGCATCCCGTTCGGTTTGATCGGGGGGATTCTGGCGCTCATGATCCGCGGTTACAGTTTTAACGTGTCGGCCGGAGTGGGTTTTATCTCACTCTTCGGCGTTTCGATCATGGCAGGCGTTCTCTATGTCTCGCGCACGAACAGGCTCATCGACGACGAAGGTGTGGAACTCCATGACGCGGTGTGGCGCGCGGCGGTGATCCAGCTGCGGCCGAATCTTATGACAATGCTCCTGGCGCTGCTCGGACTCATCCCGGCCGCGCGCGCGACAACGATCGGCTCCGATGTCCAGCGCCCTCTGGCAACAGTCATTATCGGCGGTCTCTGTTCGGCGCTCGTGCTCGCGCTTATGGTGATGCCGTCTCTGTATCTGGCGCTGGCGAAGAAAAACGGCGCGAGTCAACCGGAAGCCGCAACTGATACCATTCAATAATAACGGGAGAGTATATGTTAGAACTGAAAATCTTCATCGATGAGGGCGACATGTATGGCGGGAAACCGCTCGCCGAGCATATCATGCGCTACTTCATGCATCACGAGATCCGCGGCGCCACCATCTTTGCCGCCCTCGCCGGGTACGGCCATAAGCATCATCTCCACAGTCCGAAACAGATCGGGAATGTGGACGAGGCGCCGCTGCTGATCATGGCGATTGACGACGAGGAGAAAATCCTGAAAATCCTTCCGCACATCAAAGATGTGATCGAAGAGGGATTGATCGTGACGAGCCGCGTGGATGAGCAATGACGATCGGGGAGGCAAAAAATTTTTTTTATTGCAACTTGCATATTGATGTTCCGTATGTTATATTATAGACCAGAAAACGAAACGAGTCGAAAATGCGAGAATCTGACAAAGACGAAATCATACGAGCCGCAATTCTGAAGGCAGCGGAAAATTTATTCCAACGGTGGG
>DATGXR010000253.1:0-10934 GCA_035298825.1 Bacteroidota bacterium
ATTGTTGCGCGGAAGCGAATGCTCGCCGATCGTCGCGATCCAGGTATTGTTCGTGAAATCCGATCCGCGCGCATACAGGACGATGCGGCTGTTCTCATAATCCAACGCAACAAGTCGCGTATCGGTGGCGAGAAACTTCACGCCGTGTCCCATGTGCTTCGTCAATTGCGTCAATGACGCACTTGAGTCAACGAGTATTTCAAGATTGGTCTGGGCCCGGGCAACTCCGGCACAGATAAGGAGGAACAACGAAATGATTATCGATCGCATGGTCGGCGCAATGTACATGGCTGTCTCTATTCAACTGTGATGTGTGGAAACGGTGAATGACGTTGAGGAAATAAATTCCTGCTGCAGAATCATCATTCGCAGATGTGTCAATATACGTTCCGGCGGCAATAAAACCTAGTGTTCGCCGTCACATCAGATAGTCCACATACCCATCACACACTCAACACATCGCCAAATGCAACCTTGAGCCGGTATGGTTGATATCCTGTTCAAGAATTGCGGAAAAATATTCACGAGCCTTCATCGCATTACCGAGTCCCAGATAGCCCAATCCGATGAGATACGTGCAATGAAGCGTATTGCGCTTTTGCAGATCATCGTCCCAGATCAGAAGGTCGGGCAGCGACACGGCGAAATAATCCATTTTCACGGTGTCGAAGATATGCCGCTCCCCATAATCCTTCAGTGTATTGAAACGGCGACGGGCATTGTCCGATTGACCGAGCCGTGCCAAAGCGAGTCCCTGATAAAAAATCTGATCGGGCTGTTGATCGTTATAGAACAATGCCGCCGACGGCTCGGACGATCCGATTGAGGCGCGCTGCCAGCATTGCATGGCCGACGCAGTGTCATTCAATCCATGAAAGGCGATTCCCTTCCAATACTGAATATCATTTTCTTGTGCACCGTACAGCTTCCCCTCGCCGAGATTGTGCGGGTATTCGTCCGTCGCATTCAAATGCGTGAGGGCGTTTTGATACTCGCCGACTGATAACGCCTTTTTCGCGAGTTCCGTATGCGCGAAGACGTACTGGCCTGTCACTTTACCTTCGCCTCCCTCCCATGGATGAAACCTGCGCTTCATCAACTGTTCGAGTGCAGTCTCATGCTCTCCCAATGCATTATGGAGTGTGACAACTTCAAGCGAAAGATCGTCACGGTATTCCACAGCCGCAGGATATTTTTTGAGGAAGGCAAGACGCTCCGCGAACTGTCGTCCCAGCTTCTTATAGAGCTGGTCGAGTTCCATCAGGATCCGATGATCTGTCGTGTCGAGCGCGAAGGCGTGTTCAAGTTCCTCGAGCGCCCGGGATGACGCATGCTGTTTGTTGTAATATGCCAGCGACAAATTCCTTCGCACGGTGGGAAATTCTCCGGCGAGGCCACGCGACCGCTCCCAGCATACCGTCGCCTCGGCATATTGACGCATCGCGTACCAAAAATTTCCGAGATAATATGGCGCCTTTGCACCACCGGGGTTCTGTGCGATGGCACACTCCAACGCCAGCACCTCCTCCAGCCTGTTCGGGAAGCAATAGCCGGCATCCTGTCGTTCAGCATTTCTGAAATTTTCGATGGCCTTTTGCGATTCGCCCTGCCGGCTTGCATACCACCCCATCAGATAGAGAGCCATCGGATAATTTTTATTATTTTCTTCAGCACATAGTTCGATCAACGACGTCGCTTCGGCATAAAATCCCGCCCATGCATAATCGAGTGAGTATTCAATGAAGCTGTGAATATTGCCACGCATCTGTTCATGCATGCGGGACAGGATGTCCGTCTTCTCCGATCCGTGATACAAGAGAGAGAGTTCGAAGAGCACTCCGTAATTGAAACCATCGATCACCAGCGATTCTTCAGCAAGGGCGACCGCCTCATCTGTTCTGCCTAATGTTCGAAGCAGTGCGACCTTTAAATGTCGGGCAGAGTGATTGTGCCAGTTCCGTATGAGTGAACGCGTGACATGATCGAGCGCCTCTTCCCATCGACCGCTGAGAGAGGAGAGCTGGGCGAGATGAAAATACCCGGCATCCTGCCAGGCGGCATTCCACACCGTTTTATAGAATGCATCGTACGCATCCGTCAATTTATCCTGATATCGTAAACACACACCCAGATTGAACAGTGCTTCGCCGTCATATGGATTCGGATTCCGTTCAGTCAGCGTTGCGATGGCAGCATGAAAATACGGCTCCGCCCGGGTAAACCGCCCTTTGCGCATGAGCAGCACACCCATGGCAGTATTGCTCCGGACATCTCCGGGTTCACGCCTGAGTGCCTCCAGGTAATAATCGGCGGCATCATATGTCGCATGTCGATACTGCTCGAGATGCAATCCTGTCAAATACAGCTGTTCGATGCTCGCAATGTCCTTCGGTTCTATCGCGGGCTTCGCGGCCTCGGGCATGGGACAAAGTACATCTTTTTCAGGGCGCCAGGAGACAAGCACAGTATCCGTCCGGGAGAGTACGGAGACGACAAGATCTTCCTTGCTCCATGAAGCGTCGATGGCGACACATTGCGCAAACGAATGTTCGGGATTGAAATCGAATATCTCATCGAACACGATCTTGGATTGGTGTGTCAGAATGACTCGGGCGCCGGGATATTCACCGGTGCAGAATGCTCTCACGACTGCCATTTTTCCATGGAAGTCCAGACTGACCATCGCATTCTTTGTGGCATTCTTCACAACACCAATGTCCTGATACGGCATGAAATACTGCTTGAACGTGCGTTCTTCGTACGGCATGATCCAGGAAAAGTCGGGCTGGTTGTCGGTAAACACACCGCACATGAGTTCGATGTACGGACCGTCTTCATCCGTAAGGTTGCGGTCCCACGCAACTCCGAAGTCGCTTGTCCCCCACGTCCATTGTTTTTTTCCGGGTGACACGTGGTGGTCCGCCACATGGAGCAATCCTCCGCGCGTGTCGTGTTCGTAGCCGCCCACGAAGTTATAATTCGACGCGATGGCCATGTACGACGTCGGCACGGGAATGTTCTTATAGCGCGCAATATCCACTCCCGCCGAATAATCAACCTTGTAGTACGTGCCCGTCGCGATGGGGAATTTTGATACATCGCGCTTTCCATGGTCGAACACGGCATGCACATCGGGAGGAAAGACGGATTGATAGTCGTCGTTCACATGCACGGCAGGATTCGCCCACCAGAGAAACGATTGAGGATACGGCGTACGATTGAACAGTGCGGCTTTGATTTCGAGATACGCCTTGTCGGGATAGAGCGTAAACCCAGCCATTCCTTTGGTGCGAAACATGCGTTCGACCTCGCTGCACCAGACTGTGACGCTGTCATCGGCGTTGTGTTCGATCATCGAGTCGACTGGCTCGTACGTGCTTGGCCTGTGATGCTGAGGCCAGTTGAATTCGATCCCGCCCGATATCCATGGTCCGGTGAGACCGACAAGCGCGGGTTTGATGACACTGTTATAATAGACGAAATGCCGGTTCTTTATTTTATCGAATGCCATCTGGATGCGTCCGCCCAGCTCGGGCAGGATCATGATCTTCAGATACTTGTTCTCCAGAAAGACTGCATTCCATTCCTTGTCTGTCTTCTCATCGAGAATCTTCTCGACGACAGGATGCGGATAAACGACGCCGCTGCTGCCTTGATAGACACGCTTCTCCAAAAAAATCGGATTCTTTTCCGGAGTTCCGATTCCATATGTTGGAATTCGGACGGTTTCTTTCCAGGCTGTTACAGACATAAGAGTTCCTTCAAAGACTGGTGCGTCATCATGATCGTGTTATCTGAAGAGTCCCTGTAGTTGTTCGAGAGCGACTGTGGTATGAGGGGCGAACGAATTTCCCGACATATATTTTTTGAGACTGTACAGCAGCTGTCGTGCTTCCGGCCTGTGGTCCGCATCTGAAAGCAGATCGATGCCCGAGACGAGGAGTTTCCCTCTGCCCACATTCGCCTCGAAGATCAGCGCGAGTGGACGGTTGGTAAACCAATCGTCGATCACCCGCACGATGGGTGTCAACTCCCTGGGAAAATCGGAGAGCACGATCGCGCTCGAATGACTCATGGCATCATGCCACTGCCAGTTGCTGTGATACTCCGTTGGAAAGTCGGCCAGCGCCTGATGTGCGGGATCACACAGAATGCCAAGCGTATGCGGGGGCTGTCCCTGTGTCCACGACGTGTTCCAGAAAATGCTCGAAAAACCGACCTCGATCGTTCCGCCTTTCTCGGGCAGCACACTCCCCGGTTTCACAGTCAACAATACATTGCCTCCGTTTTTCAGAATCGTGACAGCCGTGTCGTTCAGTTCCTGAGTGATGAAAACATTGTGACCCGCATCGGGTACAATGGAGGGATAAACCCATATGTCCCATGTGTTTTCATACTTCCCTGCCGAGACGACGAGCGTCAGCTTCTGAGGAGTGGGGATGCCGCGCAGAGACTGACTGATCTCGCCAAGTTTCAGTCCGTTGCCGATGGGAATATCGGTTTGCATCAGTGTGCCGCCGCACGCAATATGCCGCTTCGCATCGACGAGTTTCCAGCGAGGAACAACGCCCGTCAACTGCGCGGGGCCGAAGTGCGCAATTTCCACCGACACATTCAATGTGTCATCCGACGAGTACACCATCTTCGGCATCCGCACCAACGGCACTGTCGAGTTGCAGAACTTCCTGTATTCACTTGGACTGATGTATCCTTTTTCCCGCCAAAATGCATTCAGCACTCCAACAAGGGCCGTCCCCTGACCGGGAAAGTCATGAAGGTCAAGCAATTGGAAACCGGCAAATCCAGGCGTGCGCAGCGCCGCCTCGATATCCGCCTTGTAACATAATGCCTGCAATTTGCCGGATGCCATCAGAAATTTGCCGGCGAGCCGGCTCATGTGGTTCTGTTCCAATGATTCCCTGAAGAGTTCGAAATTTTTCGGCTTCAATACACCCGTATACTGTTTGATCTCACGGAAATCGGGATACACGCACCATTGCCCGATCTCATGACTGATCGTGGGATTCGACCATTTCGCGATCGTGCCGCTCCAGTCATAATCGGTTCTCGGCGGAGCACCGTTGATGATACTGTGAAGGCCCTGCCCCCATCCCTGGATGCGGGGATCGGGCGTGCTGTTAAAATCCGATTCGGACAATATCGGCCATCCGGCGCCTCCCGTATACAGTCTCCTTGGATCTTTGCTTTTCCAATGCGTGATAAATCCACTCAGCCATTTCTTGTGATTTTGTCCCTTCGGCTCGTTGCCATAGAGCATCAGACAGAACGACGGATGGTTTCCGTAATTGGCGACGATCCGTTCACTCTCATCGATGACAAATTCATCAAGCGGTTCCCCGTCTCCGATTGTGGCGCCTTGATTTGCCCACGATGAGCACTCGATCTGCAGATACATGCCGGCACGATCGGCTGCAATGAACGCAGCCTCGGGCGGGCACCAGGAATGAAACCTGATATGATTCAATCCGTGAGCGCGTGCGATCCTGAAAATGCGCATCCAGGCACTTGTATCGGTCGGAGGAAAGCCGGTCAGCGGAAATATCGCACACTCAAGCGTACCCCGCAGAAACACCGGTTTGTTGTTTACGAGAATCCGCGTTCCCTCTGTCCGAACATCTCTCATGCCAAACAAGACATCCCGCACGTCGTCTCCGAGGCCGGTTCCCGTCAGTTCGACACGCATCGTGTAGAGATGCGGATTGAATTCATCCCACAGTTCAGGCGTCTCCCCCATGGGATACTCGACGTCGAAGAACTGCCCATTTTTTTCGACAGTCACATCAACTGATCGGGGCAGTAACTTTTCGTGCTTTCCTTGCTGCAGCAATCGTGCAGTGAACCGAAGCTTCGCCTGCACATGCGTCCCGCTGTTATTGCGCAGCATCACCTGGAGCCTCACTCGTTTCTCGCTGATGTTCGGATACACACGCACATCCTGTATGGACACGTACGGTGATTTTCGCAATTCGATTTTTCCCACGATCCCGTTCCAATTGGATTGAGTATGATCGGAGACACTATGCGAGTTCGGACCGACATTGATCTCCTTCATGCGGTTGTCGACCCTGATGGTCAGCACATGCCTTCCGGTTGTCAGCACGTTTGACAGGTCATAGACATGCGGTGCACCAAGGGCATTGCGCATTCCCTGTTCCGTTCCATCCACCCAGATGCGAGTCTCCCAGTGACAGCGCTCTAAAAACAATTCGATAAAGCCGCCTTTCCACGACTCGTCGACCGTGATTGTTTTTTGATACCATGCCGCTCCGGCATAATATTTCACGGGCTGGAGCCAATACGGAATTTTTAGATTCCCCGGTCTGCGGAATTTTGCCATCGCAGGACTTGTAAACCATGCGCTGTCGACGATACTCCCCATCCAGGGAGTGTGGATATCCACGTCGAATCCTTTGCCGTTTGTCGTCATCGAACCCGGCAGATGGATCCTTTCATCGAGCGCCGACTGAAACCATTTCGCCGCGATACCGACGTCGTGCGGATCGATTTTAAATGCCCAGGTACCAGCAAGATCGATCTTTTCGTCTGCAGCAACAGCCGTAGCACATGCGAACACGATGAACACTAATGACAGGATTGTTTTCATAACGTATCTGGTCGTATAGAAGTGAAAGAATCGGATCGTCTGATGCGCCTCATCCGGTCAGGCCAATTCATGTTCGATTGTTTCAAGAGATTTTCCCTTCGTCTCCGGCAATTGTTTCAGAATATATCCAAAGCCCATCGCGCAGATGAGGCCATACAGCCAGAATGTGCCCGAGGCCCTGAGCGTTTCATTCAACAATGGAAACGAATAGGTAAGGATGAAACAGGCAGTCCACAAAGCGAATGTCGCAACGGACATCGCCGTCCCGCGAACACGGTTCGGAAAAATCTCCGAGAGGATGACCCAGGTGACAGGAGCCAGCGACATTGCATAACATGCGATCGCCCCCACAACGAGGAGAAGCACGGGCACACCCTGGATATGATAAAAATAAAGGACACCCATCACCATGTAAATGCCGGCAAGCCCGCCGGCGCCGATGAGCATGAGCGCCTTGCGGCCGAGCCTGTCGACTGTGAACATGCCGACGAATGTGAAGATCAGATTCACGCTGCCCGTGATGACGATGTTAAATAACATGTCCGAGACGCCGTAGCCGGCGGCGGCAAATATTTCCTGGGCGTAGTTGAAAATCACATTGATGCCGCACCATTGCTGGAACACGGCGAGAACGATCCCGATCACAAGAACCTTGCGAAGCCCGGGTTGAATGAGCGTTCGCAGTGCGACGCTTTCATTCCCCTGTGAGAGCGTCATTTCAATCTCAGCAATCTCATCCGTTGCGTAGGCCTCTCCTCCGATGCGGGCAAGAATCGTGCGGGCCACAGCATGGTTTCCCTTCTTCTTCGCAAGCCAGCGCGGACTCTCGGGGACAAACCACATGCAAAGGAAGAACAACGCCGCGGGAGCGGCGCACGACCAGAACATCCAGCGCCACCCCGTCTGTCCGTTCCATGAAAGAAGGATGTCGGCATCCGACACCCCTGGTGCAACCGGTTGTGCGATGAGCCAGTTGATGAGCTGCGCGGCGAGAATGCCAACGACGATTGTCAGCTGATTGATGGAAACAAATTTTCCGCGTGTCTGTGACGGTGAGACTTCGGCGATGTACATCGGAGACAAATTCGAGGCGAGGCCGATCGCCACGCCGCCGAAAATGCGAGCGATGATGAACAGGACGAGTGTCTGTGCGCATCCACTTCCGACCGATGTAATGAAAAACAGTCCGGCGGCGGCAATAAGAAGATACTTCCTTCCGTATGTGTCACTGAGAGCGCCGGAAAGGATCGCACCGAACAGGCACCCGATAAGGGCGGAGCTCATCGCCCATCCCTGCAGCACCGATGAATGGGCGATCCCGAAGTATGCCTCATAGAATGGTTTTGCCCCGCCGATCACCACCCAATCGTACCCGAACAGCAATCCGCCCATGGCCGACACAAGCGAGATGAAAAAGATGTACCGCGTGTTTGGTGTGTTCATAACAGTCAGCTCATGTAGTGATCATTCTTGTCTGCGGAGCATGCGTGAAAAGTATCCAGTTCGACGGAGTTAAGACATAGATAGGAATGTGATTTTGATGGACAATATTACTATTTTACGGGCCACCGGTGATATCCCGGATGGAAGGAGGACAGCGAGACATGGTAAAGAAGAAGGATGGATTTGAAGGACAGAAAGCGATCGTGCTGCCGCATTCGATCGTGCATGTGCTCGAAAAAGATCCGATTACAGCCCCGATGCACACCACGGATATCGGGTATTATCCCGAGGCGCGATTCCATTTCCGGGAGAGAAAAAACGGATGCGGGCAGTATGTGCTCATTTTTTGCACTGAGGGAAAGGGCTGGTTCACGGTGCACAATAAACGCTACGACGTCGTCCCAAACACCTTTTTTATTTTACCTCCGGGCGTTCACCATGCCTATGGCGCCGATGAACGCAATCCGTGGTCAATCTATTGGATCCACTTCCAGGGCCACAGCGCCGTTCATATCGCGAAGAAAGTCAACATCCTGCACCACATCCATCCGGTCCGTTTCGGAACGACTGATGATCGCCTTCAACTGTTCGAAGAAATTTATCAATCGCTTGATGACGGATACAGCATCGAGAATCTGCAATACACATCGATGTGCTTATGGCATTTATTGAGCTCATTCGTTTTCGTGGACCACTTCAAACATTTTCTCTACGAGAAACGTCAGGACACAATCAGCCGGGCGATCGAATTTTTCAAGGCCAATCTTTCGCGCAATGTGACGCTTGCCGAGGTTGCGGATCATCTCGGCTTTTCATCGTCGCATTGTTCCTTCCTGTTCAGAAGCAGAACGGGGTATGCGCCCCTTGAATATTTTTCCCGGCTGAGGATCCAACGCGCGTGCCAATACCTCGATCTCACGGAATTGCGGATCAAAGAGATCGCATCGTCACTGGGATACGATGATCCCTATTATTTTTCCCGCGTCTTCAACAAAGTGATGGGTCTCTCGCCGCGCAAATATAAGGAACATAAAAAAGGGTAACGTCAGCCTTCGCACAAGAACTGAATTCGGTTGACTCCACAGATCAAAACGACCTTCACAATTAAGTGTTCGCCGTCACACCGCACACGCGCGGTGGGATCGATATTGCAGGTTAGCTCAGGAACCGGCCCTTGAATTCTTTCGGGCTCATTCCCACTCCCTTACGGAAAAGGCGAGAGAAGTATGGCGGATTTTCAAAACCAAGCTGATAGGCGATTTCGGCGACCGTCCGCTCGCCAGCAATGAGCAGATTCTTCGCCTCGGAGATCATGTGGAGGTGGATCAATTCAATCGCAGTCTTTCCTGTTTCCTGCTTCAGGAGGTCGCTCAGATACTTCGGCGACAGGTTCAGCCTGGACGCGAGATAATTTACCGTGGGCAAACCGCGCCGCGTCTCCTGACCCTCGGCAAAGTACGCATCCAGTTGCTCGGTGAACCTGGTGACAGTCTTGCCTGAAATCGGCTTGCGGTCTATGAATTGCCGTTTGTAGAACCGTTGCGCGTATTTCAGAAGCGAGTCGAGATGGGAAAGAATGATGGATTTGCTGAAATCGTCGGGATTGTTGTGATACTCCGCCTCCATCTTGTGATAGAGCGACCAGACGATCTTCTTCTCCCTCGGCGAGAGGTGAAGGGCCTCGCTCGACTCGTAATCGAAGAATGAATATTTCCTGATCTCACTGAACAGGGGATGACCGATCAGGTAGTCCTGGTGGACATGGATAAAGAATCCCCGCTCGTCGTAGCGAAGGTTACACACCAGCATCTGGTTCGGTTTCGCGAAAAACATGACGCCGGTGTTGTGATCGTAGCGTGTCTGGCCGTAGCGCAACTCGCCCGATTTTGCCTTCTTAAAGCCGATGATATAGAACTCACCCGTAAACTCGATCGGTTTCCTTGGCTTCATCGATTTTCCGAACGAGTTCAGGCTGATAAGCGGATGCTCCGGAGGGGGAAATCCCTCCGCTGCATCCAATGCGGCTATTGTTTTAAAGTGTTCCATGTGCATCCAATGTACATAACCAAATCTCCGATTACAATCCCCATCTCTGAAACCGACACATCGTCTCACCGATCATGAAAAAAAACTCATTGTTGTCATTGTCATGGCTCATTGAATGTTAGCAGCTGATGAATGTGGATTTCTCCTGCGCGGAACCAATGCCAGGGCGAAGTTGAGTTGAATCAGGACCAGCACAATGATGCTGAGAGATGTGCTGATGAAGCACAACAACGCGCCCAATGTGTACAGCGTCTGTGCTTCGATGATTCTTTTTTTGATGGCGTTCCTCACGGGTACGATGTCCTGTTCATCGAGAGACACAAACCGATGCTTGTCCGCATACTGCCAGTGAAGGGCAAGGATCCCGCCCAGGATGAAAATGTTCAGCCAATAGATGCCGATGGCAAACTTGTATGCGATGAAGTGGCTCAGGAACGCCGTGGTGAAGGGAATCGTCGATACAAACAACAGAAAGAACAGGTTGATCCACGTCAAATGGCGATCGCTCTTCGCGATATAGTGAAATTGCGTCGCATGCGCCGACCAATAGATACCCAATGTCATGAAACTGAGAAAGTAGCTGACAAGACTCGGGGCCAGATTCCAAAGCACCTGCATCAAGGCAACTTCCGAACCAGCAAGGTTATAAAGAGGCACTTTGATGTCGAGCACCAACAGGGTCAGGGCGATCGCAAAAACGCCGTCGCTGATCGCCTCGATGCGCTGGATGCGAAGACCGGCTATTTGATTGTAGATTTTCATCGCGTGATCAATCCTTACTTTCCAGCGGTGGAAAAGAGCAATTCCCAGTTGACAAAGG
>DATGXR010000254.1:0-3842 GCA_035298825.1 Bacteroidota bacterium
AAAATTGTGAGCACAGAGGACGCACGCACCAAAAACGACGACGTTGAAATGGCCCGGAAACTCGCCGCATCGTTCGACGTGCTGAAAAAGGAAATCGCGAAAGTCATCATCGGACAGGATGCGATCATCGAACAGATGATCATTTCGCTGCTTTCACGGGGACATTGCCTGCTTGTGGGTGTGCCGGGACTGGCCAAAACACTGTTGATCAAGACGCTGTCTGATGTGCTCGATTTGCAATTCAGCCGGATTCAGTTCACGCCGGACCTGATGCCGTCTGATATCAGCGGGACAGAAATCATTGAAGACGACAAGCAATCGGGCCGCAAGGCGTTCAAGTTCGTCAAGGGTCCGATTTTCGCCAATATCGTGCTTGCAGACGAAATCAACCGCACACCGCCCAAGACGCAGGCCGCACTCCTGGAGGCGATGCAGGAGCACCGCGTGACGGCCGCAGGCCAGACCTATACGCTGCAGGAGCCGTTTTTTGTGCTGGCCACGCAGAACCCGATCGAACAGGAAGGCACATATCCGCTGCCCGAGGCGCAATTGGACCGCTTCATGTTTAATCTGTGGCTTGAGTATCCGAGTCTGGGTGAGGAAAAAGAAATCGTGAAGACCACCACGAGCCGCTTCATGCCGCAATTGAATAAGGTCATACACGGAAGCGATATCATCGCCTATCAGCAACTGGTGCGATCGGTCCCGGTGGCCGATGCGGTGATCGATTACGCCGTGTCGCTTGTGTCGAAGACACGTCCGAAGCAGGACGGGGCGCCGCAGTTCATACGCGACTGGCTCACGTGGGGAGCCGGTCCGCGCGCGTCGCAGTATCTCGTGTTGGGGGCAAAAACCAGGGCGGTACTTTACGGGCGCTATACGCCGGATATCGATGATGTGCGGGCGGTCGCAGTGCCGGTCTTGCGTCACAGACTCATCACGAATTTCAATGCGGAAGCAGACGGCATCACGCCGCTTGCAATCGTGGAAAAACTCCTGGCCCTTTAAATCTTCTCACTCAGCCAGCTTGCGGCATCCGACAGGCTCTCCTGCGAGATCTCGTGCTCGATCGGATACTCCTTGTAGACAAATGCGGCATTCGACTTCTTCAGGAGCTCATCGGCGCGCCTTCCATAGGCAACGGGCACCACGGGATCGTACGTGCCGTGCGCGATAAAAAATCCGCAGTGTGAAAGCGCATTCCACTCAATTCCCAAATGGTCGGCCTGCTCGGGCACAAGGCCCGAGTGCGCCACGACGCCCGTGATGAGCTCGGGATGCGTGAGCGAGGCTGCCATCGCCATCATTGCTCCCATCGAGAAGCCGAACAGAAACACCTTGCGTTGTCTTCCCTGTGCCACACTCACCTGCTTCACAAAGTCGATGACACTCTCAAGCGCCTCATCGAGTTCCTTTTTATCGTACGTCCCTCCGGCCGCATCGAGCGTGAACCAGGTGTATCCCCCGTACTCGAAGTCAAAGGGAGCACGCAGCGAGTAGCACTCGAATCTCGGATCCAGAAACTGCACGAGGCCTTCAAGGTCATGTTCGTCGGTGCCGCGTCCGTGCAACAGGATCAGTACAGGCGCCAAGGCGTCTGCATCGGCCACGGAAGCAGCCGGCTTGATGCGCGATACAAAATGCGTGTAGACAAGGCGCGTGGTGATTTCGTTCTTCATAAAACCGTTTCGAACATGTGATGCGGTGAAAAAAAATTTTGCCGGCTTCTTAGTATGGAGCGCGCAATACCATTACGCTGCTGTCCCAATTTTTTATTGACTGGCCCGTTTGTTATTTCACGCGCCTTTATTGAATGTGCATGATGTTCTGTATGCCCACACGGATCATCATCACTGCGATTGCCACAAGGAGCAGCCACGCCACTTTTGCAAGCGCGCGCGAACCGGCTGAACCGATGAGCTTGTGAATGTATTGAGCGTTGCGAAGGACGATCCAGACGAACAGCAAATTGAGTCCCAGCGACAATGTGGCAATCCCATATCCGTACGTATCGGTCACGATGATGACGGAAGTGAGCGCGGCCGGTCCCATAATCAGCGGAATGCCGATCGGCACGATGCCGACCGAGGCTTCGGGATCGCGCCGGGTCTCATCCGGAAACAGGAGTTCGGTCACGGCCATCACGACAAGCACGATGCCGCCGCCGATTCTGAAATCGTTTTCGGTGATCCCCAGCAGTGAAAAAATGACTTTGCCGGAGGCGACAAAAATCAGCGCCACCGAAGCGGCCGTGAGCGTGGCTTCGATGATGAGCCGACGCCGGGCGCGCGTTTCCATGCCGCTTGTCATACCCAAAAACAGCGGCACAGAACCGATCACGTCGATCGAGACGAAAATCGGTACGATCGCCATCAGCAGTGTGTGGAGTGAAAAAGGCATCGGTTTCTTTTTTTTCAGTGTCGTTTAGTAATGGCGCGTGCAAGTGTAGTCACACAGAGTTCAATCTCCCGTTGCTTGCGGCGAAGAATTGAATTCAGAGAATCACGTCATCCCGCCGCCTTCAGCGGCAAGTTTTTTTTCATGCACCCCCGCAGTGCTGAGAGGTGCGATCATTCCGCCGCGCTTTTTTTCAAGCGTTCTTGGCGGGCTCGGCGCCTGCGCGCGCAAGCGCTTCGGTGATGATGCGCACGGCGTCCGCCTGCGCGATCAAAAGCCGGGCGCCGGAGGTTCGCACCGCGTCCTCGATTGTGCCGGTGTGCTCTTTCAGGTAGACCCAGATTGAATAACCGAGCCGGTACTGGTCGTTGGGTTCGCGCGTCGGGATGTCCTGGACGCTTGTATAGGCGATCTTTTCAAGACTTGTCTGCGCGAAGGCGCGCACTTTTGCAGCTGGTTGTGTTGACATAGGATGATGATATCTATTGATGTGTATCGATTGTGTTGAAAAAAATTTGAAGCGCTCCTCAGTGTGAACCGTATTTCACACGCAAATATTTAATGATGCCTGGCATCAACGACAGGATTACAATCACGATGACCACGAGTTCGATATGCTTGTCGATACCGGGAATCATCGAACCGAGAAAATATCCGATGAGTGTCATGCTCAAAACCCATCCGATGCCGCCGATGATGTTGTATGCGGCGAAGCGCACATACGTCATTTGCGCGATGCCCGCCACCACGGGCGCGAACGTGCGGGCAAAGGGCATGAAGCGCGCCATGATGATCGTGATGCCGCCGTATTGCTCGTAGAATTCGTGCGTCTTGATCAGATGGGCCCGCTTGAAGAAACGCGAATCTTCGCGAGCGTAGAGCGCTTGGCCGCTCTTTCTGCCGATATAGTACCCGACGGCATCGCCCGAGATGGCCGCCGCCATCAACAGGAGATTCAGATAGATGATGTTGAAATATCCGGCCGCCGCAAAGAGTCCCGCCGTCACGAGCATCGAATCGCCGGGGAGGAAAAATCCGACAAGCAGTCCCGTCTCCGAAAATACGATCAGCGCCAGTCCGGGATATCCCGCCCATGACACCAGTTCTTTAATATCGGTCAGTCTGGAAAATAATTCCTTCAATACATCCATAATCGATTGCCGCAGTTTTATTGTGAGTAATATGTGTGTGATGCGAATAAATTTTTTCTTTCGGTCCGCGTGTGACGCGGCAGCGTGCGCGTGACAATGATCCCTTGCCAATCCGATGTGCCGGTGCGGCACTACTGTATGCTCGCCATGCCCCTTCAGACAGGCTGCAGCATGCCGGAGGAAAGCAGCCACAAGAGTCCAAGCCCGACAATGAATCTGTAGATGATGAAAATATATGTCGTGTGACGTTTCAGATAGCCGAGTAAAAACGCGATCGATGCGTATCCGACCACG
>DATGXR010000255.1:0-5551 GCA_035298825.1 Bacteroidota bacterium
ATTGAGCGCATCCCATCGCCTGTATTCACGTTCCCGCTGTTCTTTCGCTTTGATTTTCCCGGCGCGCTGGCCCTGCTGCATCTCGTTCTGCCGAAGACGGTCCTCGTATCCTCCAACGGTGTGCAATACGGACATACTCTCCTCTTCAGTCTGAGCGAGTGCGCGGGCGACAGCTGTCCGATCCTCATTCGATAATCGTTTGTCGAGTTCCGCCTTGAGATCTTTCCTCTTCTCCGTCAGAAGCGACTCAAGCCTCGTGCCTTCATCGCGCAGTTCATCGATCTGCGTTTTCATACGGATCCGCTCATCCTCATCGATCAGTGCCGCGGCGAAAGCCTGCTCGTCGGCAAATCCTGATGCGGCAAGATTTTTTCCAAGCGCCGCTTCCGCGACAGTGCATTCCGCACTGCACTCGGCGAGCCGTTCGGTAATCAGACTGGTTTCTTTTTCGAGATTTGCCAGGTCCTGACGGCACCGATCGAACTGCTGCTGAAACGGAGGAATCGACCGTTCGAGCGCCGCGATCTCTTCATTCCTTCTGCGCTCTTCTTCATCGGGATTCTTTTCTCCATAGAGCTCGCGACGACTTGCCTCCGCTGCTTCACATTCATCTCTGCTCGTGCGCGTTTCGTTTTCAGACTTCCCGGCCTGCAACGCGAGATCGGACAACAACGCATCGGCCGCTTTGATCTCCGCAACCGCCGCAGCATCCTGATTCTGAAGCGATTCCTGCTCCTGCAATCGTTTGTCCCATTCATCTTTCCGGCGTCTGAGTTCGTTCGTGAACGCATCTACCGTGGCGGCTGTCACCGATGCGATACCGAAGCGTGCGGCTTCGACTGTGAGCTTCTCAAGCACTGCGTCGAGTTCGCCGGATGCCGCGGCGCAATCGCGCTCCCGCTGCAGAAATGTTTTTTCAGCCAGCGCGAACCTGGCCGATGCCTTCTCGTACCGCATCTGCGCCTCGTGAGAATCGCGCTGCAATTGCTCGCTGCGCTGATGCGCCTGCCGCTGCGCGTTCAATGCTTCATCGGCTGCTGCCGCGATTTTTTCTATTCGTTCGCGCTCTGCGCGAATATGTCCGGCTTCAGCAAAGATGACGGCGTCATCGCACGCGAGATCCAGTGCGACGCATCCGTCTTCGAGCATTTGCCGAAACGAAGCGATCTGCTTTGATCGCTCGGCAATACTATCGTTGGCGTTCCTCATGCCTTCTTCGATCTTTGCGATCTCTTCCGAATAGCGTTTGAGTCGTTCGGACGCCGCTTTCAATTCGCGCTTCGCATGCTCCAACGCCTTCCGCTTTTCGCTTGCCACAGGAATCTGACCATGCGCGAACGGATGATCGAGCGATCCGCAGAGCGGACACGCCACACCATCCTGCAGATGCGCACGCTGCTCCGTCAGTGTTTCAATGGTGGAAACAAGATCGAGCGATTCCTGACAGTGATCGACTTCCTTCTGAAGCATTCCTTCTTCGTTTTCTGCATCGCTGAGGTGCGTGCGGCCTTTCGCGAGACGCTCGGCGAGTCCTTTTTTCTTTTCCTCCTGTGCATCGATGGCGCTCCGGACAGCCGCCAGTTCTTGCAAAAGCCGTACCAGTTGGTCGAGCGCTTTTTCACGGCCAATCAGCATCGCCTGTCTTGAACGGTATGCGGAGATTTCCTCGCCATTCAGAATCTCTTCAAACCGCGCATCACACTCCGCCGCAAACTTCGCAGCATCGGCAGATGCTCCTGTATTTGCCGTGCATGTGCGCTGTTCACGCTCGCGCTCCGTAGCGACCGCTTCGCATTCCTTCCTCAACGATTCTAGATCGGCGCGGAGATGTTCTTGCTTTTCATTCGCCGTCTTCAGCGCATCCGCCATGACGACAATCGCACCGAGCGATTCCCCAAGCAACGCATCGGAGGCATTGCGCTCGAAATACTGCCGAATGAAATTGCCCTCAGTTTCGTATCCGGCACGCAGGGACGATTGTTCCGTCAGGATTTTCGTGTAGCGTTCCTGTCCCGTTCGCACGGCATCCTGCCGCTCAAGGGCTTCCGCGACACGCTTCCGTAATTCTGCGATGCGTGTATCGAGAGTGCGGACTTCTTTCCATTGCACAGACTCTTGCTGCACGAAGATTCGGTCCTCTTCGAGTCTGATGCGCGCTTCAGTCAGACGGCGTTCCGCTTCATCGCGTGCGAGTACGAGACCGGGTCGTTTTTCTTCAGCAGTCCCGATTTTTTCTCTGAGCTGCTTTTCCTCCGCACGCAGTCTCCTCACGGGTTCGTGATACCGTTCAAGCAACGCCGCGCGCTCCGCCCGATCGAACCTCTCGCGAATCGGTTCCGCCGCAGCGTTTCGCGCGAGATGTTGTTGGTAGTCCGCTTCCGCTGCCTCTTGCGCATTCTTCATGATGGCGATCGCATCATGCCAGGCAATGATGTTGCGTAATTCTGCCGTCTTCTGTTTCAATGCGGCGACTTTTGTTTTTAAACCGTCAATATCCGCGCGAAGTGTCTCGACTTCCCCGTCACTCAGCGTCTGCATCCCGTTGAGTTCGATCTCGAGCTCACGCAGCAGTGTTTCCTCTGTCCTTCGCCGTTCGAAGACGTAGATCGAAATGTTCGTATAGATTTCAGTACCCGTGATCTGCTCGAGCACGGGACTGCGTTCGTTGGCATTTGCCTGAAGGAATGTCGCAAAGCTTCCCTGCGCAAGCAGCATCGAGCGGGTGAATTGCGCAAAGTCCATTCCAGTCGTCTCGACGATCTTCGCAGCAACTTTTTTGATCTGCGATTCGAGAACCATTCCCGTGCGGGCATCGACGATTTCGTGCACAGGCTGCTGAAGCTTTCCGTCGCTTTTCTTTCGCGCGCGATTCTGTGACCATGTGCACCGATAGATTCCGGCTTGCGTCTGAAACGTGACCTCGGCCGAACATTGGTGTGTAAGGCGCGACATGATCTCATTCTCGGTCGCACTGATCGACTTCAGGCGCGGCGTGCAGCCGTAGAGCGCAAGGCAGATCGCATCGAGGATCGTCGACTTTCCCGCGCCTGTGGGTCCGGTGATCGCGAAGATTCCGCCGTGCGCGTACGCCGGATGCGTGAAGTCGACATGCCAAGTGCCGGCAAGCGAATTGAGATTCGTAAATTGTAATTTCAGTATGCGCATTGTCTGATCGGATTCATCTCCAGATACATCTGTCGGGCCGCAGGCGTCACCAGTGCGCCGCACACAATTTTTAATCGTTTATACGACTGCGTCACTGTCGCAGCGGCAGCATTCCTTACGGACATCGATGTTGCAGTGGTATCATTCAGCGCGGGCATCGTGCTGCTGCAGATGCGCGACAGCCTCGCGGAATGTGTCAATCAATCCCGCCCGATGCTCCTCGGCAATGTTCCGCGCGTCGAGGCATCGCAGAAAAATTTCCTCTTCTGTCAGTTCCTCGAGCGAGACAGACGCGTCAAATCCGGCAAGCATCGCCTGAGTGCGGCGCAGGTCCATTGTCGTGAGCACAGTCAATTTCGTATCGATAATAAGCGCGTCGATGTGCTCCTGCAAATTTCCCACGATGTCCGTCCCGTCGTACACGATCTCAAGCCAGCACGGCGCATCAGCTTCAATCAGCATCTTGATCTGGTGCGAGATCTCCTTCCAACTGCCGCGCACTTGTTTGAGCTTTTGAAAACACGGAACCGCGATGCTTGTGACAACGGGATGGCCGTTACCGGATTCGACCACGACGATACATTTTTCCTGCTCCGCCTCTCCGAATCCCATCGGAATGGGCGAGCCGCTGTAGCGGCGCGTTTCGAGTCCGCCCATCATCTGCGGCACGTGCAGATGGCCGAGGGCCACATAATCGAGACATGGCGGAAAGACTTCAGCATTCACATAAGCGAGACTGCCCACATAGAGTTCGCGAACGCCGTCTCCCTCGATCGTTCGTCCCCCGGCAGCGAAGAGATGTCCCATTGCGACAATGGGAATTTCCGCGTGAAGTCCGGCGCGTGTCGTCTCCGCCAGTGCAACAACACGCGCGTAATGATCGCGTATGCCGTCGAGTGTCTTATGGATCTTCGCATCGGGCGTCTCGCCTTCCTCGGAAAGTCGGATATCGCCGTCGCGCAAATACGGGACGGCGCAGACGATCAGTTCCGGCTTGCCCTCGCTGTCACGAAGTGTGATGACCTCGTCGGCAATCGAATTCGTGACGCAGCCGATAATGTGGATGTTGAGAAAGCGAAGAATGTCTTTGGGGGCGTTCAACAGCGAGGGTGAGTCGTGGTTGCCGGCGGTGATCACGCAATGCCGGCACCCGGTGTGCGCGATGCGTCCGAGAAATGAATAATACAGCTCGAGCGAATGGTTGCTCGGTGTCGTCGTATCGAAGACATCGCCTGCCACAAGCAGCGCATCGATCCGTTCCTTTTCGATGACGCCCGCAAGCCATGTGAAAAATTGATCGAACTCCTCATGCCTTTTTTTCTTGTGCAGGAGCTTCCCGATATGCCAGTCCGATGTGTGAAGAATCTTCATTGCCCGCCTGCTGTTTCAGCCCGTTGGTGAACACACTTGCCATACTATTCCAGCTGCCGCGGCCAAACTCCGCCGTTCACGCAGTGATGAAATCAATATAACATCGGTTCAATGTGTACGCAAAAGAAAATCCGCAGGGGACAAAAAAAAATCACTGTGACAACTCAATCAGATTCGATAATAGCCTGAATGCTCCCGAAACTCCGGCCGGCAGCTGACGAAACAGCGAGAGACCGGTGTAGCAGTAATATCCCTTCCCGTACCGCGCAACGATCAGGCTCCCCTGTGCCGGCTGCTCGGCAGGATCGCTGCAGATGAACGGAGCCGTGTATCGCGCATCCCATCCGGTCGCGAACGACAATCCTCGTTCCTGCACCCAGGCGTCAAAATCTTTTGACGTAAGCGCATTCGGACTCGTCATGAGCTTGAGATAAATATCGCGTCCGAGCGAATCAGTCGCCCGAAGCGAAGGCCGTTCGACAGCCAGTGGACCGGCTGGAATCGTACGCAACGGTCCGCCTGCATATGCGCTGAACATTTCAGCCGTCTCATCCGTGACGCGCTCGCTCGAGATCTTGAACGGATACGGACCGATATTTTCGACCACTCTGCCGGGCGTCTGATATTGTACGACGAGCGTACCCCCTGCGCGGACGTATTCAAGCAAGCGGTTGTTCGTTGCGCGCACGGCACTTCGAACATTGTATGCGCGGGGTCCGATGACGATCGCACCGAATGCCGAAAGCGAACCGGTCCGCAGAGAATCGTCGCTCATCAGTTCGACGTCGTATCCGCATTGACGAAGGATGCCCGCTTCATCGTCTCCCGATCCCGCAACATACCCGATCTTTCTTTTAACGATGACGATATCCGCCTGCACGGCAAGCAGTTGAGCTTCACGCATCACCTGTTGTGTCATGATATGCGGATAGGCAATCTGCGCGGTTTGCAATGTAAATCGATTGCGGCCGGAGCCGGTTTGCGCCTCAGCATCAATGACGGCAAGGGGATGTGC
>DATGXR010000256.1:0-2142 GCA_035298825.1 Bacteroidota bacterium
GTTTGTTTGTGATCTTTCACCTGGTATTGTCTCGATGACTGCCACCGATGCACCGGTGTAGAGCGATTCCACCGTTTCCAGAAGCGTGCGATCGCCGCGCCAGAAGGGAAATGGTCCGAGTCGCTTCACTACAGCTGCCGATAAAGCGGGTATAATCATCTCACCCGGACTCGACTGGGAAAGATCCCCCATATGCCAGAATTGTAATACGTCTTTGGGAAGCTTTTCAGTGATGGGATGAATGTCAGCATCCGGCGTTGAATCGGCAGACCGGCGGCTCTTATGGATCGACGATCTCTTTATTACGTTCGGTCCCTTGTTGCCGGATAAGGACGCCTGAACAGGATCCGACGAGACAGTGCCTAACATCCCGAGTAGTTCTTCGCGCTCGATGCCTCGCAACCTGAAGAGCATAAACGGATCCCGGTCGAATTCCTCTCCAAGCAGAAAATACACGGCTGCGATGTGCTTGCAGGGATTTGACCAGTCGGGACACGAGCAGTCGGTTTTCAAATCACGGTGCTCGCGCGGAAAGAGTGGAATATTCGCCGTGGCGAATACCGCTTCGATCTCCTCGGGCATTTCTCCGGCCAGCAGTTTGGAGGCAAGCAGCGTATTGGCCTTCAACGCCGAGGCAATCGTCTTCCACTTAGCTGCAGTGAGCACCGCAAGGTCGATTGTAACCGAATACGGAGTGCGTCTCGATCCCTGCACATGCGCCGTGACACCCCCTTTATGAATCTCGATCGCAGTAACCTGACCAGAGCGGGCATAGCTCTTGCCCCGTGAGAGCCGGGCGCCGATCTCGAAACTTTCGAGCACATCGATCCAGCGCTTCGCCCACCAGCGTGTGCCGATGAGCTTCGACTGCGCCTTGATGCCGCCCTCAACACGAATACGCCGCGTTGGCGTATAATAAAAATCTCTGTACCATGCCATCTGATATTACTCCGCAATCGCTTCCGATCTCAATGAAAATACCTGCATGAGTTCCTTGTTTGAAAATTCCGTGAGCCACGCCTCTCCGGCGCCGATTGTTTGATCCGCGATCGACTGCTTGCGCTCGATCATCTCGTCGATCGTCTCTTCCATGGTTCCGGCGCAGATGAACTTATGCACCTGCACATTGTGACGTTGTCCGATCCGATAAGCGCGATCGGTCGCCTGGTTTTCCACTGCCGGATTCCACCACCGATCATAGTGAAACACATGGCTTGCACGCGTCAGATTGAGTCCCGTGCCGCCAGCCTTGAGCGAGAGGAGAAAGATCGGAGCAGTGTCCGTTTCATGTTGAAACACATCGACTAATTTGTCCCGTTCCTTCTTCGTCACACCGCCATGAAGAAACGGAATCTCCCGGCCGAATGTGTATTGGAGATGCTTCTTCAGGATCATTCCCATCTCGGCAAACTGCGTGAAGACGAGCGCCTTCTCGCCCGAGGCGATGACTTCTTCAAGCATTTCGGTGAGCCGTGCCAGTTTGCCAGACCGTTCATTGATGCTTGAATTGTCCCCAAGATACTGTGCGGGATGATTGCAGATCTGTTTGAGTTTCGAGAGCGAAGCAAGGATGAGTCCCTTGCGGCTGATCCCTTCGGCTTCCTCGAGCGACGTTTCCAGCGTCCGCACGACCGACGCGTAGAGCGACGCCTGTTCCTTTGTCAACGGACAATACACCTTCATCTCCATTTTTTCCGGAAGATCTGTGATGATTGTCCGATCGGTTTTCACTCGGCGGAGAATGAACGGCGATGTCAGCTTCTTCAGCCGATCGAGTGCCGTCGGATCCTGTCCGGTTTGTATGGGAATGAAAAACCGGCGTTTGAATTCCGCCTGCGTGCCGAGAAAACCCGGATTCAGAAATTCCATGATCGACCAGAGATCGCCCACCGAGTTTTCGACGGGCGTGCCTGTCAGTGCAATTTTATATCCGGCCTTCACCGAACGAGCGGCATACGATTGTTTCGCGCCCGCATTCTTGATGTTCTGCGCTTCGTCAAGGACGACGCCCGCCCACTCGACGGCATTGAGATGCTCAAGGTCCCGCTGCAAAAGCGTATATGTCGACACGACAAGATCGTGCGCGCGCGCCGCTCGTTCGAAGGAAGTGCCGCGCTCGCGGCCGACACCATGATGGATCAT
>DATGXR010000257.1:0-35745 GCA_035298825.1 Bacteroidota bacterium
CATCAAGAGCGATTCGGCGAATCATGTAAAAAAGAATTTCTTCCAGATCGACGTTGCGGATCTCGAACGGCTGGAAGAGGAGATCGGTCCGCGCCTCGCTCAGAAGATGATCGCAACCGAAACGGGCGATCTGTCGCTCGGCGCGGTGATCAACGGGTTGAAATATACGACGATCGTGTTTCCATCGCTGAAGCCCAGGACCGTATTCACGATCGTCAACAACAACATCAAGACGGTCGTGCAGAATGAATTGGTTGCGCGCGAAGGAATGAAGCGGAATTATCAACAATCAGAGAATGTGCGCCACGATGTGAACGTCTGGATGGACAGTCGCCGAAGCCGGCTGCTCATGAAAGCCGTCACAGACACTGTTGCCGTGGGAGACGACGAGATCGATGCGGCGGTGAAACTAAATATACGCAGGAAGTTGTTAGATGAGAGGAAGCAACAGACCCTCAACAACTACCTCGGGGCGCTCGGACGAAAATACAACGTCACCATGGACACTGCAAAGCTTCGGAGTGTCAGCACGACCACCACAAGCATGGTCACATGGCGCACGATCGGATTCGGCGGGCGGATCCTCGCCGTACCGATGGTGGTGCCGCAAACGCAGTGGATCCGCGGCATGTTGCCCGAAAAAACGATCAATCAATAATGCGGCAGATCGCCCGCATCAACAAGTACATGCGCTCGCCGTGATTGTGCACAGTGAAGCGTAATATTTCTTCATGTCTCAACTTACTACCAGAATGAAAACTCTGACCCAGGAAAATATCCTCGAAGTGTTAAAGACCGTCCATGATCCCGATCTTCATAAAAATATCGTTGCACTCGGATTCGTGAAAAACATCGTCATCAGCGGCGCCGATGTGTCGCTCGACATCGAGCTCACGACGCCGGCCTGTCCGGTGAAGGACGATCTGAAAAAGCAGGCCGAGGCGGCCGTGCGGACGCTCACCACAGGAAGTGTCGCAATACAGATGACGTCGAACGTGGCATCACGCCAGGCGGTGCCGACGCCAAAAGTGCTCTACGGCGTGCGCAATACGATCGCTGTGGCGAGCGGCAAGGGCGGCGTCGGAAAGTCGACAGTCGCGGTGAATCTTGCCGTCGCGCTTGCGAAGGAAGGCGCGCGTGTGGGACTCATCGACTGTGATATTTACGGACCCAGCATTCCGCTCATGATGAACATCACGGACAGGCCCCGGCTCCATGACAATCATCTGATCCCGCTCGAGAAATACGGCGTGAAGGTGATGTCGATCGGCTTCCTCGTCGATCCGAGCCAGGCGGTGATCTGGCGCGGCCCCATGGCGAGCGGCGCGGTGAAGCAGTTCATTTCAGACGTCGACTGGGGCGAGCTCGATTACCTCATCTTCGATCTTCCTCCGGGCACGGGCGATATTCAATTGACGCTCGTTCAACAGATCCCGCTCACCGGCGCGGTCATCGTCACCACGCCCCAGGAGATCTCGCTTGCCGACGCGCGCAAAGGCATGGCCATGTTCCAGAAGGTGAACGTGCCGCTGCTCGGACTGATCGAGAACATGAGTTACTTCATCTGCTCGCATTGCGGCGACCGGGAGAATATTTTCGACGCGGGCGGCGGACACCGTGTTGCGGAAGAAATGAAAATTCCGTTTCTTGGAGAGATTCCAATCGACACGAAGCTGCGTCTCGGCGGAGACATCGGACGTCCGCTCGTTGAATCGGAACCCGAGAGTCCGCAGGCCATGACCATCATGGACATTGCGCGGAAGCTTGCGGCGCAGGTCAGTATCTGCAACCTGTCGCTTGCATCATCGCCCGAACTCGAGATCTCGTTGAATTCATGATCGCCGTTCACTTCTCATCCGGACATCGCAACGACTATGAATATTGAATCGGTAACAGACCAGGTGCGCCGTTCGCTTGACGGCATACGCCATTTTCTTCAGGAGGACGGAGGGGATGTGGAACTTGTGCGTGTGCGCGAGGACGGCATCGTCGAAGTTAAACTGATCGGCGCATGCGCGCGTTGTCCGATGTCGGTGATGACACTGCGCGCGGGGATCGAGCGCGCGCTCATGCGAGACAGCAGCGATGTGAAGCGCGTCGAGGCCATCGCCGAAGTGAAGCAATGATCGATCTCCCGGTCACGCTTTCAGCTGCACTTCGGACGCTTTCTTATCCTTCAACTGGACGATCCGTCCCTTCGATTTTCTCACGAGCTCGTAATTGTGCGTTGTCATGATCACCGCCGTACCCTGCGCATTGATGTCGATGAGCAGTCGCAGGATGTCGTACGCCGTGAGCGGGTCGAGATTGCCCGTGGGCTCGTCGGCGAGCAGGATGAACGGCTCGTTCACAAGCGCGCGCGCAATCGCAATGCGCTGCTGCTCGCCGCCTGAGAGCTGGCGCGGCATGGCGTTGCGTCTGTGACTCAATCCCACGCGTCCCATCACGGCAGTCACTTTCCTGGTGATGTCGGCGTTCTTCGCGCCGGTCACCTGAAGCGCGAACGCGATATTGTCGAATGCGGATCGGTCCTCGAGCAATTTAAAATCCTGAAAGACGATGCCGAGTTTTCGGCGCAGATAGGGAATCTGCCGACGGGTGATCGTATCCGACGAATAGTCGCCGACACGGACGAGCCCCTTCTTCGGCAACAGGTCCATGTAAATCAACCGCAGCAGTGTGCTCTTGCCGGTGCCCGAGGCGCCCACCACCGAGATAAACTCGCCCGTATTCACATCGAGGGAAATGCCGTCGAAGACGATGTGCTTGTCGAAGCCGGCGGTCACATTATAGAGTTGAACCATGCGGGTTGTTCTTTCTGTTCGAGATGATCGTGCTTGCGGTTGTGATGGCGGCAAGCATGCTCTGTGGATTGGCCTTGCCTTTGCCGGCGAGATCGAACGCCGTCCCATGGTCGGGCGATGTGCGGATGATCTTCAGTCCAGCCGAATAATTCACGCCGTCGTGGAAGCCTGACATTTTCAGGGGGATCAGTCCCTGATCATGATACATGGCGAGCACCGCGTCGAATTTCTTTTCCTTCTTCGTGCCGAAAAATCCGTCGGCCGCAAACGGTCCCTCGACGCCGATTCCCTTGATGCGCGCTTTTGCAATCGCCGGAATGATGATGTCCTTTTCCTCGCGGCCGATCGACCCGTTTTCGCCCGCATGCGGATTAAGCCCGAGCACGGCGATTATCGGTTTCTCTATGCCGAAATCGATGGTGAGCGATTCGTTGATCGTCTCGAGCTTTTCGACGATGCGTTCCTGGAAAATGTTCTGCGCCACATCGGCGATCGGAAGATGGATCGTCACGAGGCCGATGCGGACGGACTTTGCCATGAGCATCATTGTCACACGCGACGAGCGGCTGAGCATGGCGAGCATTTCGGTCTGACCGGGGAAATTATATCCCGCATAATGAAGCGATTCCTTCGAGACAGGAGCGGTCACCATCGCGTCGACCTCGCCTTTGAGGCAGAGCTGGACGGCGCGTTCGATCGCGGTGCCGGCGCATTTGCCGGCATCGGGTGCGATCTTTCCGATTTGGATGTTCTTGAGCGTCACGGGAAACGTGTCGATGACGGGGATCGATGACGGATCCGGTTTCGCGGGTACGGCGTCGACGCGTTGGAATGTGAGTGGAAGTTTCAGCAGCTGCGCGTAATAGTCAAACACATCGGCCGAGCCAAGGAGCACCGGCTGGATGTCCTTGTCGAATGATGGATGCGTGATGCTTTTCAGAATGATCTCTGGTCCGATGCCGTTAAAATCTCCGACCGTGAGTGCGAGTGTACATTTCATTGAGTGTCCGTTTTAATAAGTTTGTAATTGCCCTGCCTGCTTGAATCTTCGAACGTGAATAATTTCCTGAGTGAAGGATAGCTCCATACCTCACGCGGCGCATTGGTCGGCGAGAGTTGGCGTTCCGTCTTTGCGGGAGTTCCATAAAGAATGAAAATTTTTCCGCGATCGGTGAAGACGCCGTTTTCCTCCTTGAGCGTCCTGAAATTCTGTGCCGCATAGTCGACTCTTCTGAAGTATTCAGCGAGTTGTTCGTTATAGGCAGTCTCCGGCGTCGGGTCGCGTTTTTTCCAGAATTCCATGAATGCGTCAATGCGTTTCGACGCGCGTCCGCTCGTGAGCTTGTCGTACTCTTCCTCGGTGGTGATGTACTTCATGGCCGATGTGGCGAAATCAAGATCGCGGAGCGACTGGGGCATGTCGATCCAGCGTACGGTGAACGGCAGCATCATGGTCGCGGTGTCTCCCTGCGCATCGAATGCGACGTGCAGCATGTGCCGTCCCTGCGCAAGCCGCTCGCCGTTCAGTGAGAGCACTGCGATGTTGTGCGATGTGTCGGGTGTGAAGCGATAGAGGATACCGCGCGCCGAATCGGCAGCGGGAACAATCGTCGTGTGCGTATAGACGGTCAGCTGTACCGTCGTGTCTTTCTGCACTGTCGTCCGTTCCTCGTCGTCCATTTTCATTTCATCGAGCGAATACGTCGCTTTGATCGATTGGACGCGCGATGGAAGCGCCACGACGGCATAGACCGGATGATGGAATTCGACATTGCCGCCGAAGTTCGATGGCGTGACGCCCGACGGATCGACCGACCGCGCCAGGATGAGCGATGATGACGCGAGGCGCGCATGCGGGATCCTGATGGGGATGCGTCGTGTGAATTGCTTGTGCGCCGATTCCTTATCCGTCACAATGCAGAGCGCAAGATATCGTCCCGGTTTCAATCGGAACGAGACAAACCCCTGCTCGAACGAACGGCGCAAATACGTTTGAGCATTATCGCTCGATGAAAGCGTGAGTGTGTGGATACTTCGCGCGACGGAAGACACGCCCGCCGAGTCGAGAATTTCGACAGTCACTTCCGCCTCGGCCTCGAATGCCGCGGTCTTGAGCGAGCGCGCGAAGACGAGGAAGTCGTGTCGAACGCGGAAGAGAATGTCGACCGTGGCCGGGTCGCTGTCGACAGCACGATAGACGGGATCAAACGACACGATTTCATCCTGGCCGCGCATCATCCTGGCCTCCTCCTGATCAGGCATGCGTCGCGCTTCATCGGTCTGAGCAAACGCAGACGCGGTCCACACTGCACAGAAGAGCAGTGCCGCCGCGAGTGACAGCGTGTATGATTTCATATCGAGTCCCCCCTTAAAGTGCGACCATCGAAGCCTGAATGACTTCGTCATTTTTATTCTGAATGCGTGCGACGGTTTCAATGCTTGGCTCTGCGTCGAGCTTGAGCGTGCAGCATGCCGTCTGTTGTCCCTCGAAGATCACATTCTCGATTTCCTGGACGTTGATGTGTGCGCTTTTCAGCTGCTCGAGCACATTGGCAAGCACGCCGGGTTTGTCGTAGTGGCGCACGACGAGCTGCCATTTGGCGGCCGTCGTCTTGGCGCGATTGACCCAGTTGCGGACCGTGCCGAGTTCCTTGTATTCCTTGATGATTGTGACGACCTCGGCCGCCACTGCATTCTGCGCCTGCTCGGTCGAGGCGCCGATGTGATGCGTGCCGTAGACAGTGGGGAGCGAGCCGAGTTTGTTCGTAAACGTCGTGGACTTGTCTTCGGGCTCTCCCGAGAACACGTCGGCGCCGACGCGGATCTTTCCGGCGGCCGCTGCATCGTACAGCGCTTCCTCGTCGATCACTTCCCAGCGCGAGGTGTTCAGAACGATCGCGCCGTGGCGCATGCGGGCGATGATGTCGCGGCTGATGATCTGTTTGGTTTCCGGAGTGAGAGCGAGGTGGATTGAGATGATGTCGCATTGGGACACGAGTGTTTCGATCGAGGGGGCGAAGGCGGCGTCGAGCGCTTCTGCTTTTTCGGGCCGGAGCGATCGCGAATACGCGACCACGCGGAGGCCGAAGGCGCGGGCGCGCGCCACGACTTCCTTGCCGATTTGTCCCATGCCGATGATGCCGATTGTCTTTCCGTAGAGTCCGTCAGCTTTCGAATATTCAGTCTTGTTCCAGGCGCCGGCGCGGAGGTCGTTGACATTCTCGACGATCCGTCTGTCGATCGCCAGGAGCAATCCCATGGTGAGCTCTGCCACGGCGATCGAATTTTTGCCGGGGCAGTTCGACACATAAATGCCGCGCGCATTGGCGGCTTTCATATCGATCGTATTCACGCCGGCGCCGGCCCGGATAATGAGCGAGAGATTGGCGGCGTTCGAGATGCACTCGGAATTGACTTCCGTGGAACGGACCACGAGGATGCCCGCATCGCCGATGGCGGAAGCAAGTTCCTCGGATTTCAGTTTGGGTTGATAGCGCACACTGACGCCCAGAGAAGAAACGGCGTCGACATAATGTTGAGGCAGAGAATCGGCGATCAGGACAGTCATTGGAAAATTTCCTCCGGAAGAAATGTGTAGCACAAAATTACGCACGAAAGAGGAGAGTGTCAACCGTTTGGGAGGGGAATGCCGAAAAAAACAGGGACCCTGACACAGGATATCCTGATCTGCACACCATCCGGGGTGCGTATGTATAGAGACGGGAGAAACCGGAAGGGGTTCCACGTCCGGGGAGGAAAAAAATAATGAATTTTTATACTTGACTCTCAGTACAAATTCGTCTATTTTTATGGAAACCCTTCCACGGATTTTGATAGATGGTTAAAGACAGTCATCTTATGGAACCAGAACATCACTTCCATCACACAAGAGGGAGACCCTTCCACGGAATTGTCTTCCATTTCCTATCGTCACCTTAAAGGGAGCACGGAGACAATCGATCATGTCTTGTTGTCGCACTGAATTGGAAACCCTTCCATTTCTTATTAACTGAACTTCACATACAATATACAGTGCCCATCACAATCTACGACATCGCACGCGAGGCCAAAGTCGGAATCGGTACCGTCTCACGCGTCTTCAACAACCGCCCGAACGTGGCCGAAGAAACGCGCGCACGAATTCTCGCAATCGCCGAACGGATGCGCTACCAGCCTCATGCCTCGGCACAGGCGTTGGCGCGTAAGCATGCATACACGCTTTCTGTCATCATCCCATTCTTCACAAATTATTTCTCCATCGAAGTGCTGAAGGGAATGCAGGACACGCTCGCGGAAACCGGATACGACATCCTGCTGCATGGCGTGAACAACACGACACAGATCGGCGAGTTCCTGAAACGCGGATTGAAGAAGGGCAGAGTCGACGGCATGTTGTTCGTGTCGATGACGCTCTCCGACAAATATACGAAGCTCATCAGCGAACAGAAAATCCCGATCGTGCTTGTCGACACATACAGGCCCGAATTCGATTCGATCCAGGTGAAGAATTACGAAGGCGCATTTCAGGCGGCGCTGCACCTTGTGCACCTCGGCCATAAAAAGATCGGGATGATCAACGCAAACATGCGCAGCATGCCGGCGCAGGAACGGTTCCGCGGATTCAGGGACGCGCTCGAACAAAGCGGCATCGCGCTGCCCACCGAATATGTGGTCTCGAGCTCGAACGAGAAACAGGACGGCTTCAACAAGAACGCCGGCTATCTTGCCATGAAGGAACTGCTTGAAACGGCACAGCCGCATCCGACCGCCGTGTTCGTCTCGAGCGATGTGCAGGCGATCGGCGTGCTGAGCGCGATGGAAGAGAAAGGCATGTCGGCGCCGCACGACATCGCCGTGGTCGGATACGACGACATCGAACTCGCGCAGCATTTTCATCTGACGACGATGCATCAGCCCATGTACGAAATGGGAGAACTCGCCATACGCAAGATCATTCACCGCATCCAGTCTCCGAACGATCCGCCGACGCTCGAAAGCTTTACGCCGGCGCTCGTCGTGCGCGAGACCTGCGGCGGCAACAAGGAATATTCGCAATTTGAAGAGCAGACCGGTTCGTCAATCGGGTGATCGAAAGACATTGATTTGTTCAGGCACTTTCACACTACTCATCTACGGGAGTACATTTTATGAATAAGTTCTACAAGGTCTTGCTTCTGGCGGCGCTGAGTTATACCGCACTCTTGGGCGGGACAACCGGGAAAATTGCGGGCAAGGTGGTCGACGGCAAATCCGGAGAACCGCTTCCCGGCGTGACGATCATCCTGGTCGGCACTTCATTCGGTGCCTCAACGGATTTTGAAGGAAATTATTTCATCAACAATATCCAGCCGGGAACATACACGCTCAAGGCCTCGTCGATCGGATTCGCATCCATCACGCAAACGAACGTCAAAGTGAACATCGATCTGACGACGCGCATCGATCTGAAGCTGAGCGAAGAAGTGCTCGAAGGCAAGGAAGTCACAATCGTCGCAGAGCGGCCGCTCGTGCAGAAAGACCTCACGGCCAAAACGGCGATCGTCGAAGGCGACCAGATTCAGGCGCTGCCGGTCACTGAAATCGGACAGGTGCTTGCGCTGCAGGCAGGATTCGTGGCCGGAAGTCTGCGCGGCGGACGATCGGGCGAAGTTGCATATTGGATCGACGGCGTGCCGGTGACCGACGCGTTCGATGGCGGCCAGGTCGTTGAAGTGAATAAAAGTCTTGTCCAGGAAATGCAGCTCGTGTCCGGCGCATTCAACGCCGAATACGGGCAGGCGATGTCGGGCATCGTGAATATCGCGACGAAAGAAGGCGGCCCGAAATTCACGGGCGGATTTGGGATCTATGGTGGCGATTATCTTACCAATGCAACGGATTTGTTTCCCGGTTTAAAATTTAATCCCGTGCATATCCGCAACATCGAAGGCAACCTGAGCGGACCCGTGTTGGGCGAGGCGCTCACATTCTTCGCCAATGCGCGGTATATTTATTTCGACGGATGGCGTAAGGGCTTCAACCGATTCAATCCGAGCAACATCGCATACGTCGACAGTGCAAATACGTTCCACCTCTACCGGGACCAATCAGGCAAAGGCGACAGCTCTGTTGTTTCGATGAACAACAGCGAACGCTATTACGGCCAGGGGAAATTAACCTGGCGCATTTCACCGCTCCTGAAACTCACCGGAAACTTCATCTACGATTACAATATCGCGAAGGCATATGATAGAATTTATTTTTACGATCCGAACGGCATCGGGAACAATTACACGACGAGCCAGACGTTCATCTTTCAGCTGTCGCACACGCTGAGTTCCAGCACGTTCTATACGCTCGGCGGATCGTATCTCGATAAAAATTTCAAGTACTATCTCTATAAGAATCCGTACGATACACGCTATACGCATCCGCGTCTGCTGCAGACGCAGGATGCGTACAGCTTCCTGAGCGGCGGCACGGATCTCAATCGGTTTAATCGGACTACACAAACGATGCTTGCAAAGCTCGATGTCTCGAGTCAGATGAATACGACAAATCTTGTGAAAGCCGGCATCGAATTCAGAAGACATGATTTGAAATACGACAATCTGACGCTGCAACCGATCAATTCGCAAAGCGACCTCAATTTTGCAACGGGAAGTCCGTTCATCACCACTGAGATTCTCGATGTGTCGTCGGGATCGCACGATTATTATCACCATAATCCGGTCGAACTTTCGGGCTATATCCAGGACAAGATGGAGTTCAAAGAAATCATCGTGAACATCGGCGTCCGATACGACTATTTCCAACCCGACGGCGTCGTCCTCGTCGATCCGACCGATCCGAGCATCTATGCGCCAATCAAGCCGGAGAACATTTTCTTCGACACAAACGGCAACGGTCAGCAGGATCCGGGCGAGCCAAACAAGACAGTGGCCGATCGTCGCGCATATTGGTACAAGAAAGCCACGGCAAAGTCAAAGGTGAGTCCGCGTCTCGGCGTTTCATTCCCGGTCACCGATCGCGGAGTCGTCCATTTTTCCTATGGACATTTTTTCCAGATCCCGCGATTCGAACGGCTGTATGAAAATCCGGATTTCAAGATCGGTCTCGGCACCGGCAATCAGGGGGTGATCGGCAATGCGGACCTGGAACCGGAAGAAACGATCAGTTCGGAACTCGGCGTACAGATGCAGCTGAGCGACGATATCTCGACCGACATCACGGCATATGTGCGCGACATTCGCGGCCTCACAGGAACGCAGGGCGATGAAATCGTCGTTTTCGGCGGCGCATCGCGCTACAGCAAATATACGAACAGCGATTTCGGATTCGTCAAGGGCATCATCATTACGGCTGAAAAGAGATTTTCAAATTCACTGAATCTCAAGGCGGATTATACATTCCAAATCGCCCGGGGCAGCGCATCGGATCCCGCCGAAGCGCGGAATGCGGTCGCCGGCGGCGCGCAGCCGGATGTACAGGTGACTCCGCTCGGATGGGATCAGCGGCACACGTTGAATGTTTCAGTCGCCTATACCGGGCCGGGATGGGGTGTGAGCTCGATCGGCCAATACGGTTCGGGCACGCCGTACACGCCGCGCAAGTCGAAGGATGTTTCGTCGCTGCTCACGAACAGCCAGCTGAAGCCTGAATTTTTCAATGTCGATGTCCGCGCCTATTATGAATTCACCGCCGTCGCATCAACACGGTGCGTACTCTTTGCGCGCATCTTCAACATCCTCGATATCCGTAATCAAACCAATGTGTACAACGACACCGGCAGTGCGGACTTTACGACCGATGAGGCAATTGCGCTGAAATCGAATCCGGCTCAACGCATCAACACTGTTGATCAATGGTTCCGGAATCCGACATTTTATTCTGAACCCCGACGCATTGAATTCGGCATCAATCTGGAGTTTTAACCACTATGAAAAACACAACCATACTCTGCAGCATCCTTTGTATCACACTTGTCGTCACGGGTTCCCTGTTCGGAGACAGCGGCCGGCAATACAGGAAATCGGCTGTGATGAACGGCAATGACGTGCGGACCGTCTTCGGGAACTGGGGCGTCATCGGCCAGCCGGCGAGTGGCGGTCCCCGCGGCGCATGGAAAAACGACAACAACGGATATCTGGGCGATGTGTCGCCGTTGGTGGGCGCCGAGATCAACTGGAAGGGGACAAAGTTTCACTCCGTCCTCACGAGTCCGGTGGACCGGCCGACCGTTGCGCCGGATCGCGATCCGCAGACGCAAACGCCCTGGGCGATGGAGCCCGTCGGAGGATATGACAATCCGAAACAGGGAAAGATCGCCCTCAGCACAGACAAGAATTCATGGCCTCCCTTCTGGCCCGATAAATTGAACGACATCAAAGATCCGGGATGGAAAGGATCGTGGAACGGATATTTCGGCAAACGCATCAGCGCGGATATGGAAACGTATTTCGTGATGGACGACAACAACGATTATCATTTTAATGTCGCCAACAAAAATATTCTCGGAGTCGCCTTTAAACCCGATTCACTGAATCCGTCACGAAATGGCATGGCGCTCGAGATCCGCGCGCGCGCCCTTCAATGGAACGACTTTCTGGCGAAGGATAACATCTTCTGGCTGTACGACATCGCCAATACCGGAACGACGAATTACAATAACGCGGTCTTCGGATTTCTCGTCGGGACGTACGTCGGCGTCACGGGCACGGACGATTCGCCGAACGAGTCGAACGACGATTGGTCGTTCTACGATGTCTATAATAATTTGACGTATACCGGAGATTTCAAGCACGGCGGACCGAGCCGCAATCCGTTATGGGTCGGCAAGGTGGGCATGGTCGGATACGCATTCCTTGAAAGTCCGGGCAATCCGTTCGACGGGATCGATAACGACGGCGACGCCGATTCGTCATCGATCGGCAGAACCGCTCCGAAGTTCACGGAGTCGATGTTTACCGATTCGACGGCGATCACCGTGGGTAAGGTCGTGACGATCATCAATAACGACTACACGCGTTCGTCATACACGGTGCCCAACGTCGATTCGGTGATCATCCCGACTCGCGGCAACACCACATGGATTTATCCGAAGCGGCCGACGTACGTAAGAGAGGGAAATGCAATGACTGTCAAGGTCAACGGCCTCGACTCCATCTATATTAATCCGAATGCGTACGACGGCGTTGACAATAACTACAACGGACTGATTGACGAGAACCAGTATCTGCATTTCCGCGCCGTCAAACGCACGCGCGATCTTCCTCCGATCACGCTGCTCGACGTGCCGCATATCGTGCACTATATCGACTATCTGAAAAATTCGGGAACGAGTCCGTACAGCATGATCGATGAAAAACGGTTCGACGGAATCGACAATAACAACGACTGGAATTTCAAATTCGACGATGTGGGTCGCGACGGGATCGCGGGAACAGGCGACTTCGGAGAAGGCGACGGACTTCCCACATCCGGATTCGATGCAAACGGATTCGACACCGGACTTCCGGGCGAGCCCCATATCGACAAAACCGATGTGAAGGAATCTGATCAGCTCGGTCTGACGAACTTCTATTATTTCACGCCGTCGCGCAATGTCAATCTGAGCTCCGACGAGGAAATGTGGAAGAACCTGTCGCCGGGATTCTTCGATGTTCCGAAAACCATTCAAAACAACAGACCGGTGGGAGGAGAAGACGGCGATTTCATTTACGGATCGGGATATTTTCCGCTCCTTGCAAAGAGCACTGAACGATTCTCGCTGGCGCTCGTCTACGGCGGAGGATACGGCGGAGCGTGGCCCGATGCCGATATCGCGGACCTGCTGAAGAACAAGAAAACAGTCCAGCAGATTTACGATGCGAATTATCAATTCCCGCTTCCTCCCGACAAACCGCACCTTACGGCGGTACCGGGCGACGGCGAGGTGACGCTGTATTGGGATCGCATCGCCGAAGAATCGGTCGATCCGGTGCTGCTGATAAAGGATTTCGAAGGATATAAGATTTATAAATCAACAGATCCGAACTTCAGCGACATTAAAGTGATCACCGATATTGAAGGCGTGCCGAAGCGCTTCAAACCGCTTGCCACATTCGATCTCGTCGATGGCGTTAAAGGCTATTTCCAGAGTTCGAGCATTGCCTTCCAGCAATCCGGCGGATTGTCGTACAACATGGGAACTGATACGGGACTCGTGCATTCATACGTCGATACGGACGTGCAGAACGGACGCCGGTATTTTTACGCCCTCGTCGCGTACGACAAAGGGAACGAAGCGATCGGATTATATCCCAAGGAAAATGCGATCTACATCTCGATCGCGTCGAATGGCGAGATCACACACGATTACAATGTGGCGGTGGTTGTGCCGAATGCGAAAGCAGCGGGATATGTTCCCGCTGCCGATGCATCACTGCTCACACATACGGCAGGCGTGGCAAGCGGAACCATCAACTATTCAATCGTCGATCAGACGCGATTGACCGGCCACACATACGGAGTATCGTTCTTTGATACGCAGAACGACGGACTCGACAACAATGGCAACGGCATTATGGATGATGCCGATTCGACCGAATGGGGCCGAGTCACATCATTCTATAATGTGAAAGATCAGACACCGCAGGCAGAGCAGTTCTTCTCGACGGACACGTCGGTCGTGACGCTGCAGAAGAAGAACCAGGATCCCGCAACAATCGTCATCAAGAATGCGGCCGGGGCTGTGATGCCGACGTCGTCATACGTGTTCGATCCGCTTCGCGGCACAATCAAGGGGACGACACACGGAAGTCTGCCGAGCGGATTGTACACGGCTTCGTACCAGTATTATCCTGTCTGGCGCAGCCCGTACATTCAAAACTCGCCCACGACGAGTGAGCGGCCGAAGGATACCGATGTGTTCGACGGCATCCAGTTGGTCTTCGCCAATGACTGGTCGACAGTCGTCGACAGAAACACATCGTTGTGGACAGGGCCGTCGTTCCAACGCGGATTCTCGATGCAGGGTGTGGATATTCTTTCGGGACGAATGAAATTGATTCGCAAGCCGAGCGATTACGAGATTCAATTCTTCAACACATTCGTTGATACGTCGATGGCCGATGAAGATTTCCCTGAAATCGGCACGCCCATCCCGGTGCATTTCAAGATCTTCAATACAACCGAGAACAGACAGATCAAATTCAATTACTACAGCTCGGATCCGGACAGTATCCTTGCCGTCGGCACACAGATCATTTTCCGCGAGCTCGGACCAAACGGCCGGTACGTTCCGACGTGGACGATGTTCTTTGGCGATCCCGACGGTTATCAGCTCAAGGGAGGCGATAAGCTCACGGTGAAGTTGTTGAAACCGTTCAACAGCTCCGATCAATTCTCATTGAAAACGGATCTGCCGAAAGCGGATCTGCAGGCGGTGAGAGAAAACGGTCTTCATGTAAAAGTGGTGCCGAATCCTTATGTCACCGCATCGTCATTCGAGCTTCCGCTGAATCCCGGTGTGACGAGCGGACGCGGCACACGGAAGGTGGACTTTACTCATTTGCCGGCGCATGCGACGATCAAAGTGTTCACGTCGCGCGGCGACCATGTGATTACGCTGTACCAGGACGGCACGATCGAGAACGGTTCGGTTTCGTGGAACCTCAAGACAAAAGAAAATCTCGATGTGGCATTCGGTGTCTATTTTTATGTCGTCGAATCACCGGCTGGAACTCAAACAGGAAAACTTGCAATCATAAAATAATGTGAGTATGCGTCCTATGAAAAGACTACGAGAACAAATACACATCGGCGCACTGATGATTGCGATCATGGTTCAATCGTCAGTGATGGCCCAATCGAAAGTCGGCACGACAGCCGCGCAATTCCTTGGCAACTCGGTCGGCGCCAAGGCCATTGCGATGGGCAGCGCGTTCGTCGCCTCGAACGACGACGTCACGGGAATTTATTGGAATCCCGGCGCGTTTGTCCAGGCGAAAAAATCCGAATTCGTGTTTACAAATTCGGAATGGCTGGCAGGAACTAAATTCCGCTGGTTTGGATTAATGATACAGCTGGGGGATAACGCCCTCGGATTGACGTTGACACAACTCGATTATGGGGAGGACGAGGTGACGACGGTGGACAATCCTGAAGGAACTGGCGACCGGTGGTCGGCCGCCGACATTGCTGCGGGCCTGTCGTACAGCCGCCAGTTGAGCGACCGGTTTTCGATGGGCGCCACGGTGAAATATGTGTCGCAGCGGATTTATAATGAAACCGCAAGCAGCGTCACATTCGATATGGGACTATTGTATGTGACGGACTTCCATGGGATGCGGCTCGGCATGTCGATGTCGAATTTTGGCGGCGATCTAACGCTCTCGGGAAGAGATCTTCTCACGCCCACCGATATCGATCCGACTCACGCCGGATCGAACAAAACGCTTGTTGGCAATTTGAAAGTCGATTCGTGGCCGATGCCGCTGCTGTTTCGCGTCGGCCTGGCGATGGACGTCGTCAAGAACGATGAAATGAGCGCGACAGTGGCCGTCGACGCGCTCCGGCCGAGCGACAACACGGAGTCGGTGAATGTGGGAGGTGAAATCGGATGGCGGAATATGCTATTCGTCCGCGGCGGATATAAGGCGCTCTTCTCGAATGAATCAGTGCTGAACCGCAACGTCCAACAGGACGGCCTCACGCTCGGCGCCGGGTTGAAATATTCGGCCGAGGGATTCATGGCGCTCGAAGTCAACTATGCGTATACGAAATTCGGTCTGTTTGGCAATCTCAACACCATCGAAGTAGCACTCAGTTTTTGACAGGACATACATTTCAAATCAAGTAATGAATTTTCACTTACACTCACTGAACCTTGTGAAAGGAGGTGCTTCAGAACCGACTAGTATACAACAACGCTGCAATCGCAAGTAATTCGTGCAGTCTAACTAAATCTCATACAATTCGGGGTTACTTATGAAAAAACAACTTCTCATTCTTATGTCGGTATTATTCCTGACGGGAATGATATCGACTGTCTCGGTAGCGCAAACGAAGGTCACGTTCATCGTAAACACCGCTACGATCTCGGATACGATCAACGCAACATCGAAAGTTGCTGTAACCGGAAGCGCCACACAACTGGGTCCATGGAATGACGGTGTCATGTTGACGAATGTCGGCGGCGATTATTGGCAAGGCCAGGTCTCGCTCATTAAGGGCGATACGGTGAAATTCAAGTATCGTGCAAACGGCGGATGGGAAGACGGCGATGATCATACACTGATCGTCGGCGCGTCGGATACGACTCTTCCGATCATGTTTTATAACGCGACGGGAACCAAGCAGGTCGATTATTGGAAACCCTATCGGCCGACGTCTGCCGATTCGTTCAGCGTCTGGTTCCGCGTGAATATGAAAGTGGTCATGGAAAATGCAGCATTCGGCTGGACCGCGAAAGACAAGGATTCAGTTGCAGTGCGCGGTGATGGCGGCGGCGGCAACGATCTGGATTGGGGAATCTCATTTTATCTGAAACAGGAGAAAAATCCCAATTTCTTCTCCGGACGTCTGCGATTCCCGAAAGCGTCATTCCCAGCCGGCAAAGAAGTGCAGTATAAATACCTGCTCGGGTACAACTGGGGACGTGACGAATTGGCGGGCGGCAAACCAAATCGCTCGTTTAAAGTTCCGATCGGTCAGAAGGACACGACGCTGGCCTATGTGTATTTCAACAACGATCAGCCGATTCCCCGCGTCAATGGCGATACGTGCATCGTCACGTTCAACGTCGACATGAAGACGGCCACAAACACGAAGGGATTCAGCCAGGGTGATACCGTCGTCGTGGAAAGCGGATACTTCGGTTCCGCCGTCGA
This sequence comes from Bacteroidota bacterium, assembly GCA_035298825.1. Classification (GTDB taxonomy): domain Bacteria; phylum Bacteroidota; class Ignavibacteria; order UBA10030; family UBA8401; genus CAISDA01. Next base: position 16,655 of record DATGXR010000257.1, read on the forward strand.
ACCCTCGCGACGCAAGACGTTGAAATTATCAATCGGCACGCTCTACACAGTAACGGATACGATCATCACGGCTGTCAACAAGCCGTTGGACTATCAGTATTATCTGATCAAAAACGGAGTTGATGTCCGCGAATATTATTTCAACTTCGATTACACAGGCACGTCGTCGGCAGAGCAGGAACGCCGCCAGGTGAGCGTCGCGTCGAAGAAATTTACAGTCAGTGACAACGTCGTCGGAACGAGCATCGCGCGCCGTCAGCCGAGATTCCCGAGCCAGACTCCGTTGAAACAGGCGGTGACTGTGAAGTGGGTGCTCGATCTGCGTCCGGCATATGCGCAGGTGAAGGCCGGCACGGTGCTGAAAGACGGTCAGGGCACAAGCGATGTGGTGGTGGCAGACAGCATCAAAAAATGGGGCGTCGGCATCAACGGTCCCGCGACAAACCTGCCCACAGTTTATCCCGTGTCCGATTGGGCTCCGTGGGATGCTGCCAATCTCGCGGCCGATACGAGCAAACGCAAAATGTGGGATGACGGAACACATGGCGATGTGAAGGCTGGCGATACGTTATACACAGTCACATACACGTATCCTGCCGGAAGCAACGCCGGGAAGGTGTCAAAATACGGCATCAGGGGCGGCGATAATGAAACAGGATTCGGTCTGAATCACCTTGATAACATCGACGACACAAATCCGACAGCGACATTGTATGTTGCGTGGGGAAGCATCAATCCGAAATTCTACAGCGCATGGGATTACAATGCCGTGACAGCGGTTGCGGATAACAAGAATGTTCTTCCGGTGAAGTATGCATTGGATCAGAACTATCCGAATCCGTTCAACCCGTCGACAAAGATCCAGTTTGCCCTGCCTGTCCAATCGGATGTGACGCTCACCGTGTTTAACATCGTGGGCCAGCAGGTTGCAACACTGATCAATGGCCACATGAATGCCGGTGTGCATGTCGCCGAATTCGATGCATCGAAATTGTCCAGCGGCGTGTATTTCTATCGCATCTCCGCGGGCAACTTCATCAGCGTCAAAAAAATGCTGCTCATGAAGTAACGACAGCAGCGTGCTTCTGTTCGATGAATAAAAAATCCTGTCTGCAGAAATTGCAGACAGGATTTTTTTAATTCTGTTGCCGGCAGGTTGCCACGCTGATTATTGAAATATCCGCTCCGTTTTCATCGAATGAATGAACTGCACCAAGGAGCTATGTTGCCAAACAGGGAAGACGGCACGCTTGCGCCTCAACGCTGCGTCTGCAATCGATTGTAGAGCGATCGCGCCGCTTCGTAATCCGGAGCGAGGCGGACCGCTTCCTTCACATTGCTCAACGCGCGCGGTGTATCGCTCTGATTGACGTACGCGGCTGCAAGGCCGTAATAGATCGTGGCACTCACAAGCGGCGACACATGCTGCGCCCGTGCGAGATCGAGCGCATGCGACAAGTGTCCGATTGCATCGCCGAATCTGCCCGCGCTTATTTCAAGGAGTCCGAGCTCGATGGGCGCGAAAATATAATCGGGATTGCGACGCATGGCGGCCTCGTATTGCGGCACGGCCCGACTGATGTCTCCGGCTTCCTTATATAACGATGCCGAAAGATAATAGGGATAATAATTGTCCGGGTACTGATCGATCAGCGCGGCATACGATGTCTGTGCGTCGGCATAGCGATGAAGCGCACTGAAGCGGGCCGCCGTCTGCAGAATTCCATCGTTCAGCGACGTTTTGGATGTGTACACATCCTCGGCCATCCGCATCAGAAGCGGATCTTCATTTGCGGAAAGATCCATTACTGCCTTGAATCCCTGAAACGGCCAGTGTGTCGTCAACTGTCGCACCGCGAGGTCTCCATAGGCCAGATCGAGCCAGGGAATCGCAAGGCTGTCCGTATTGAACGGATCTAACAACGGACGGGAGGGCGAAGGCTGGTTCAGATATTGATGTGAGAGAATGGCACGCACATACAACGTGGCAATTTCATAATACCCGCGCGCATTCGGATGCAGGTGTTCTCTGAACAGTTCATTGCCAGGAATGTTTCCAGACGACAGTGCGAAGAATAACGAATCCGTTGAAATGATGGGAAGACTCTGTTCGCGCGCAACAGTCCTGAGAATGTCATTGATCCTTCCCGGCGCCCTGAACTTGAGCAGATCTTCGTCGCGAGCGCGTTCAAGATACGGACGGGCGAGAGCCGGCTGTTTGCGCGCACTGTAAATGGAACCGATCAGATAATTGAGACCGGCATTCAGAGAGTCGATCCGGTACAGAGTGAGCGCATAATCGAGAGCCGGAGCATCGTCTTGTTGTCCGATTTTGGCACGGATCCGCGTGAAATCGGCGCCGTGCGAACGAAGCACAGAGGACGTATCGTACATAAACGGCGGAAACGTGAGATTCGACGTGAGATCGCTCAGGATGACGGGGATCCGTCTGTCCGAAAAGATCGAGACGATGCGGCGAAGATTCGAGTCGAAACGAGTGAAGATCCGATCGGACTCCTCGGACTGAAGACGGATCAGATTCCCGTGCGATACCTGTTTCATCAGATTCCGTTCGATCGGTTGATGCTCATCGGATGAAAACGATGCGATCATCCGCTCGACGGCCGTGATGAGACGAACTTTTCGCAGCGCATATTTGATCGTGATGGCGCCGTCCCAATGTTTTTCGAGCCATGATGCGCCGACGCCCTCTGGACCGTAAAATTCATTGTGTCCCATATAGATGAGCACGAGGTCGGGCTCGAATTGGGGAAGCTGCCTTGCGATATCAAGAATGACGTTGCTGTTGATAGCGGCAGCGGCGAAATTGATGACTTCGATCTCCCTGCCGGGATTCGAGTGCCTGAGCTGTTTGCGCACAAGCGATGGGATGTTCGCGGTGAATTGATACGGTGTTCCGAACATCGATGAGCTGCCCAGACAGATGATCCGAAATGTCGAGGCCGGTTTATGTTGTGCGAAGACGGTCGGCTTGAATTCGGGAATGACGGCGGATGCGGAAGGAAAGTATTGTCCCAGATACTGCCGATTCACTTCATAGGAGAGATTGCCGTTCACGCGGACTTCGTTCACAAGAGGAGTATCGAGAGACGGAATGAACACGCGCAGGAATAATTCTGCGGCTGCGAGCACGACGAACACGATGATCAACGTGGTGAGTGTGAAAACAATTTTTTTTGTCCGTGAGATCATACGTACCGTGAAGTGAACTCAGTTAATGAAGAAGAGCTGTCACTCGCGCATTTTTGCCGCGGTGAACATTCGGGTCGACGACGAAGACGGACGCGTCCCCTTGCGTGTTGATGCGGCAGAAAACTTTCTGGTTCCCGATTTGGTATAAGCGCAACGCATCGATGACCTCAATGTAGAGAATGAATGAATGAGTTGCAATTTCCGAAGTGAGAATTTTGTACATTATAGTATTCGAACACTTCCGTAGACAGACGATGAATCATATGAATAGAAAAATATTATGCATCGGGATCATCCTGTTGCTCTCATCGATGCAGCTTGCCGCGAAGGAACCGGAGCAGCGCGAAACGTTTATTGCGAAGGTCGGCGACAATTTCATCACAGAACGCGAATTTGTCAATCGGTTTGAACTCCAGCCCGGAATCGGCCGCCGGCCGTCCCAGATGGAAACAGCCAAGGCCGAGTTCCTGTATTCGATGATCGCCGAAAAACTCCTGGCACAGAACGCCATTGCGCGGGGACTCGATCGCGACAGCGTCGTGCAGCAATCGCTTATGACGATCAGGAAAAAATTATCGAGAGATGAACTCTACAGGGTGGAGATCAGCGCGAAGGTGAAGCTGACGGATGTGGAGATCATCCGGGGCATGGCGCGCGCGCGCTTGATGCCGATGACGTCCTATTTGTTCTTCGAGAACGAAAACGATGCGCGGTTTATCAGGCAGCAAAGGAAAACGTCCCGCGACTTCGAATCGCTGCGCATCGATTCAACCTATCATGCATTCCGCGATACGGCCACTGTCATTTGGGGCGATGCTGAGCCGGAACTTGAAGATGCTGTCTACGGCGTGAACGCCGGATCGATCTCTCCGGTGATCAAGGCGGGAAACGGGTATTACATCGTCAAGGTCGTAAAGGTTCTGCCTAATACCGCATTTTCATCAATGCAGCCAAATGTGCTGCGAGACAGGGTCGTGGACATTCTTCGTCTGCGCAAGGAACGGAAACGGCTGGATGAATACGTGGAGGAAGTGCTCAGGGACAAACGCGGATACTCGGTGCCCGGTTCATTTCTCAGGCTCGCACGAACGCTTCGTGATGTCTATTGCAGGGGAGGCGTTGAGTATCGCGGACTGTTTGCCAACGAAGTGATGGATGAAGTCAGGAGGCGTCTTTCGGCTCATCTGAACGACAGTCTGACAGTCGTCGGATCGTCGGTGTGGACGGTCGGCGATGTGACGGAGAAGCTCACGAATAAGCAATTGAAACCTGAAGAGGCGATCGACAGCAGCCGGATTGCCGGAATTCTCAATACGCAGATCCGCGTACTCGTGCAGCAGGAATTATTGGAACAGGAAGCGCTGCGAAGGGGACTGGACCAGTCGCCTGGCGTGCGGGAGAAGGTTCAGATCTGGAAAGATGCGATGCTCGCGTCGCAGATGACATCAGTCATTCAGGAATCCCTTACCGCGAATGAAGTCGAAGTCGTCGCTGCCATGAAAGATCTTGGAACAGATATCCCCATGCCTCAGGTGAATATCCGACAGCTCGTGACGACGTCGCTCCCGGATATGAATGCCGCAGTGAGCGCGCTGCGCGAAGGAATGAAATTCGAAGAGGCGGTGGCGCGATGGTCAATCGACACACTGACGCGGCAACGAGGAGGTGAAACCGGATTTTTCCCCATCACCAAACAGCCGATCGTGGGAGAGGCCGCATGGAAGATGACAGTCGGCCAGGTGTACGGGCCCGTGTCAATCCCGGGCCGTTTCGTGTTATTCACACTGCTCGCAAAGAAAAATTTTCCGGAGAAAGGCGATACGGCATTTGCGTCGAAATACGAGCAGGCAAAATCGCGCTATCTCTCGCTGAAATTCAAAAACGAGCTCAACCACTTACTTGCGGACCAGGCGGAGAAACGCGGATTTGCTGTTTTTGGCGACAGGCTCAAAAAAATTGAAGTGACATCGATTCCCATGATGACGTTCAGAATCCTGGGATTCGGAGGACGCCTGTTCGAAATGCCATTTGTCGAGCCGAGACTCGACTGGCTCGGCATCGATCCGTCGAAGTCGAACCAGCTGCCGTAACAATGTCTCCGCAACGACATCGGACGTGTCAATTGAACGTCAAGAGCATCACTATCGAGCCGATCAGTTGAGCGTCGACAGCATTTTTTGTGCCGGCGCATAATCCGGTTTCAATTGCAGCAGGAGCTGCAGATGCGATTTGGCCTTGTCGCTGTGTCCGGATCGTTGGTACGCGATAGCGAGCAGCATGCCGTTTTGCAAACGTTCGGGCGTCGATTGATCGAATTGCGACATCGATTCGTAATATCCAACCGCCTGTTCCGGATGGTTCTCGTTGAGGGCAATATCGCCGAGTGCGCGATACGCAAGAATTGTTTTTTCGACTCCAAGCGAAGCAAGCAGCACTTCCTTCATCCGATCCATGCGATGGAGTTCAAGATACACATGGGCGAGCGACAGATACGGCTGCACATCGTGCGGAATCTGATTGATGATGACTTCGTATTCCTTCGCGGCGTTTTCTTTCTCGCCGCGCTGTTCAAATAATAACGCCGCCTGCTGATGCCCCACCTTCCAATCCCATTTCCCGCGTGTGACATTTTCAACAATCGTCCCGAGCGTGTCGGCGGCGGAGAGCGTGGATGGAATTGCCGCCGTTGCCTGCGTGAACGGCCAGCCTGAAGTCAGAATCTGTGTTTTCCTTCGGGCGAGTCGTTCGTCGAATTCAGTCATGGGACGATCCTGCCATAATTTCTCCTCGTCGACGACCGGAGCCGCATTCCATTCATCGTCCGATGCGAAGAGATGATTTTGCCGCATCGATTGCGCATACGCCCGCGCCATGAGAAAATATCCCCATGCGTTCGGATGGAGATGCTCGATGATCAGGTTGTTCCCGATCAGCGAATCGGGGGAATTCTCTTTGAACGCCTGTTCGATGTCGACGAAAATATTCTTTCCGCCCGCGGCATGCGCGCGGATCGCCGCATTGATGTCTGTCGATGCCCTGAAGCGAAGCTGATCGTCGTCGCGCGCACGGATGAATTCAGTGGACGCATCGGAGGGACGATGCAGACGCTCGTAACATTGTCCCAAAGAAAAATGAATATCGGCCCGAAGCGAATCCATCCGAAGCAGTTCATTGAAAATTGTCACAGCCGAATCCGCTTGTCCCGAGGCAAGCAGGCGCCGGCCCTCGTCGTACAGTGCGCGGAAATTTCGTCCGCCCTGGTCAACCGGATCGCGGCCGGATACGAAGGGGAATTGAGCGCGCAGATTCGAGACCTGCGACGAGAGGATGAGCGGCACTCCGCGGTCGGCGCAGATCGAAATCAGATCGTCGAGGTTGCGTTCGAAAATCCGCACTCCGTCGTTGTATTGCTCCGAGCCGTAGGGAATGTAATTGCCGCGAGCCAGGCGTTCCATCATCGTGCCGCGTGATTCCTGAGGCGCCGGAGACGTGAACAGAGAAGTCACGGCTCCGATTGCGGAACGGAACAACGTGAATGTCTTTACATGATTCACGCGAAGATAGAGCAGGGAGATCCACCGCATCGAGCCGACCGATTCCGTCGATGCGACACCGAGCGCGCCATAGTATTCGTTGTGCCCGTCGTAGACGATCAGGAGATCGGGTTCATAATTCACCACATCGCGCGCAATATCTGCGACCGAATAGCTGTTCGTGGCGGTGATTCCAAGATTGATGATCTCGAAATCCTTTTTCGGAAATTGCACGCGAAGACGTTCGCGCAGGAACGAAGAGAAGGCGGCATTATACCAGTACGGATATCCGACCGTGGTCGAGGCGCCCAGACAAAAGATCCGATATGTTCCGGGCTTCTTCACGATCGTAAAATATTCAGGCGATGTCGTCGGAGTAAAATCGACCTGAGAAAAATACCGATGCTTGATGTCGGGGTTCATCGTATAGTATGAGACGCCGTGGATCTGTTCACGGATGAACAGATCGAGATTGGGACCGTAATGAAAAATGCGCAGGCACAATTCGATGACGAAGAACAGCACAATCGGAAGCAGCAGGGTGATGATGAGAAAACTGATCCGTTTGCGTGTCGAAATTTCTCTTTTTTTAATCGATTTCCCGCGGGAATGCGTCTGCATGATGTCCGGAATTATTGAATATGAGCCATCGATCGTCGCTGAAATCCTAATGAACGAAAAAAAGAGCACATAATCGAGGATTGCGCGTTAAAAATGCATAAAAAACAATGAATTCCTGAGAAAAAGATGTTTTTATTTGACGAAATATTCATATATTAACTCGTTATGGAAGCGCTTTTAGTCGGCGATCACCCAGGTTTTTTCACAAAGGATCATATGAGCGTCGGTGTCAATACGGCAGTAGATCACACTTCAGCATCAACAATTCCCTCGTGGGTCCGCCATGCGATCATTTATCAAATATTTCCCGAACGATTTGAAAACGGCGACCGATCGAATGATCCGCCGAATACGCAACCGTGGGGAACGAAGCCGACGGGAGGAAGTTTTTTCGGCGGCGATCTGGAAGGCGTTCTGAACCGCCTCCCGTATCTGACTGATCTCGGCATCACAACGATTTATTTCAATCCTGTTTTTTCGGCATCGAGCAATCACAAGTACAACGCCACCGACTATCTGAAGATCGATCCTGCATTCGGAACGAACGATCTGTTTAAGACGCTTGTCGACACCTGTCATAAAGCGGGCATACGCATCCTGATCGACGGCGTTTTCAATCACGTGGGAACGGCGTTCTTCGCCTTCGTCGATGTGAAAAAAAACGGTGCCGCCTCACGATATGCCGAATGGTTCAACATATTCAGCTATCCGGTCTCCGATCCGCGCACACCGAATTACGAGGGATGGTGGGGATACGGATCTCTGCCGAAACTTATGGTCGCGCATCCGGATGTGCAGCGTTATCTCTTCGATGTGGCGCGATACTGGACCGGCCTGGGGATCGACGGATGGAGGCTCGATGTGCCGAATGATGTGCCCCATGCGTTCTGGAAAGAATGGCGAAAAGTCGTCCGCTCGGTCAATCCCGAGTGTTATATTGTCGGCGAACTCTGGCAGGATGCAAGTCCATGGCTGAAGGGCGATGAGTTCGACGCGACAATGAATTATCGGTTCCGTGACGCCTGCGTCGATTTTTTCGCACACAAAACGACGACAGGTGTTGAATTTCAGAAGAGCCTTGCTGCAACCCGCGCGCTGTATTCAGAAGAGTCGAATGATGCGATGATGAATCTCATCGGCAGCCACGACACTGAACGCTTTCTCACAATGTGCAAGGGAGACGTCCATGCGCTCAGACTTGCCGCGCTCTTCCAGATGACGTATCCCGGCGCCCCGACTGTCTATTATGGAGACGAAGTGGGAATGGAAGGGGGCAAGGATCCGGATTGCAGACGCACCATGATCTGGGACCAATCAAAATGGGACAAGGACCTGCACGCATATTACCGATCGTTGATTGCACTGCGAAAAAAATACGAAGCGTTGCGAACGGGCGCGTATGCGGCGCTCCCGGTTCCTGAAGACCTCTCACGCTGCGTTGCATTCGAACGGACGCTCGGGTCGGAACGGTTCATCATCGCAATCAATGATGATCGCAGGAAAGCTGCGCTCTCGTTCACTGTTTCGAAAGATCTGAGAAGTGTGAACAGCCTGGTTGATGGAGTGAAAATCGACGTGAGAAGCGGCCAACTTTCAATAACACTTCAGCCGAGAGATGCCTGCATCATTCAATGCTGAAAAAATAGAAAATGCTTTAATTATTCCTTTTAACAGAATGTAAAGAAATGAGTTATAAGATGAAGAAGCTGATTTTTTCCCTTGCTGCAGTGATTGTCATGGCAGGGGGGAAGAGCGATATTTTTTCGCAGACAGTGCCGATCAAGTTCAGGTATCTGCCTGCCGCCACGTACACGCGTGTGCATTTCCCCGGGACGTTTAACGGGTGGGGACCGAACTCTAGCGGGACGATCGCACAGGGCGCCATTTCGCAAGCCGACAGTTTCGAGACTTCAACCGGCATGTGGGTAAAGACGATTCCCATCGCATTCGGCACACATCAGTATAAGATCTATCGGCAGTTGAGTGCAACGACTTCGGATTGGAGCTGGATTCCTGATCCCGCGAATCGTGTGGTCATCGCTCCCGATCAGAATTCTCAATTCGTCGTGGACAGTCTCGTGCTGTTTCAGATGATGGCGACTCCGTATCAGCTCGGAGGGGCCAAGATGGTTGTGAAGTCGGCCCGGCCCACGCTGACTGCCGGAATATTTCAACCCGCGGGCGCTCCTTCTCCGTCAATTTCGATGTGGATTGACGGCTCCGAAATACAGAATGCCTCGTCATATTTTGATGCGTTGCAGGGAATTCTGACATATCACATGGCCGACGCGCTCATCGACGGCATGCATCTGCTGAAGATCAGCGTCTCAGCCGGCACGATCACGAAAACGGACTCGCTCACGTTCGAAACACGAGACCGTCCGATACAGTTAATGTCGCCTTCATTCACGACGAGGAAGTCGGTGCTCGCCACAACGGGTCTTGTGACGCGTCCGATCGACTCCGTGACGATCACGGCGAATGGCATTTCGCGGAATATTCCTGTGAAGAACGGCACATTCACAGATGCGACGCCGTTGATTGAAGGCAGGAATGTCATCACTGTCGCAGGAGCAGGCGACGCCGACAGCGTGATTGTCACACGGATCGTGAATCATGCACCGTATGCGCGCGCAGTTGTGATCTCGGGCGGATCGACGCTCAGGCTCAATACATCGGGCAGCTCGGATCCCGACGGCGAGCAGCTCACAAAATTTTCATGGCACGATGATCCGTCATTTCCCATCGGACTAGAGGGGAAGAGCGGGATGACAGTCACGATCCCGCAGCCGAAAAATCCTGGTGAGTATTATTATTCGTTGGTCGTCGAAGATTCAGCGGGCCATGCCGACACACTGCGCTCGTACTTCACGATCAGAGCGGATGGGAATTACGAAAATCCCACGCTTGCGAGCAATCCTTCATGGGCGAAGCAGGCGCGCGTGTATTTCATGTTCCCGAAGGGCATCACGCAGACGGGCACGTTGAACGCAGCCGCGCTGAAGCTGGCGTATGTACGCGACATGGGATTCAACGTTGTGTGGCTCATGCCGGTGATGGATAATGCGTACCCGATCGACAACAACATCGGGCCGGGATACAACATCACGGATTTTTATCACGTCGCTCCCGAATACGGGACGAATCAGGATTTTAAAAATTTCGTGACGCAGGCCCACGCGCTCGGGCTCAAAGTGATCCTCGATGTGACGCCGAATCACTCGAGCCGATTTCATCCCTGGGCGGAAGATGCGCGCGCCAACAAAACGAAGTCGCCGTACTGGAATTGGTATCAGCATCAATCGATTCCACACAATACGAACGGGCTCGGCGAAGCTGTCGACTCAGACGGATTTTATTATTACGGCGGATTCGGCAATCAACTCCTGAATCTGAATTGGACAGATGTGGATATGCAATGGGAAATGATCAACGTCTACAAATACTGGATCAGGGAATTCGGCATCGACGGATACAGATTCGACGTGTATTGGGGACCGCACAGGAGATACGGCGAGCAGTATATGGGAGCGCCGGTGCGCGAGGCGCTGAAGCACATCAAACCGGACATCCTGCTGCTTGCGGAGGATGATGGGACAGGACCGGGCACGCAGACGATCTATGCCGATGTGACGACGAACGGAGTCACGGGCGGGGTTGATGCGGCGTACGATTTCAAGTTGTTCTTCAACCAGATCCGTTCGTTCGGATTCACCGGCACCGCGGTCGAGAATCTGCACCGCGAGATCATGAACGGCGGGTATTATCCCGGACCGAATTCGTTATACATGCGCTTCATGGAATCGCAGGATGAGGATCGCATCACCTATGCCTATTCGTCGCTCGGCGGCGTCAGGTTCGACGCGCAGACGACGTTCCGCCGAACGATGCCGATGGCTTCTGTGATCTTCACGGTGCCCGGCTTTCCGATGATCTGGAACGGGCAGGAGATCGGATACGGATACGGCATATCGGGATCGAAGGAGAACCGCACGCGCACGGTGATCAACTGGAACTACGAGGGCGGAGCGGCGCTCATTCCGCACTATCAGCGACTGGCGTGGATACGCGGATCGTTTCCCGCATTTACGTCGCAGACGCTCTCGCGCCTGAGCACGGGCAACAGCCTCGTCTATGGGTATACGCGTCCCTTCGAAAACGAAAACGCGATCGTGATCGAGAACTTCAGCGACACGCCGCTCGCAGCGGCCATTCCTCTCGCTGCTTCAGGCGCCGACGCTAATGTGCAGTTCACAGGCGGAGCTGTAGACGGGAAGAAATATTTTCTGAGCGATGTGTACAACGATACCACATCGGCGATTTCATTTTCAGGCGGAAGCGCCGCGCTGCAAGTGACGATGCCCGCGTATGGCACGGCGATTTACATCCTGTCCGATTCGGCCAGACATCTTTCGCTTCCGCTCGTGACGGAGGCGGAGAAATTACACAGTGCATCCGTTGTGCCAAAAGAGTTCCGGCTCGAACAGAATTTTCCCAATCCGTTCAATCCGTCGACCACGATACAGTTCCAGCTTCCGGCGCAGGCGAAGGTGACTCTTATTGTCTATGATGTGCTTGGCAGGGCGGTCGCACGCATCATCGACGCGCCGATGGGCGCCGGACTTCACTCCGTTCAATGGAATGCATCGGGCATGCCGAGCGGCATGTATCTGTACGAGCTCCGTGCCGGTTCGGCAGTCGGCATCAAACGCATGATGGTGGTCAAATGACGATGACGCAGACAACAACGATCAGAGACGATGACGTGGCGATCCGCGCACAACAGAGCGCATGGCGGCGTCTCATCTGTTTATTGTCACTCATTTTTTCAGTATTATCACATACGGCTGCACTCGCATTTAACTCATCAATGGACACACTTATGAACGACACCTATCCGGAGTCCGGCGGCACGCTCTATGTCAATCTGATCTGGCACCAGCATCAACCGCTGTATCTTGACCCTGGCAGCGATCAACTGCAGGGACCGTGGGTCAGGACGCATGCCACGAAAGATTATTACGACATGGCGTCCATTCTTGAAAAATATCCCGATGTGCATTACAACGTGAACCTCACATCGTCGCTGCTGTTCCAGCTCGAAAAATATTATGTTGAACGGCTGAAACCTTTTGTCGATCTCACGAAGAACCGCGTCAATGCGAAAGCCTTCTTCAAAAAATGGAAAGGCAAAACGGATCCATGGATCGATCTCGCATTGAAGCCGACAGCCGCATTCGACTCGACGGACCTTGCATTCATGACGAAGAACACCTGGAATGCATTCGGCATCGGCGAGGTGCAGATCCGCCGCTTTCCCGCCTATCTCGCGCTGAAGGAGCTCAGCGGAACAAAACACAAGTTCACCGAACAGGAACTGCGCGACATCAAGTTCTGGTTCTATCTTGCGCACTTCGATCCTGATTTTCTCGAGCATCGCAATTGGCTTGCCGACGGGACGACGATCGATCTCACGGATCTCGTCGCGAAGCATACGGACGGCACCTATCATCTGAAGAAGGAGATCACGGAAGACGATTGCAACCGCATCATCGCCGAGACGTACAAAATTTGCGCGAACGTCATTCCGATCCATAAGAAGCTGATGTACAATCACATCTCGCACCACGGTCAGATCGAAGTGGCGACGACGCCGTTCTTCCATCCGATCCTCCCGCTTGTGTACGACAGCGATGTGATGGGCATCTGTCAGCCGAACGATCCGAAACCTCCGCGCTATCATTTTCCGGAAGATGCGAATGCACAGGTGGCGATGGCGGTCCGCTTCTACACTGATGCGTTCGGACAGCCTCCGCTCGGCATGTGGCCCGGTGAGGGATCCGTTTCGCACGAGGTGATCCCGATCTTCGCGGCCAACGGCATTCAATGGATCGCGACTGACGAGAAGATCCTGTCGCGTTCGAAGCCGTACAACCAGGAGAAATTTTATCCGTACCACATTTCGACGGACGGGGGAAGGGTCGCTCCGGTGGCGCTCTGTTTCAGGGAAACGGAACTGTCGGACAAGATCGGCTTCACATATAAAAAATTCCAGGGTGAACAAGCGGCGGACGATTTTATCAGAAGCGTGCTGCGGTACGCGCCGAAGCAGGGCGAACCCGAGCGTCTGCTGACCGTGATCCTTGATGGTGAGAACGCATGGGAATGGTACGAGAAGGACAACGACGGAAAGGAATTCCTGCACGCGCTGTACAGGAAACTGAACGCGCTGTATGCGACGCGCCAGATCGTGACAGTCACGATGTCCGAGTACATTCATGGCAATCCGCTGCGCGCCGTCGCGGCGCATCCGGTCGAGATGATGAAAAAGCTCGACTGGCTCTATCCGGGTTCGTGGATCAATGCGAATTACGATACGTGGATCGGAGAGGATGAGGAGAATCGCGCCTGGACGTACCTGCTGCAAGCCCGGCAGGATCTTGCCAGCTCGGGGATCAAGCAACCCGATCCCAAGGCGAAAGAGCCGAAGCCAAAGACAAAGAAATGGTACGGCTACAAGGCATGGGAGGCGATGTACGCGGCGGAAGGATCAGACTGGTTCTGGTGGTATGGAACGGATCAGAACGCGCCGGCGGGCGACAAGCCGTTCGATATCGCATTCATCACGCATCTGAAAAATCTCTATGCGTTCGGCAATCTGGCAGGGGGCACATTCCCGGCACGCGTGTATAAGCAAATCATCACGACGCATGAGGCGGCTCCCGAGCGGGCGCAGGGCACCATGGCGCGGAGCAAGACCGACATGATCTCTGTCGTCTTCCAGTGCGACGCCCAGGGAATCTACGTGCGCAAAGGCATCTTCATCGCCGGCAACACTGAAGAGCTCGGCAATTGGACGCCGAATGTCGTGAAGCTGTACGACGATGGTACGCACGGAGATCAGACGGCAAATGACGGCATCTGGTCGATCGAATTTCAGTTTCAGGTCGGTACCGTCCTCGAATACAAGTACACGAACTCCGGCGCGCATGGCGAATGGATTCCGGGCGAGGAATTCGCGTCAAACAATCGCCGTGTCACGATCGACGGATCGACTGACCGCATCGTGCTGCTCGATACATTCGGGCATAAGTAATGTAGTGTAACTCCATGCAATTCAATCAATTGCTTCTCACACATACGACGACTTCTATGCTCGACATACAGAAACGCCTCACGAATTCATTCTACGCGCTCATCAGTCTGCCGGCGACGGCGATGGGCTTTGCGCTCTCGATACAGATCTCGGCGCTGAGCTGGCTGCTCACGACAAAGTACAATCTTCACATCGACGAAGTCGGCTTCGTCTGGGCGGCGGGACCCCTTGCCGGGATCTTCGGCCAGGTGATCATCGGACTGATCAGCGACAAGGTCTGGTTCTGGGGCGGGCGCAGGCGCCCGTTCGTCCTCATCGGCGGAGTGCTGGCAGCGGGCATGCTCATGGCGCTGCCGAATATCGATGTGATCGCCGCCGCACTCGGTGTGAAGAGCCTCCTTGTGGTGGCGATCGTCGTCGCTTTGACGCTTGACCTCGCGATCAACATTTCATTCAATCCGACACGCTCGGTCATTGCCGATGTCACACCGGAAGGCAATCCCCGCACGAAAGGCTATACCTGGATGCAGACGATCTCGGGATTCTTCGGCGTGCTGGCGTATCTGATCGGCGCCTCGCTCGGCAATTACATCCTCATCTACACAGGCGTCATCGTGGTCTTCCTGTTCTCGTTTGTTCCGATGTTCTTCATCGAGGAGAATAAAGATCTGCATGCGGTCTCTGATGAAAAAAAAGATGCCGTCGCGGCTACGGCAACAGAGTGGGGACAACTTTTCCGCATCTATCTTGCGCACGCATTCTCGTGGATCGGCATACAAACGATGTTCGTCTACATCATCGCATTCATACAGCAGAAGTACTTCAGCGGCGTTACAGACCAGGCACTGATCAACGCCGAATCGGGACGGATCATCGCGATCGCATTCGCGATTCTCAATACGATCGGCTTCATCCTGCCCGCCTTCGTGCTCGAACCGATCGTTGAAAAGATCGGACGTGTGAAAACGCATCTTGGATGCGTGGCAGTGATGTCGCTCGGATATTTCGGCATCGTCGCGGCGGGCACGACACCCATGATGTTGTATGTGATGATGGCTGTTGCGGGCATCGGATGGGCCGCCGTGGTGAGCCTGCCGTTTGCCATCATGACAGAGAAGATCGATCAAAGCCGCACGGGATTCTTCATGGGCATTTTCAATCTTTCCGTTGTGCTGCCGCAGCTGTTTGTGAGTCTCGTGATCGGCACCGTCATCAAGAATGCCGACGATAAGGGAACGATCTTCATCATCAGCGGTGTATCGCTGGCCGTATCGGCCATACTCTGGCTGCTCGTGAAAGAACGGCGCGGCGCACAGATAAAAAAAATAGCGCCCGTATCGGCGCATTGATCACATCACAACGCAAAAGATTTCTATGAATTTCAATTCGAAAGTTTTTGCCACCGCCGCATGTACTCTGCTGATGTTTGCGACTGTCGGTGCAGAAGAGATCCGTGATCTCATCGCACCTGTCCGCATTGCTCCCGACAAACCCGATACGCTGCTCGTCAGCGATATGTTCTATGCGAAGAAATACGATTTACGCGTGACACCGGGCCGGGAGGTCGGCGCGACATACAATGCGGCATCCAATACGCTGATTCTGAAATCGGCGGCAGGATTTTCGGGTGCGGCGCTCGTCGAGTTTAAAGTCGGAGACACGAGGCAGGCGATTCCCGTTCTTGTGCAGCGAGCAAACGTCCGGCAGCAGACATATACATTCAGATATCGGCCCACTGCGCCAGTGCGGCATGTCTATGTGACTGGCAGCTTCAATAACTGGAGCAAGGAGAAAAACGAACTCCTGGACGCGAACGGCTCGGGCGTGTACGAGGCGGACGTGCCGCTCGATCCCGGAAGTTACATCTACAAGTTGGTCGTCGACGGGAAAGAAATCCTCGATCCGTCGAATCCGGAGAAAACACCGACCGGATTCGACGACTTCAATTCGGTGGTCCGTGTGGCTGATGCCGACTCGACGAAACTGTTCCTGCATATCGGCGGGAGGAAGAGTGTGCCGAACGGGATTGAATTTTCGTTCGTCTGCGAAAATTCGGCGGCCACAGGGCAGCTGAACCATGAGCAGGTCATAGCGCTGCTTCAGAACACGACGATCGATTCGCAGCGGATTGCGATCGAAGGCAGGACGATTCGCATCACTGTCCCGCTCCGGGCTTTGAAAGGGGAGAAGACGCTGCGCGTGATCGTCTCGGAAAACGGGAAGACGACGAATCTCCAGCAGGTCGTCATGCGCAACGGCTTGCCGGCATCGGCGCTTGCATCGCGTCCCGCGTGGGAAGACGGCGTGATCTATTCGATCATGATCGACCGGTTCTGCGACGGCGACAAGAAGAACGACATCCCCGTCGTGCACGATTCGTTATTCTGGCAGGCGAATTATGAGGGCGGCGACCTGCAAGGGATCATCAAAAAAATCGACGAGGGATATTTCGACACACTCGGTGTGAATATCCTCTGGATCTCGCCGGTGAACGACAATCCGGATATCGCGTATCGCGAGTATCCGCCGCCGCATCGATGGTACAGCGGTTATCACGGATACTGGCCGATCAGCGAGAATCGGGTCGAGGAAAAGTTCGGTACCATGAAGTTATTAAAGGAGTTGATCGCGAAGGCTCACACGCATCATATGCGTGTGCTGCTCGACTATGTGGCGCATCACGTCCACATCGACCATCCCTGGTATAAGGAGCATCCCGATTGGTTCGGCACGCTCGACCTTCCAGACGGGCGAAAGAATCTTCGGCTGTGGGATGAGTTCCGCCTCACGACATGGTTCGAGCCGTACATGCCGTCGTTCGATTACACGAAATCGAAAGACGCGCTCAACGCGATGTCCGACAATGCCGTGTGGTGGCTGAAGGAGACAGGAGCTGACGGATTCAGGCACGATGCGGTCAAGCATGTGCCGAACGAATTCTGGCGGACGCTCACACGGAAGATCAAGGAACGGATCGAAATTCCGCGCAAGCAGCCCGTCTATCAGATCGGCGAGACATTCGGCGATTACGATTTGATTGCGTCGTATGTGAATAACGGGCAGCTGAATGCGCAGTTCAATTTCAATCTTTCGTACTTCGCCATTCCCGTATTCCTCGAGCCCGACAAGTCGTTCGCGTTTATCGATTTTCATATGAAGAAATCGTTTGCATCGTTTGGGGCTAACAACTTGATGGGCAACATCATGGACAGTCATGATAAAGTCCGTTTTATGGCGTACGCCGACGGCGATGTGGCGGGCCAGGGCGTCGACACGCGCGAGATGGCATGGAATAATCCGCCGACTGTCGATCATCCCTCGAGCTATAAAAAGGCGGAGCTGTATTTCGCCTATATGATGACGATTCCGGGCCTGCCCGTGATTTATTACGGATCCGAATTCGGGATGACGGGAGCGGACGATCCGGATAACCGGCGGATGATGCGCTTCGGCGATTCGCTTTCAGCGTACGAAAAAGAAATGAAGGCGCATACGGCGCAGCTTGTGAAGATCCGCACGTCGCATTCGGCGCTGCGCTATGGTGATTTCCTCACGCTGCAAGCCGACACGACAGTCTATGCCTATGTCAGGTCGGATATGAACGAGCGTCTGCTCATCGTCCTGAACAAGAGCGAGCGTCCGGCGCAGGTTTCGGTGACGCTTCCCGCGGCATATGCTGCGAAGGAATTAATTGATGTGACGGGCGGTCCGTCTGCGGCGGTGCAGGCTCATCACTCGACAGTGACGGTGCCGGGCATCGGCTGGCGGATTTTTAAAATTCACTAAACCGTAGAGCGAAATGTCATTTCGCCCTACATCAAGGATTGGATCGTAATGAACAAACCACGTTTAACGTTTTGGCAGATATGGAACATGAGCTTCGGATTTCTCGGCATTCAATTCGGCTTCGCGCTCCAGAATGCAAATGTAAGCCGCATCTTTGAAACGCTCGGCGCAAAGGTCGACGATATTCCAATCCTCTGGATTGCCGCGCCGGTGACGGGACTCATCGTGCAGCCGATCATCGGGCACATGAGCGACCGGACGTGGAACCGGTTGGGCAGACGGCGGCCGTATTTCTTCGTCGGCGCGCTCCTGGCCTCGTCGGCGATCCTGTTCATGCCGAATTCGCCGGTGCTGTGGGTAGCCGCGGGCATGCTCTGGATCATGGACGCTTCGATCAATATTTCGATGGAGCCGTTCCGCGCGTTCGTCGGCGATATGCTTCCGTCCGAACAGCGGACGCAGGGCTTCGCAATGCAAAGTTTTTTCATCGGCATCGGCGCCGTGGTCGCCTCGGCCCTTCCGTACATGCTCACCAATTGGTTCGGCATCTCAAACGTCGCGCCGTCTAATATGATCCCCGATTCGGTGAAATACGCATTTTATATCGGCGGCGTAGTGTTTATCGCGGCTGTCTCGTGGACTGTCTTCAGGACGAAGGAGTATTCGCCCGACGAGCTCGAGATGTACGGCAAGCACGATGAAGAAGCGCGCATCAAACTGCGCGGCGCTGATGCGGCGGCAGTCTCGCATGCGACGCTGTTGAGGAACGGGGCAATTTGGCTTGCCATCGGTCTCGCGGCGACGACGCTTTTGTATGTCTATGGAATGGATCTTGGATTGTA
>DATGXR010000258.1:0-14865 GCA_035298825.1 Bacteroidota bacterium
GACCTCTTCGCGGCTCTTGCTCGCGCGCTCGACAGAATGGAAGACAGGCTTCTTCACCTCGGAACGTCGGGTCCGAAAACCGCTGTATTCGATCTTGACAACACGCTGTTGCTCGGAGATATCGGTGATGCCGTATTCGTCCGGCTGCTGCTTGAACATCATGACATTGATTTTTCCTGGGCTCAGTATCACGAGCTCAGGCGCATTGACCAGCCGTCGGCCTTTCAGCACGTTGTCTCAGCGATGCAGGGCCTCCTTCGTGAAACGATAGAGAAGGCAACGTTGTCGATGCTGGCGCCGCATGCGACTGATCTCCGGATCGATGGTGATCTCATTCCTGTTCCTCGGCCGCATCCTGTCATGCGCGCGTTCATTCGTCTTCTGCATTGGCGGGGATATCGCACGCTCGTCGTTTCAGCGAGCAACCAGATCTCCGTACGCATCGTGGCACGGGAGTGCTTCGGCATTCCGGAAACTGATGCCTTCGGCATCACCCCCGTCTGCACTCCGGACGGACAGCTCACCGGCCGCCTCCATCTTCCATTGCCAGTCGGGAATGGGAAAGTTGATGTCATCAGGAATGTGCTCGGCACGACGGCGCCCCTTATCGCCGCCGGCGACAGCGTCCTCGACCTGCCGATGCTCCGACTTTGTCATTCGAATGGACTTGTGATTTGGGCGGGGACTGATGCCGCAGAGATGCCGGATGCCTTTCCATTCATGGTGGCGACACAGCTTCGTTGACGCAGCGGAACCGACTCAATGGGCGGAAGATTCGCTTTCACATACCTCGAATAGTGTAGACCATTCACAGTGGTGGTGGAACCCGAAGAAGGATGAGCAACGGGATCAGTACGTGTGGAGGTATTTATTCAATTCCCAGGGTGTGACCTCAAGCCGATAGTCTTCGCACTCGAGGCGCTTGGCGTTGACGAAGCGCTCGAAGACGTGTGCCCCCAGAGCTTCGCGCACGACAGTATCTTTCTCCAATTCGGCGATCGCTTCATCGAGCGAACCGGGAAGCACATTGTGCGGTAATTTTCTTTGCGCATCGGAAATGAGATAGACATTTTCCTCTGTCGCCTCGGGAATCGGCAGTTCGCGTTTGATGCCATCGAGTCCGGTGGCGAGCATCACAGCGAAGGCGAGATACGGATTGCAACTCGGATCGGGGCAGCGGAGTTCGATGCGCGTCGACTCGGTTGTGTGCACACGGGGAATCCGGATGAGCGCGGAGCGATTGATCCGTCCCCAGCTGATATTGACCGGCGCCTCGTACCCGAGCACCAGACGTTTGTATGAGTTTACAAGCGGCGCAAGGACCGCGCACATCCCGCGCGCATGCGCGAGCTGCCCCGCGATGAAGTGCTTCGCGATCTTCGAGAGACCATGCGCGTCGCCCGGATCGCAAAACGCATTTGCTCCGTTCGCCTTATACGCGAGACTCTGATGCACGTGCATGCCGTTCCCGCTCAATCCCCGCATTGGCTTCGGCATGAACGTCGCATAGAGCCCCTTCTGTTGGGCGAGGATCTTCAGTACGGCGCGGAATGTCACGGCATTGTCGGCTGTCGGCAGCGCTGTGGAATAACGAAAATCGATTTCGTGTTGTCCCGCCGCGACCTCATGGTGCATCGCTTCCGCTTCGATCCCGAAGGCGGAGAGCGTTTCAGTCATCTGCCGCCAGATGCCCGTGGCGACCATATCCGTCGGCACATCGAAGTAGCCCGCATTGTCCTGGGGCGTCAACGGAAGCACAGTGCCGTCGATATGCCGCTTAAGCAAATAAAATTCAAACTCCGGTCCCGTGTTATAGACGAAGCCCATCGCTTCCGCTTCCGCGATGACACGAGCCAGGACCGCGCGGGGATCGCCGATGAACGGTTGCCCGTCGGGTGTAAAAACGTTGCACAACAACCGCGCGGTGGCATCACCCCCGGTGAGCCAGGGAATGATCGCGAACGTCGAACGGTCCGGAACGAGGTACATATCGCTTTCGGCCACGCGTGCAAAACCTTCGATCGACGATCCGTCGAACCAGATGCCGTGATTGAGCGTCGTGGCGAGTTCCTGCGTGGGGATCGTGATGTTCTTCACCGCCCCTGCGACGTCGGTAAACTGCAGATCGATGAAGCGAATGTCGTGCGCGGCGACGAGCGCCAGCAGTTCTTCCGTCGAGTGTGCTGCCTTCGGGATTGTCATTTGTGCAGTGCCTGTAAAAGAATGGCCAGGAGAATGATGATGATGAGCATCCCGAACGCCCCGACAACCGACATGACAATCGGGGACTTCCACCACGACAGCGGTTTTACCTCCGCAGCCGCCTTGTCGAGGATGGAGGTATCGACGAGATCCAAATGATCGAGGTCGTGAATAAATGCATGCATGTCGGGATAGCGTTCGTCCGGATCGCGGCGCACACATCGGGCAACAACGGCAGCCAATTGCGGCGACACTGCCGGCTGTTCCGCATCGAGTCGAGGGATGGCTCCGTTGAGATGCTGCGCCATCACCGCCATCGTGTTGTCTCCGGTAAACGGCGTCCGTCCCGAAAGCATTTCGAACAGCATGATCCCCACGGCATACAAATCGGTACGAGCGTCACCGCGCTTCCCCTCCACTTGTTCGGGCGCCATATAATCGGGCGTGCCGGCGGTACCACTGAGGTTGGCGTATGTGACGCGATACGATCCCTTCGTGAGGGCGAGACCGAAGTCGAGAATCACAGGCTGCCCCTCTCCCGAGAAGAGGATGTTTTCCGGTTTGAGGTCACGGTGGACGATGCCGTGGTCGTGACAATGCGCCAGCCCATCCGCGACTTTGCGGATCAGTTCGATCGCCTTCTCCGGCGCCAGCGGCGCCTCGCGATTAACGAAGTCGCGCATCGACTCGCCGCTCACGAGCTCGGTCACAAGATACGGCGTATTGTTGTAACGGCCGGATCCGAGTCCCTTCAGAATGGAGGGATGATTGAGCGTGCGCATCACTTCCATTTCGCGCTGGAAGCGTTCGAACTGCGCAGGATCGCCGATTGTCATCTTGTCGGGCACCTTGAGCACGACATCCTTCCCGCTCAGCAAGTCATACGCACGATAAATATCGCTCATCCCGCCCTGCGCGATGCGATCGCGTATCTGATAATGTTCGAATTGATCACCGATTTGAAGCATTCTAATGTCCCGTCATCAGTACATACAGAAAAAGTACTGCAAATATAAGATATTTTTTCAAGAAATGCGAAAGACAATTCACCGTGACACAACACGCACGCGTGATCCGATCACGTTTTTCCCTCGCGGCCGGACAACCGTCGGAACAGACCTGGAATTTTTCCCCACACTCCCGTTCCCGTGTGTGAGGACGGATGGTCCACCAACGAATGCATCCGCAGTGTCACCACCGAAAGGTTGTCGTCACTCTCTCGCCGCATCGCCTCGTCGATCAACGTGCTGCAGAGCTGCTCCGCGCTTCGCGTGCCGCGGGCGAAATCGGCAAATTCGTCGTCTTCAATCACAGACCAGACACCGTCGCTGCACAGGACAATAAGATCATCCTCGCGAAGAGGAAGACGAAATTGATCCGGTTGCACGAAGAGTTCAAGTCCGATGCTCCTGTTCAACATCGATCGCTGCGAGTGTGTGCGCACCTTTTCGGGCGACAGGATCTTCATCCGCACCAGCTCGCCGACGCGCGTGTGATCGTTCGTGAGGCACGTCGATTTTCCGTCGCGAAGAAGATACGCCCTGCTGTCGCCGACATGAATTCCATGAAGCATGCGGCCGTGAATGTGCACCGCCGTCAGCGTCGTCCCCATCCTTCCCGCCTTGAGTCTCCGGGCGGCCTGGTAGACGCCAATGTTCGCATTCTGTATACCCGTCTTCATCTTTTGCACGATCGGATTTCCGCTTCCCGCATAAAACGCATCGCAGAATACAGTCAGCGCGATCTTGCTCGCCTCACCGCCATGGGCATAGCCTCCCATCCCGTCGGCGACGGCATAGAGATGCCCATACAGCGATGTGAACTCGTCCGTCTCGTCGCAGAGATGTATGGCGTCCTGATTTTCTTCGCGCACCGTCCCAACGTGTGAGAGACCGAAGGCTTCTATGATCGTTTGTTGCTCGTGACTCATTCTCCACTCTTTAATATACGCTGTGGGAGGAGACGGCGCATGCGTACCATCTCCTCCCACGGTCTATACTGCTGATGATAAATATCTCTCGTCATCCCCCCTGCCGAAGGCGCTATGCCTGGATGCGGCTGACGGAGGGAATAATTTTCCTGCCTTGTTTTCGGCTGTTCACAACCAGGTAAAGGGCGCTGACGACACCCCATCCGACTGTGATGTAGATCGCGATCTTTGTGGCATCCGACGAGATGCCGGGTGTCGTGAGGCCGATGAAGAGGATCGCCAGGAGCATCACGACATTGCCAACGAGTCCGAGCAGGGGGATCACAGCATGTTTCACGCTGTGGAATTCGCTTCGTCCCACGAATGTGACGAACGTGAGACCGCAGATCAGCGCATAAAGCGCGAACGTGCCGATGTTCGATGCCAGCGTGATGCCCGTGAGAGCGGTCACGCTGATGATGCCAATGCTGCCGATGATCGCAGAGACCGCCACGAGCACCCAGACTCCCATGTGCGGAGTGGCAAATTTGCCGTGGAGAGCGCCGAGCAGTTCGGGCATTTCATTATCCTGCGCCATTGCAAAGCTCACGCGCACTGCGGTGTTCATCGCCGCGAGCGTGGTGCCGAGAATTGCAAGCGCCACGGTGAATGCGATGACGATCATCAGGGCAAAACCGTTCCCATTGAGCAGCGCATTTCCGATCATAATCGTCATGTCGCCGATGGGTGCGCCGGAAGCAGCGGCTGCATCCATCCCCGTGAGGATCGTTCCGTCGGCGGCCGTGAATGTCAGCTTCTCACAGACCGCAAAGTTCGCCGCAAAGTACTCGAGCAGATAAGCGAAGATACCCTGAACAACAAGAGAGAGAATCACACCGCGCGGAATATCACGCTTGGGATTGATCGTCTCGCCCGCCAACGATGTGGAGGATTCGAATCCGACGAGAATCAAAATGGCAATCGTCGACTGAAAGAGCATCGCTGCAAGGCTGTGCGGAAAGACGATGGACGGGCCCGTCGCATGCACCCACTGCGTTGCATGAAGCGGATTCGACAGCCGGAACCAGATTGCAAGAGCGCTGAACCCGACAAGCGACACAAGCTGAATCACATTGATGATGATCGCCACGTTCGTCGATCCGCTGATGCCGCGCACGGCGATGAAGCCGACGAGAATAGCGAAACAGACGGCGACAAGGATCTGCATGGGAATGGTGAGCGCAATGCCGAACTGGCCGACGATGTATGTGACGACGATCCCCATGAACGCGACCATGACACCGGGGTATACCCAGTAGAACAAATGGGCGGCCCAGCCCGTCACGAACTTCGCGATGCGTGCGAACCGCTGATGGTGCGCCTTATCCCTGTCGAGAAACGCTTTCTCGGCAAAGTAGTACGATCCGCCGGCTCCGGCCTCGGGGTAGCGGCGCGCCATTTCTGAAAATGCCATTGCTGTCAGAAAGGCGATCACCAGAGCCGCCACCACGCCCGTCCACATATCCGAGGCACCGCCGGTATTGGCCGCCTGCAACTGAAAGGTGGTCCACAAAAATGCGCCCGGTGCAATCAATGCCATGGCGTTCATTGTCACGCCAGTCAGGCCGAGTGTTTTTTTCATCTGTGTGTCTTTTGTTGCCATACTATGCCTCCATATTGATATGATGAATTCGACAGATATTGATTTTCTAATGTCATTCAGTGTCACTACCTTATAATATAATGTACAAATAATGTTTGTCAATAGTTATTAAGGTTTATTTTGACTTTTTATTAATTTATTTCATTTTATCGGAATTTTATAACAATTTACGACCAAGAATAATTTCATTCCACATTCTCAGAAAGGTCATCCGGGCTTTAAAAATAAAAAAAGGACTCGCCTGGCCGAAGCCAAGACAAGTCCTTCTGATGATACTATTGCAGATGAGGTTATTTCTTCTTCGCCAACAATTCTGCGCGCCGTGCCTGCACGTATTGCGTCACACCGGGTGTGGAGGCATATTGAGTTCCGATCCGATCCAGCATAGCCAACGCGCTGTCTGTCTTCCCCTGCGCCTGATACGACTCGGTCAGCAGGAGCAGCGGATGATATTGTGATAGAGGCTCGTCGACCGCGCCCTTGACCGCCCATTGAAGTTCATTCACTATTTCAGAAGCATACTCGCGCGCTTGCGCCGTGTCGCCGGCCGCAAGATACAAGCGCATGATATCCATTTTTGAGCGCGTATCGATGCTGATCACGCGGCGCGGCATCACCTTCTCCATACGGTCGAGCACGCGTATGGCTTCGGCCGGTGCATGTTTCTCGTTGAGTTCATAGAACGCCAGCGTCAGAAATGCCTGCCGGTAATTCTCCATCATCCGCCGCTGGTTCTCATCGAAGTGAACCGTTGGATCGTTCAAGCCGCGGAAGAAAAATCCATAGGCTGCCGTTTTGGACGAAGTGACTGTCTCGGTCATCAGATTCTTTTCCATGACACCCTCATTCACGCCGGCCCAGAAGGTCTTCGCCCGTCTCGGCACCAGCTTCGACGCAAGGCCGGTGTATTCCATATACTCGGTCAGGCCGATCTTGCTGTCATCGCCTCCGGTGGTTGCGAAATAAATCGGGCGCTGCCACATCGAGGAACGGATGATGTCATAGACGACGATGTCCTGTATGCGGATGGCGCTGACCGACCCGAACTGCATCGTTGCCGGCATGATCCATTTCACCGTGTCAACGATCTCCATTCCCCGGCTGCCCTCAGCCTCCGGCCGGTCGAGCGCTTCAACCGCGCTGCGGGGCACAGGAAGTTCCATTTGCTGCGGCTTAAATTCCATCGGTTGAAGCGCTGTGATCTCCGCATCCGAAAGCGACATCGATACCTTCTTTGCCCCATAGGGCTCCGTGTTCTTCAGCTTCAGGATATACGAATCCATATTCAGCAGGCTCAGGTTCACGATACGGACGTCGCGCCTGATGCCTTCAACATCCTGCAGGTACCACAATGGAAATGTATCGTTGTCACCATTGGTGATCAGGATCGCATTTGGTTCGGTGCTCTGCAATAAATTGTACGCGTAATCCCATGCCATGTAATGACCGTGCCGGCTCATGGGATGAAGATTCGTTCTGAGCATGTTTACGGGGACGCACACAACGATGGCTGCAAGCATACCATAAGCGGTAATCTTTGCCCGCTGCTCGGACATTTTCTTTTCAAGATACGTAATGATCGCAAGCGTGCCCATGCCGATCCACATGCAGAAGGCGAAGAACGAATAGACGAAGAAGTAATCGCGTTCGCGCGGCTGTTCGCGCTGCATGTTGAAATAGACGGCCAACACGAAGCCCGTCAGAATAAAAAAGATCGTCATCGTCAGCGCCATCTTCTTATCGATCTTCCAATGATACCAGAGACCGATCAGCCCGATCAGGAATGGAATGGCGAACAGCTGTCCGAAATTCACGCCTGCGCCCTGATTGTCCCCTGCCTTGCCGATAAAATTCCATCCGAAATAACGGAGGTACATATGATTGATTTGATAGCGCCAGAAGTAGTCGGCATCGCTTGAATACTCCTTGAAGTATTGCACCTTGTCCGGTTCATTGATCCATCGACGTTCAAGCAGCGGCGTGGCTCCGTACTGGTCGCGGTTCAGATACGCAACGAGGCGATGGATCGTCGTCGGCGTGTTCTCGTTCATCGGCGGATCTGCATTGGCCCGGATGATGACGACCGTATAGACGGAGAATCCGAGCAGGACAAGCAGGAACGACATTGCACCGAGATGCAGGATCCGCTTATTTTTCTTTACAGCATAATAGACGAGATAGAGTGCGACCAGCGGCAGGGCGATCGCCGCCCAGGTCCAGATCTCAGATTCGCTGCCGAACAGCTGCCCGTCGAGCATTGTCGGATACCATTTCACAATGCCGGGATAGACCGCAAAAAAGACAAGCGATACAATGACGCCGAATTTCAGCACGTCGACCGAAAAGAAAAACTTCCGCAATGTGCCCTGATAGTACCGAAAATAGACCACGACGATCGCCACAAAAAATCCCAGCATGCCATGGATATGGACCCCGCCCGCCAGTCCGGTGAGAAACGCGATCAGCAAGAGATAGCGGTCGCTGTGCGGCTCTTCATACTTCTCATGCCACAGAAGAGCCAGCCAGACGATCAATGCAGTAAAGAGCAGGCTGACGTTTCGCGTTTCCGTCTCAAGCGCATTGAACCAAAATGTCGTGCTGAATGTCAGGGCAAGGGCTCCGATTGCAGCCGATCCGTAAATCGCGATGCGATCGAAATGCCGCCGCGGCAGATCGTGGCGCAACAGGATCAACCGGACGGTGATCAGATACAGGAGCATCACGACGACCGCACTGGCCGCCGCATTGGCGAAATGCATGCGCACGGCGATGTCCGAAAAGAGCGGAATCATCGCCGCCAGATGCATGACCAGCACGAGCAGCGGGGATCCGGGCGGATGCTGCACCTGCAGAGAAAAGGCTGCGGCGCAGTGCTCCGGCACATCCCAGAAGACGACCGTTGGAGGCAGTGTGTACACGTATGTGCATAGTGCGGCGGCGAACACAACACCGGCAATGATGCGATTGAGTTTTATATGATCCATATTGATAGGACTTCTTCTGCCAATCGACAGACGGACAATCTGAAGTAGCTTGAATGTGAAAAACGGAGGATACTCATGAATGATGTGTGTGAACCATGCGTATTGGGTAATATACATATAGACGCACAATGAAACAAATCTGTTCCCGCTTCTGCGCGTGAGACGAATTCCAAATAATTGACAGAAATATCTTGACTCCATTGCCGCCAAAGTGTACATTCACGTGTCTTCTTGATGAGATTACGTAATACCATCCAATCTACCATTCCGATTGAGACCGTTCTCGCCACCATGACAAACACCGCAATATTACATACATAGAGGGAGGATATTTATGGAAACGAACAAGAGACATTGTCGCGTTGGTGTATCCCACATTTCAATCCATATTTTTTCTTTTTTACTCTTTGTGTCCATATGTGTGAGTGGCACAACCGGAAGGAGCGCTCAGGAGAAAGCAGGAAGCAAAGAGGAAATGGATCAACTTGGTTCCATGGCAAGTTCGTATTATCAAAAAATATCTTCCGGACAACAGCCGTCCACTCCGAAGCACGTCGATGCAATCAGCGGTCATACGTTCAACAGCCAGGAGGCATCGAGTCGCTATGGCATGTCCGTTGCATCTGCAGGCGACGTGAATGGCGATGGCTACAGTGATGTGATTATTGCGGCACCCGCATATTCTTCAAATACAGGACGCGTCTATATTTATTACGGGGGACCGGGTATGGATAATATCCCCGATATCATCCTGACAGGTGAAGCGACGGATAATTTTTTCGGTTATTCAGCCTCCACTGCCGGTGATGTCAATGGCGACGGCTACAGTGATGTAATCGTGGGTGCATATGGGTATTCTACTTCCATCGGACGCGCCTATATTTATTATGGGGGACGGCGTATCAACACTACCCCTGATGTCATACTGACGGGTGGAGCAACAGAGAATTATTTCGGTTATTCTGTCTCATCTGCAGGCGATGTGAATGGAGACGGCTATAGTGATGTCATCGTTGGAATGCATGGATATTCTTCACAAAAAGGACGCGCATGTATTTATTATGGCGGACCGAAGATGGATAATACCGCGGATATCACACTCACCGGCGAGGCATATAGTCATTTCGGTTATTCTGTTTCCACCGCAGGCGATGTGAACGGTGATGGTTTCAGTGATGTGATTGTGGGGGCGTACGGGTATTCTTCTTCGACAGGACGCGCTTATATTTATTTCGGCGGACGAAGTATGAATACTACCGCCGATGTCACACTGACAGGTGAAGCAAATTATAATGATTTCGGTAATTCAGTCTCCACCGCAGGCGATGTGAACGGCGATGGGTACAGCGATGTGATTGTGGGGGCGTTCGCGTATTCTTCAGGTACGGGCCGCGCCTATATTTACTTCGGCGGTGCGACGATGAATAATGCCGCCGATGTCACACTGACAGGTGAAGGAACCGAAAATAGTTTCGGCAGCGCTGTTTCTACTGCCGGCGATGTGAACGGCGACGGCTACAGCGATGTGATCGTGGGGGCCTATGCGAATTCTTCCTATGCGGGACGCGCCTATGTCTTTTTCGGCGGAGCCAGTATGAATAATAGAGCCGATGTCACACTGAAAGGTGAAGGAGCACAAAATTTTTTCGGCTCTTCAGTTTCCACTGCCGGTGATGTCAATGGCGATGGCTGCAGTGACATCATTGTCGGAGCGTATGGTTACGACAACACCACAGGACGAGCGTATCTCTATTCAAACTCACTGACGGGAACGGATTTGCCGGACGAAAAATTTACCGGTCAAACAGATGATGATTTTTTCGGTAGTTCAATCTCCACTGCAGGCGACGTGAACGGCGACGGTTACAGCGATGTGATCGTGGGGGCGGCAGGTTCCTCACCATCAGCAGATTCAGGACGCGCCTATATCTATTATGGCGGACCGAATATGGATAATATCCCCGATATCACACTTACAGGTGAAGCAAACGGTAATAGTTTCGGTCATTCCGTCTCCACTGCCGGAGATGTGAACGGCGACGGCTATAGTGACGTGATTGTTGGAGCACTTGGGTATTCTTCACAAAAAGGACGCGCCTATATCTATTATGGCGGACCGAAAATAGATAATATCCCCGATGTCATACTAACAGGTGAAGGAACAGGAAATTTCTTCGGGATTGCAGTCTCCACCGCCGGCGATGTGAATGGCGACGGTTATAGCGATGTGATTGTTGGAGCGAATTATTATTCTTCTTCTAAAGGACGTGCCTATATCTATTATGGTGGCCAAAGTATGGATACTACCGCCGATGTCATATTCACCGGCGAAGCAAACGATAATAAATTCGGTGCTTCAGTTGCCACCGCAGGAGATGTGAATGGTGACGGCTACAGTGATGTAATTGTTGGGGCGGAAGGATATTCTTCTTCTACAGGACGTGCGTATATCTATTATGGAGGACGAAGTATGCACACTACTGCCGATGTCACACTGACAGGCGAGGCAAACTCGAACGAATTCGGTCATTCCGTCTCCACTGCCGGCGATGTGAATGGCGACGGCTATAGTGATGTCATTATTGGGGCGAAAGGTTATTCTAACTCCATAGGACGCGCCTATATTTACTACGGCGGCGCAGGTATGAAGAATACCGCCGATGTCATACTGACTGGTGAAGCAATTTATAATTATTTTGGTCATTCAGTCTCCACTGCAGGCGATGTGAACGGCGACGGATACAGTGATATAATTGTTGGGGCGTACTATTATTCTTCTACAGGACGCGTCTATATATATTATGGTGGCACAAGTATGGATAATATCGCCGATGTCACATTAACCGATAAAGCCACGATGGCAAATTTTGGTTTTTCAGTTTCCACCGCCGGTGATGTAAATGGCGACGGTTACAGTGATGTGATAGTGGAGGATTTTTTTCGAGAATGGGTCTATCTATATAAATCGTCACCCCCTCCCATCGTACCACGCATCGCATCCGTTTCCGATGTACCGTACGATCAAGGCGGTGTTGTCGACGTCCGATGGATAAGAAGCGCATATGACACTCGGAATATTTCCCGTGTTCGAAGCTACCGCCTGGAACGAAGCAATCCTCCCGGTGTAAACGGATTCGCATGGACGACGGTTGCAGATATTACTGCAAGCCATAATCTGCAATATAATTATCCGGTTCAAACGCCGTATGATTCCATTTCCGCAGCAGCCGGCGATTTCTATTTCAGAATTACCGCCGTGACGGATAACGTCAATGAGTATTGGCGATCGAATATCCTCTCCGGCCACAGCGTCGATAATATTTCCCCTTCCGCAGTGAGCGGAGGAAAAATTCTTCCCCAAACGAACGGAAGCATGGTTCTGGTGTGGAATAAAAACAGAACCGATGCGGACTTGAAAGCGTTTCAAATCCATCGTTCCATCGTTCCCCGATTTGCGTTAAGCGATTCCACAATCCTTGCGCAGACAACCGATACGACGTACACCGATGCAGCCACAACAAAAGGAACAGTCTACTACTACAAAATCGCTGCAGTGGATATTCATGGCAATATTGGAACGCCGAGCATGGAACTAAGCGAGGTTGTTACATCGGTTAATGTAAATGGAGAAGTGGTTGCACCGAGGGTATTTGCACTATCGCAAAATTATCCGAACCCGTTCAATCCCACAACGACCATTCAGTTTACCGTTCGGGAGGAGGGACATGCGACGCTTCGTGTGTACAACATGCTCGGGCAGGAAGTGGCAACACTCTTTGATGGAATGGCAAAAGCAGGAGCGTATCATCAAGCACTCTTTACAGCACAGAACCTCGCCAGCGGAATCTACATCGTACGATTGGAATCAAATGGAAATCGTGCAATGAAGAAGATGATGCTTCTCAAATAATATCAGCTGTTCCTGATCATATCGGGGCTTGGAGTGCAGAGATGAAGTGCACTTCAGGCCCCATCTGTTATAGGAACCTTGTCGCGGCAGGTCAGGGGTGAGCGCAGGATTGTTTGAGGCGCGCGAACAGCGTGTCCGATCTCGCTGCGTCGGTGCAATTCAGGATTCCGAAAACATATGCTCCCTCGCGGCCCAGTGCAATGGGACCGTTGTTCGGATCCTGCAGCAGGAAACTGCCGTCGGCTCTGCGCGTGCTGTTCGCCGGTGGAACCGTGGAAACGCAGGCCGCCAGGAGCGAATCGGCGGCCGACGACGAATGTCGTGCAATGATGAACGCCTTGACGCCGTCGCCATACGATGCGGTGTACACCGATCGCAGGAAACTGTAACCGAGGAAATTCTGCGCGACGTATTGTTCGGTGTTCTCTTGTTTTCCCGATGCGGGAAACAGGCTCAGCACCGCAGGCAGCGATGCACTGCGATGCAATTGCTGCTCGAGGGCGCGCGCGATCTGCAACAATGCGTTACCGCTCGCCTCGTCCGATTGATGCGAGGAAAGCCGAAGATAGAACTCGCCGTCAACGAAGTTCAGGATGGAGGTCTCCCGATATCCCTGCGTGCCGATGGCGAGAAAATGATTCTCCGGATTCCTCTCCGCCGCATAGATGCCGAATGCGTTCTCGCTGTCCCGATGCCTGTAGAGCTCCGCTTTCACATCGCGGCCCTCCGCCGTCGTGTAGCGCGCCGTGTGAAGATCGACGAAACCGTATTCCACATACAGATCGGCGGCGCCGTCAATGATGTCCCACAAATCGTTCGCATCGTACACGCGTGTCTCCACGGCCAGCTTCCATCCGGATACCTGCGGAAACAGGACTTCCTGCGCATCGGCAACGGCCGCGCCGAGGAAGAGGCCGAACAAGATACTCTTCACTTTCCTCATGCAGTCGTCTCACTCCTTATGTCATGAATTCGGCAGGGACCCGACGGATCCTCATGATATCGGTGATCCGCTCGGACACGGCAAACTGTTTGGCGCACGACACCGTGCAGGCGGTACACCCGGCGCACGGCTGATCTTCAAGATCGAGACTCGTGACGAGCGAATGCGCCTGTGCATTATCGTTGTATCCGTACGCGTACATGTATGCCCTCATCAAATCGGGGATCGGCAATGCTTTCGGACAATCGGGAACGCATTGCATGCAGCCCTGACAATACAATCCGTCGCGGAGGTTGTCGAGCGCTGCGAGGTCCTTTTCCTCTTCCGCCGTGAGGACGACATCTCTGTTTACTGCGGCATTCATGGCGAGCTGATCGAAATTGGTGATACCGGGAATTGCCGTCGTGATGTTTTCATCGGCGAGCACGTACTTGAGTGCCGCCGAACAATTAATGGGTTTCGTTCTCTCCTTGTCGTGGAAACCGCCGGCCATCGTCTTCATCGCAATGATGCCGATACCCGCCTTCGCCGCCTCCGCAATCGCCTTCCTCACTTCAGCAATGTGTTCCTGCTTGAAATTGACGGACGCCAACACCACTTCGTAGACACCGCTCTCGATCGCCGCCCGTATCACTTCCGGCTCGCTCCGGTGCGTCGAGACGCCAACGTGCTTCGCCTTGCCGGCCTTCTTCGCCGCGGTGACCGCCTCGAGCATTTCGGGCGCAAGCGCCTCGGCTCGTGATCCGCTTCCGTGGACGTAGAGAATGTCGACGTGATCCATCTTCAACCGCTTCAAACTGAGATCCAATTTCTCAAGGAATGTTTTTTTGACGGCAGCGGGTTCACCCGTTGTCGGCGGCACCTTCGTGGAGATGACGTACGCATCGCGTTTGTATTGTTGGAAGATCGCGCCGAGCAATTCCTCGTTCTTCCCATTCTGATATACATGCGCGGTATCAAAATGCACCATCCCTGCGGCGATTGCCGCCTTGATCAGTGCGGGACTGTCGGCGCGCATGACACCGAAGCTGACGATCGGCAACAGTATGCCCGTCTTTCCCAATGGACGCGTGATGAGCGGACGCGTTTCTTTTTCCGGAGTGTGTCCGGTCTCCTTCTGCTGTGCGATCAATGACGACGAAAGCAGCGCACCTGCCCCGCCGATGAGTGAATTGCGAAGGAACTTCCTGCGATCAATCTCTTCGTGTGCCATCGAAATTCTCCTATGATGAAAGTGCAATATACGATTTTCCG
>DATGXR010000259.1:0-7152 GCA_035298825.1 Bacteroidota bacterium
CTGCTTGCGCACGCCCGTCGCAAGGAGATCGGCCGCATCACACTCAACACGAACGGCATCCGGCTTGTCAACGATGCGAAGCTCGTCAAAGAAATTGCCGAGGCCGGTGTGTATCTCGTGCTTTCCTTCAACACGCTCAAACCCGACATCACGATGCAGATGCACGGCGCGGATATTCTTGAGAAAAAACTCGAGTGCCTGAAAATTCTCGAAGCCCACAAGATTCCCACCACGCTGTTGAATGTGTGCGCCAAGGGCGTGAATGAAACTGAGCTTGGACAAGTGGTCGATCTGATGCTGAAGCACGAGTTTGTCCGAAGCCTGACCGTGCAGACGATGACATATACGGGATTCGGCGGGCGGTCGTTTTCGCCGCGGCAGCATCTGCCGATTGACGAAGTGATCGGCTTGATTGTCAGCGCGCATCCGGATATTTTCCGCGCGTCGGATTTCACGCCGCTTCCCGGCACGCATCCGCTGTGTTATTCGGTCGCGTACGTCTTTCATCACAACGGCCGGTTTCTGCCCCTGCGGCGCTTGTTCACATCCGAAGAATATGAACAGATTGTGGGGCGCAAGTATTTGATCCATCCCGACGAGGGATTGCATGAATTGTTACGCAACAAGATCGACGAGATCTGGGCCGGATCTGTCCCGGACGTGGAAGGCGAACCGGCGCTTGCGCTCCTGAAGACGATTATCGGCGAACTCTATCCCAGTCGCAGATCGATCACGCCGTTTGAGCGCCAGAAGATCGCCGAGAAATTTTTCAAGACGATCTACATCCACGCGCATATGGACGAGGATACATTCGACACATCTCGCGTTGTGCGCTGCGGCGATCTGGTGCCGGATGCATCGAAGATATTCATTCCCGCATGCTCCTATAATCTTTTTTACAGGATGAAGGATGAAAGGTTCTGGCATGAATCATCATCCGACGACGCGCCAGAGAAAAAGGAGCAGATCACATCGTGAGCGAATCATACGAATATCATAAAACGACGCGTAGCGTCTGTCCCGTTTGCCACGAGATCATTCCCGCGAAGGTCATATTTAAAGGCGCCGGTGTCTATCTGATGAAGCATTGCCGCGTGCATGGCGATTTCCGTTCAGTGATCGAGCGGGACCGTGCGCGCTATCTCGAATCATTTTCAACGGGAAAGCCGGCCGTGTATCCGCTTGCGCACACGAAAAGCGGATTTGAGGGATGCGGCCGAAGCTGCGGATTGTGCGCCGAGCATCAGCAACATACGTGTCTGCCCATAATCGAGATCACCGATTATTGCAACATGACGTGTCCCGTCTGTCTCGTCGACAATGCTCATCAGACGCATATGAGTGTGTCGGATTTTTCAGCGATCATCGAGTCTCTCATTCGATGTGAAGGCACACTTGATCTGATTAACCTCAGCGGCGGAGAGCCGACGATGCATCCGGACCTGTTGAGGCTGATCGATCTTGCGCGCCGGCCGGAGATCGTCAATTGTTCGATCAGCACGAACGGACGGATCTTTTTGAAAAACCGGGGGCTGCTCGACGGGCTCATCGAGCGCGGGGTGTTCATTTCACTCCAGTTCGACGGATTCGACGATCGAGCCTACAGAGAAATACGCGGCGAGCCGCTTCTTGAAGAAAAACACGCGATCCTCGAACTGCTGGAACGTGCGGGCGCAAAAACATCGCTTGTGATGACAGTCGTGCGAGGCGTCAACGATCGCGAGATTGCGCGCACGGCCGATTTCCTGATGGAACATGATTTCATCAAGTCGTTGATGATCCAGCCGATTGTCTTTACAAATCCCCGGTATCCCTACACCGAAGACAAAGCCATGACCACAAGCGATGTCGTGCGTGAGCTCTGCGACGCAAAGCGTGTGGAGATTCTCCCATCGGATATCACCAATCTGCCCTGCAGCCATCCGACGTGTTTTTCGCTTGCGTATTTTTTGAAATTGAAAGACCGCTCGGGATTCGTGCCGCTGACGCGCCTTGTCGATTCGCAGGCGTATCTGGATGTGATTAAAAACCGAACCACGCCGGGACTGGATGAAGAATCATTCGGCGCGATTCGTGAGAAGATCTACCAACTATGGTCGTCCTCGGGTTCGATCCCTGAATCGGAAAAAATCCTTGCCACGATACGCGATCTGTTATGCGAATTGGGCAAATGCGGCAATCATCCCACGCCGCAGTCGGTCTTTTCAATCGCCGAAAACGCGGTCAAATCGATCTACATTCATTCGTTTATGGACGCTCATACGATGGACTTGGCACGCGTGATGAAGTGTTGTACACAGTATCCGACGCTGAATGAGCTCACGCCGTGCTGCATGCGCAATGCCGGCGTGCGCGGTGCCAAGGCGCCGGCTTCATCGGGGAGCAACTGAAGCCCATGCGATTTCAATTTGTAGACAGAATCGACTATGTGAAAAAACGCGTCCTGGTTCGCGGCGTCAAGACGGTTTCATTCGAAGAGGGATTTGTCGATGAGCTGCAGCGGGAGGAGGGCTCGATTCCCCGCATGCTCTTAATCGAATGCGCCGCGCAGCTGGTGTCCTGGCTTGTGCTTTGCAGCACGGACTTCGAAAAAATTCCGCTCATTGCAAAGATCGATCTGGCCAGGATCGAACGCGGCGTCAGATGCGGAGAAGCGATCGCACTCGAAGCGCGGGTCCGGTCGTGGAATGAGGACGGGGCGATTGTCGATTGCGATCTTTCGGCCGACGATGGCGTGATCGCATCGGGCGTGCACTGTTTGTGTTCGTTCATCGAAAGCCGCACGCTCGTCGATCCGCAGGAAATGAAATTGCGATTCAACGAACTTGCAAAGGCGGCGCACGTTGAATAGGCGTATCCAACATGTAGTGCTGCTGTTGATTGTCTCTGCTTCGTGCGCGACGGCGCAAAGCTATGAAGAGTCGCTTGCGCGCATGCAGGAGCGAACGAGGGCGCTTCGAACCTACACATGCCGGTTCACCTCCTTCTCGCGCGGTCCGGAAAAAACGGACCAGGCCACATTCTCCTATTATTTCAAGAAGCCCAATTGGGTGCGCATGGAAGCATTGAGCGGAAAAAATGAGGGATCGATCCTGCTTTACTCGGGCAAAGACGTGCGTGTCAAACCGGGACATGGAATTTTGTCGTGGTTTTCCTATTCGTTCGCTCCCACGCATAAGTACGTCTGTGATGCGCGCGGCAACGGCGTGCTCCAATCGAGTTGGGGATATTATATCAATGAGCATCTTGAAATGAAGCATCTCACACGAAGCGCCTTTCAGAGCGTTGAGACACTGGACGGAAGGAAGGCATTGCATTTTTTGCTGACATCGGATGATCCGCAAAAGACGAAATCGATCGCACGGGAGGATCTGTGGATCGACGCGCGCGAATTTCTCCTGATTCAATACAAGCAGTACGACACGACAGGGACGATGATTCAATCGGGATTCTATCAGGATTGCGTGATCGACAGCGAACTGAATGATCGTCTCTTCACCGAATTTTCAAAATAACATCTCTCACATTCGATCATACACATGTTGATGGAGCAGGATCAGCACAGCATTTCGGAATTTTTCCTGGGCACCGAGCCATTCGTCGAATTTCCGCTCGCATGCCCGCTCGAAGAGCGCATCGAATTTGTAACGCGCACGCTGCAACCTCATCTTTCGAAACGACGGTTGAACCTGAATTTTTGCATCGCAAAAATTGCCGAAGCCATACCTCTGTCGTCGCTGAAAATCGCGATCTATCGGGCGATGGGTGTCAGGATCGGAACCGGCGTCTTCATTTCGCCTGATGTGATGCTTGATCCTCATTTCCCGCATCTGATCACACTCGATGACTATTGCGTGCTCGGATGGGGATCGAAGATTTTCACGCACGAGATGAGCACGCACAAATATCGCATCGGCCGTGTCACAATCGGTCGGGGCGCCGTTGTGGGCGCATTTTCAATCATCCGCTCGGGCGTCACCGTGGGCACGCTCGCCCAGACGGCGATGAACTCATTCATCTATAAGGATGTCCCTTCACATCATACGGGAAAGACGGCGCAGACGCCATGACGAAAACGCACGAAGATCACGCCCGGAAGATGGAGGCGGCAATGAAACTCTACTTGTTTCCCGGATACACCGCATTTCGATCGAGGATGATCAGTGAGACAGAGATCGCGACCACGGACGTGATTCTTGATTTCGGATGCGGTGTGGGATTGCTCGAGGATTTTATCGTGCCCAGGCTGAAAGGAGCTTCGGGGTGCGTGGTGGGCGTGGATATCGGCCGTGAGCTGATCGGGATTGCGCGTTCGCGCTTTCTCGCCAATGATCGGTGTGAATTCAGCGTCATCGATCAATCGGGAGAGCTTCCGTTTGCAGAGTGTTCATTCGATCTGATCGTGACGAGTCTTGTGTTTCATCTCCTGACACAGAAGCAAAAGGAAACGGTGCTGAAAGAATTCCGCCGCATCCTGAAACCGGGCGGCCGTGTCGTGATGGCGGAGATCGGGCAGCCGACCGCTCTTTATGGCAGGTGGATAAAATTCCTGACGCTTCGTTACTGGAGCCGGATCTGGCCGTATGTCATCAATTCAAAAGAGAGTTTTGAGGGCCGCCTGCCTGGTGTGATACGCCGAGCGGGATTTGGTACTGTTAGGACCATCGTAAAATTGAGAGGATACATCGATCTGTTGCGATGTTCTGTATGAACCGCTGTTTATTTCTTTTCTTCCTTCTTCTTTTCGAAAATCGAATCGGAAAGTCCCGTGTTCACCTTGTAATCGGAATACTGCACACGTGCCGATCCGCTTCGGGGCGTCATACGGCCGCGTCCCTGCGGTGGCTGTGCGGCTTCGCCTTCCGATGAGTCGGACGGGGTCTGCGTGGTATAGTCGATGCTCAACGACGAAGGAAGCCAGTACTGGTCTGCCACAAGCGTATGCGTGAAGTCGATCGAGATTTTCCGGCCCGGCATCGGGAACGATTCGATATGCGACACAACCCAGAGATCGCCGTTGACGGTGACGAAATATTCCCTGACCTGTTTGCCTTTTTCAGGTTTTGAGATCAACCGAAGATTATAGAACATCGTGTTGTTACGCTTTTCGCTTTTTATCAGCGAGGCGTCGAACTTTTCGAGCATCTCCGACGGATTGAGGCTCATGCCTTCTTTCGGGAGCATCGAAAAATTTTTCGATTCCACATGGAACTTGTCCGGCTGCTTGAAATACAATGTGGCCTTCATCTCGGGAATTTTCATGCGTTCCATATTGACGCTTGCCGTGATCGATACCGTGTAGTCTTTGACCTGGTCGAATCTCTGCTTCACGTTCCTGACGATCTGCGAAGCGGTTTGTGCGTGTGATGATGCGGAAACGAGGAAGCACGAAAGCAGAATCAGGATGAGTGAAAATTTTCGTTTCATGGTTTCAACTCCTTTTGTTTGTTGCTCAGAGCATATGGGCGAAATTGCATTTCGCCCTACACGCATGCGACGACCGCATTGCAGATTGCGTTACGAGTGCTGCTCCGAGCGGGCGACGACAGCATTGTAGATGCTCATCAGCACCGTGGCCGTCACGCCGATTGCAAAGAGCGCATACCAGACGGTGTTCGGAGTCGTCTGCTGCCTGGCGAATGTTTCGTAAAGCCAGCCGCCCAGCGGGCCGCCCACAAACCATGCGATGGCAATCGGCAGAAACGCGTAGCCCTGAAAGAGTCCCTGCTGTCCTTTCGGCGCCAGATCCGAGATGTATTCGTAGTAACGCGGCGCCTGCGTCATTTCGCCGATTGCCAGGACAACGATGCCGGCTACGGCGGTCCAGACCGAGGGGGTCAAGACGAAGATGAGCCAGCACAGACTCGAAGCGGCAAATCCCGTGACGATCGCCCGGCGGGGCGAGAGATGCCTCGTGAGACGGTTGACGATCAGCTGCAGAAGAATGATGCTCCAGGCGCCGGCCGACTGGATGACTTCAAATGGCGCATCGGCCGAGAGATAATCCTTGATGTACAGCGGAACGATGATGAACACCTGCCAGTACATGATCCAGAAGAGGGAGAAGATCAATAAAAAGATCATGAATTTTGCGTTGCCCAAGACGACCACAAGATTCTTAAGCTTCGTGCCGAGCGATTCAATCGGCGTTGCGGTCAGCTCGTTTTTAACTTCGTGATAGAAGAAATAATTCACGATGAACATCAAAAAACAACTCAGGCTCGAGACGAAGTAGACAAACTCGATGCCGATTCCATCGCGCACAAAATACGCGATGACGGGTCCGACTGCGCCGCCGATATTGACAAGCCAGTAGTAGACCGCATAGCCCAGTGATTTCGTTTCGGGATTGGAGGCCACGGCCACCGTGCCCAGCACGGACGGTTTGATGAATGATCCGCCGATTGCCGTGAGAATGAAAATGGCGATGAGCGTCCAGTACATCGGGAGTCCCGCGTAGACCGCATGAAACGCGTCGATCCCCGTTGTGCCCACGAGGAAATATCCGAGCGCGAGCACGAAAAAGGCGAACGAGAACGCCTTGCGGAATCCGATCTTGTCGGCGATCGTGCCGGCGAAAATCGGAAGGAAATAAATCAGTCCGCCGAAGACCGACGAGATCTGTCCGACCTCGAGCGCCGAGAATTTCAAGTGGTCGCGAAGGTAAATGCTCAACACCGTGGCCTGGCCGTAATATGCAAGGCGCTCGAAGAGTTCCATGCCGTTGGCGATCCAGAATGCCGTATGGAATCCGTTTTTGACTTCCGAAAATTTATCCTGAAATGACACGCGTATAGAGTCCGATCGGTCTTAAATGAATGAAAATCGTACCGTTACGAGATGATATCCTTTTTCCTGAAGATGAGCACGGTTGCGCCCCAGAGGATGAAACTGTTGGTCGTGAGCGCCGCACAGGAACGGCCGATCTCCGCCCAGTCGATCGGATCCTTGAATGCCTGCTGCCACACGTTCATATACGTCGTGAAGAGCCAGGGCTTCACCGGTTCGACGGATTCGACAGGGAGGTTCGAGATGATCAAAAAGATGATGATCACGGTCATTGTTGTGATGATCGGACCGATCGCATTTTCGACGAACGAGGAGATGAAAAATGCAAGCGAGGCGATGGTCCACATCGAAATGATCGCAAGC
>DATGXR010000260.1:0-2512 GCA_035298825.1 Bacteroidota bacterium
CACTGCAAACATCGCATGCGCGGGCATCGTGGTGATCAGACGCATCAACGCCGTCTGCAAACCCGATTCGAGCACGACGACGATATTCTCCGATGTTGCAAAGCCCATGCCGATCATCACCGCGTAAAGGATTCCGTCGTACGGCTGATTGAATTCCTTTCTGTTGTAGGCGACAGCCCAGACGATGAAAAACTTCACCACCTCTTCGGTGAACCCGATGACGATGTAATTGTCGATGAAGAGATGAAAGATATTTTGCGACGACAGGTTCCAGGCATCGCGCAGAACCGTTTCGATGAGCGACACCGGGACAACGATCACGAATCCGATCAGAAACGCGCGCAACAGGAGAAGAATCGGTTCCTTCTCCTGATTGTCCCGATAATAAATATACATTGCAAAGGCAACACCCGGCGCGACAGCAAGCGCCAACAACACTAACGTCATCATATTCCCCGCATCTCTCCGTCCAAACGCTCGTCCAGGCCGTTATTTTCTGTACTTTTCAAGAAGCAACGGAATGACTTCATTCTTCATGACCGCTGCGGCTTCATCGAACGCCTTCATTCCCGCCTTTTCATATGTGTCGCTGATCCCCTTGATGTTCGAGACAGAATTTTTATAAATCTCGTCGCCCGAGTTCATATCGATCACCGAGATTGTCGCGTCGGCATAGGCAACGCACAGTCCCATCGTGTTCGATCCCTGTCGCGAGTCCGCCCGGATGTCGATCACGATCGACGCCGCCGTCTGCTGCTTGACAAATGAAAAGCCCTCGTTCGAAAGCATGCCTTTGAGCACGGGTTCGATGCGCGGCAGACGCATCTCCCTACCGAACTGTGTTTCGTGCGTCGAGATGAAGACCGACACGCCCGACACGTTCACGATTGTCTTCGCCACCGGCACGCTGAATCCGCGTGCGATCGTGTTCAGGACACTGTCTCCGGCCATCAGCAGCGTCAGATCGATTTCAGCCTGCAGCATCTGCAGCTTGTCCGTCGCCGTCATCTTTGCGATGCGCGTGGCGGCCAGACCGTTCTGGTCCGTCGTGGCGGTGTGTATGATCTCGCCCGCCCCGCGTAAAAACGAAAACCGAAGCGGAATCATCGCGGCCGGTTTCTGCACTCCCGATGCGTTCATATATTTCACCGCGAATCCCACCGGAAGTTTCACGGGACGGCCGATTTGCGCTTCGACCGGCGAATTCTTCGATTCGATCTCGATCGCATTGAGCATGAACTGGAGCGACTGGACAATCTCGTTGACAAGGTACACATTTCTTCCGTTATACGTCGCCTGCACCGGCTCGGTCAGATATTTGCTCAGCGCCGAGAGCGCCTGCAAATACAGCTGCATCGATTCGGCGGGACGGCCGGCTTGCTCGCTCGACTTCGCCTTCGTGAAATAATCGAGTGCGAGCGCGGCTGCGCGCTGACGCTTTTCGGCGCGGATGCTGTTGTACCGATCGATGTTCAATCGCAGATAAATCCAGGTCTGCGTGTCGTCCTCGTATGTGCCGACCGTCTCAACGCCCTCGAGCTCGGCCGAGGTCGACGACCGAAGCTGCGCCTGATACTCGTCCGTGATCTTTCCCATCTGTTCCGAGATCCGGCTGATCTGCTCGCCCGAAATCGCGACGGTGATCTGCGAGGCGATCTCGTTGAGCGCCGAATGTTTTGCGCGCAGCAGATATTCCTCGGGTGTGCCGCGCTTCTCGGCCGTGCCGATGCCGATATACCAGCCCGGCGCGCTTGGCCGTTTCTCGACCCACGAGGGAACTCCCGCGTGCGCCTGAGCGGCGATGAACAAAAGACAACAACACAACATGACAGCCGTCGATCGGGATGAAGAGGTGCGCATAAGATTAGATTCCGGATGTGTATTTTTTAAATCTGTCTCCAAATTGTTTTTTCGGATTCGGCGACCACCGCTCCGACTGGACTGTCTGCTTGACCTTCTGCACGCGGTCGCGAACATCGTCACGCTTCATGTAATTCGACGAGAAGATGTCCTCGTTCTTTTCAAGCGGCTCCTGCATGCGCGAGAGGATGCTCAGTTCCGCCGTCTGATCGTACCCCGCACGCTTTAAATATGTCATGGCCAGCTGGTCGGCTTCGAGCTCGTACTCGAGCAGACGCGGCCGCACCGTATTGTCGTACGCCTCGTCGGCGAATGTGTCGAGTTCTTTTTCCTCGTCACTCGCTTCGCCCACCTCATCCTCAAGCTCCTCGAACGCCTTCTCCGACTTGATCTTCGGCTGGCGCAGATGCAATTCACGCAATCCATGCCGTTGAATGATATGCCCCATCTCATGGGCGATGATCGCGGCCAGCTCCGCTTCGTTCGTGCAGCGTTTCAGGAGTCCCTCTGTGATGAAGATGTATCCGCCCGGACACGACAGGGCGTTGACCTTCTGGTCCGCCAGGATCGACACGCGGAACGTCACATCGTAGGCGCGCGTGTATTTCGCGAGATAGTTGGCGATCATGTTCGCATACGCGGTCGACACCCG
>DATGXR010000261.1:0-17484 GCA_035298825.1 Bacteroidota bacterium
GACAATCATCGGCAGCCGCTTGATTGATGAATGCGCGTCTTGTATATTTTTTTTTATTTCCAAGCGACGCTTTCGATGTTTCGAAACAAGCGGATCTATTGTCTCTGCACAAAACCGGTGCGCTCCGAGCCAAAGGTCACGTCCTGCGCATCCTGAAGGGAATCAGCATCGGCACCTCGCGCTGGTATGCGATGTACGACTCGCCGAACTCGAGAACGAGCTTGCGTTCTTCCAGCCTTGTACCGATGAAGATATAGATGGTCAACACGATGGTCACGACAAGATCCACCATCGAGTAGATCTGGCACCAGAGATAGACCAGCAATGTGAGATACATCGGGTGGCGTGTAAAGCCGAGTAGTCCCTTTTTCTTCAAGCCGGCGGACGCCACAGTTTGTGGAGACCTTTTACTGTTCAGGATTTGCCGGATCCCGAAAAAAGACAACGCGTCGTAGTCGAAGAAAAATGACCAGAAGAAGAGCGCCAATGACGCGGTGATGAGCACATACCGCAGTATGTTGACGGTGGACGCGTATGTGATGATATCCGGACCTTCAAGTCCCGATGTGAAACGGAGAAGCGGCACAAGCAAGACGAATGAGATCGCCACGTACAGGATTCGGTACACCGCATACCATTTCTTCATGAGGCGCGCCATCAGCGTCGTGACGCCGACGCTGATCAGAAGGCTGTGCAGAAAGCAATATCCAGCCCATAACAGAACAATCACGGCATAGTCCATAGGCTTCCCAAGTTTATTTTTTCGAATACGTGATGCGATAAATTACGCCTGCCTGATCGTCGGAGACAAGCAGCGCGCCATCGGGCATCACGAGCAC
Organism: Bacteroidota bacterium; assembly: GCA_035298825.1. GTDB lineage: Bacteria > Bacteroidota > Ignavibacteria > UBA10030 > UBA8401 > CAISDA01. The sequence continues at coordinate 840 of DATGXR010000261.1, forward strand.
ATCAACGGGACGTCCCCACGCACGGCGGCCGTCGAGCCATCCTTCCGCAAACGGGGCGTATGAGACGGCCGTGTTGCCCTTGAGTTTCACACACGTGAGTCTGTAGCCGATTGGCGTACTGCGATTCCACGATCCGTGCTCGGCAATCAGGATCTGGTTGCGATACTCGGCCGGGAACATCGTCCCCGTATAAAATCTCATTCCGAGCGCCGCGACATGCGGACCCAGATTCTGCACAGGTGCGACATAGTCGCTGAGCTTTTTTCCCTGGCCATATTCAGGATCGAATACGTCGCCTTGATGAATGTAGGGAAAGCCGAAGTGCAGTCCCTTCTTCGGCGCGCAATTGAGTTCATCATCCGGAACGTCGTCGCCCATCATATCGCGCCCGTTGTCCGTAAACCAGAGTTCCTTCGTCTGTGGGTGCCAGTCGAATCCGACGGTGTTGCGGATGCCGCGCGCATAAATCTCGCGCTCCGTGCCGTTTGGATTCAGCCGTGTGATCGATGCATAGATCGGATCTTTTTCATCGCACACATTGCACGGCGCGCCGACCGGCACGTACAGTTTGCCGTCGGGACCGAAGGCGATGAATTTCCAGCCGTGCGACTTCTCCGTCGGATACGAGTCCGTGACGACCACAGGTGCAGGCGGATTCGAGAACCGATTTTCGATATCGTCGAAGCGCAGGATGCGGCTGATCTCTGCAACGTAGAGCGAGCCGTGATAGAAGGCGACGCCATTGGGAGTGTTCAACCCTTTTCCGATTGGATAGACCTTCTCTGCCTTGCCGTCCTTGTTCGCATCGATGACCGCATAGACATGATCATCGCTGCGGCTGCCGACAAACACGGTTCCCTTCGAGCCGAGTGTGAGCGAACGCGCATTGGGGACTTCGGCATACATCGCGATATGAAAGCCGTGAGGGAGCTTGATTTTGTCGAGAGGCAGGCGCGAGTCTTGAGACAGCGCCATGAAGGGAACGCTGCATGCGAGAGCGATTGCAGTGACGATGTTCATTGGGAAGATGCTCCTTTTGTCAACAGATCGTGATGGGTGGACGATGTTGTAGACAATTTGCGCATTCTTGGAGCAATGTACGAAATATTTGGTCCAGGCACACATGCGCGCGCAGTCCGGACATCACGGCACACACACGATCGCACGCACAAAGAAGGGAAGGAAAGAGGGACTCCGATCTTGCGCGCGCGCGAGTACTTCAGGACTCGATCGAAACTTTCTTCACCACGCCGAGCGAGCGGCCGAGGAAGCGTTCGCCGATCTGCGTGAATTTTGCGGGGGCGTCGGAAACAAAAAATTGCACATTCGGATGCTGCCTGCTTGTATTGAGAAGCGAGCGCTCGATGAGCATCGACTTGACCACAGCAGCCGTCGCCTCGCCCGAATCGATGAGCCGCACCATGCCTTTTGTCACTTTCGTGATCGTCTGTTTCAGCAGCGGGTAGTGCGTGCAACCCAGGACAAGTGTGTCAATTTTTTTTGTCAGAAGGGGAAACAGGTATTCAAGCGCGATCATCTCCGTTGCCGCATGCGTGATCCAGCCTTCCTCCACCAGCGGCACAAACAACGGACATGCCTTGGCCACCACCTGGGCATCGGGCGCTTCACGCAGGATGGCCTGCGTATACGCCTTGCTCGTGATCGTACCGACAGTGCCGATCACGCCGATGCGGTGCGTCTGTGAAATGCGCACCGCTTCTTCCGCCCCCGGCACAATCACGCCGCAGACCGGCATGTGGGGAGCAAGCTTCTGCACAACATCGAGCGCAACGGACGAAACCGTATTGCAGGCGACGACGATCATCTTCACGTTCTTTGAAAGCAGAAACTTCACATCATCCTTTGTGTACTCGCGCACCACCTGCGGCGATTTCGAGCCATAGGGCACACGGGCCGTGTCTCCGAAGTACACGATATTTTCATTCGGCAGCACTTCAAGAAGCGCCCGCACGACAGTCAGTCCGCCGATGCCCGAATCGAATACGCCAATGGGCTGTTGTGTTATTGCTTGTGTCATAGAACCGAGACAATCCGATTAATTTTTATTGGCCGAGCTGTACGGTGATGAGCTGATTGATCGTGTGCACGAGCTTCTCGCGGATTTTCTTTCGCTGTTCCTTGTCGTCGACACGCCGGCCTTCGGTATCGACCACATAAAACGAATCGACGATGCCGTCGCCTCTGGTGCCGATCTTTGCGAAGTGGATCACCAGTCCGAATTTCGCAAGCACCTGCGTCACCTTATATAAAAATCCAGTCGTGTCCGGTCCGTAGACATCGATGATCGTGAAGGCATCGGCTGTGTGGAAGCGGGCATCGATCCGGATATTCGGATGCATCAGCGGCTTGGGACGGCGTTTCCAGCGGCGGTGATGTTTTTCAAAGAGCATCTCGAGTGTCTCGCGGTTGTTGAACACATCCGAGGCATCCGCGATGATCTTTTGTGTCTGTTTCGCCGTGAGGCCTTCTTTGGTCACGCCGTCGATGATCCGGAAGCGGTCGATGACGATATTGTCCGTGCGCGTGAAGATGTGGGCGTCGATGATGTTCGCGTCGTTTGCCGAGAGCACGCCGCAGAGCATCGAGAGCAATTGCGCCCGGTCCTTCATGATCACGGTCATCAACGTAAACGACACTCCCGCATCGAACGACACGCTGATGCCGTCTTCAGCCCGGTCGCGGATCACGCCGATGTGGCGTTCGATCTCATCGGGAGTGAAGGCATGCACATACGCGTCGTTGTCGAACGACGAGAAGTGATGCGCGATTTCATCGCCGGTGTAAATCGGCGAAAGCGTCTTCTCGAGCGCCGACCGGAGTTCTTCGGTGTGTGAGATGGCCATCGAGCCGGCGCGCTCCAGATGTTGTTTCGTGCGCAAGTAGAGTTCCTCAAGCACGGTTTCCTTCCAGCTCGACCACACGTTGCGATTGACGGCCGAGAGATCGCAATACGTCACAAGCAACAGCAAATCGAGCTGCTCCTGGCGTGCAAACAGCGACGCAAATTCTGCGATCGTTTCAGGGGCGTGGAAGTTGCGCCGAAACGCCGTCTGCTCCATCACGAGGTGATTGCGGATGAGAAAGGCCACATCGCCTTGGGGGTCCGCCACCTCGAGCGCCGCGAGCACTTCCTGGGCCGTGTCGGCGCCTCGCGCATCGTGGCCTGAGATGCCTGAGGGCTTTTCGATGTCGTGCAGTAACAGCGCATAGTAGAGCACATCGCGCCTTGATAATCCCTGAAAGACCGTTCCAAGCAATCCCATATGCCCTTCAAGCAGCTCGGCCCGTTCGATCGCAAGCAGCGTATGGGCATCGACCGTGTAAAAGTGATACATCGAGTGCTGCACGTATGCCACGAGCTTCGCCCACTGGGGAATGAGCGCTCCCAGAATGTCGCAGTCGTTCATCGAGCGAAGCGCGGAGGCGGTGTTTTTCGGAAGCGACATGATGTCCCGAAATCTCGACGTCGTCGCTTCCAATCGGCGCATCTCTGGTGTGAAGAGTTCGGTCTGCCGGGCCGATTTTTCGATCCGCGTCACAAGCGGCGGATCAAGCTCGGCCGAATGCACTGCGCTCCAATAGAAGGCCGAAAGGATCTCGGCAGGATTCTTGAACTCGGCATTCGCAGTACGCAGACAGACGGTCCCGTCGCGCAGCAGATACAGCGCATCCAGCGTCACTTCCTTTTGCAGCAGCCGGCGCAGGGGCGAGGCGCCGCGCCGGAAGATCTGCGTCAATCGCTGATTGAGCTTGAAGATGACGCGGGCATGGAGAAAATACTCGCGCATGAAGCGTTCGACGTTTCGCAGTTCATCCGCATCGGAAGAAGTATACCCGAGTCCGCGCGCGATCTCGCGCTGCGTGGCGAATTCGAGATTGTCGCGAATGGCTGTGGCGCCGTAATGCATTTCATGCCGGATGCGCAGCAGAAAATCAAGCGCCGAGACGGCGTCCGTCATCTCGTCGTGCGAGATGAGGCCCGAGCGCTCGAATGTCAGCAGCATCTCCCTGCAGGCCGAGCCCGAGCCCTGAAAGGGCGCGCTTCCGAAATATTCGGTGTCGGTGGCCCGGTAGATCCACAAGAGTGAATGCACATCGCGCAACCCGCCGGCGCTGTTTTTGATATTGGGCTCGAGCAACCGCACGGAGTTGCCGTACTTTTTATGGCGCTCCTCGATGCCCGCAAGAACAGAGGTGACGAATTTCATATCGCGTCCGTGATCGACCGCGCGCAGCATGGCGCTTGTATACGACTCGAGCACTCGCGTGTTGCCGCACACATAGCGGCTTTCAAGCACCGACGCCCAGACATCAACGTCGGTCTGATACAGCTTGATGCAGTCGGAGATCGTGCGCACCGAGTGCCCGATATCGAATCCGATATCCCACAGCGCATGCAAGAACATCTGCGCGCTTTCCGATCCCGCGCGCTTCGAGTCTTCATCGGCAAAGACGATCATCAGATCGAAATCCGAATGGGGACACATTTCCGAACGCCCGTAGCCTCCAAGGGCGATTACCGTGCCGAGAAGTTTTGATTCGAACGGAATGCTCTGCCACAAATTGCGCAGCATGGTGTCTGTAAGGATGGTCAGCTTACCGGCCGTTTCGAATCCTGTGGCGCCGGCGCGGTGGGAATGGAAGATGCGTTCGGTTTCTTCTTTATAGAATCGCTTGTGATCGACAATGGATGCGTCAGTCATCATCACGAAGTCCCCTTGAGCAGCTCGATGGCCTCGATGCGCTGCCGGAATGTCTGCGCCTGTGCCGGTTGTTTGTTGATGAGTTCGCGGTAGGCGTCGATCGCCGCCTGATATTCCTTCTGCGCCACGTAGATCTCGGCCATTGTCGGTGTCACAATCGACACGTTAAACGAGGCCTGATCTTCCTGCGAACCATCGCTTGCATACGAAGGCGTTTGCGCTTTGGGCACCGGCACAATGCGTCCGGCCTGCTGAAGTTTGAGCGCCAGGGATTCAAAATCCGTCGCCTCAGTAGTGCTGTCGATGTGACTCTCATCCGGCACAGGTTCGGTGACAGCGCGCGCTTCGAGTGCAGGCTCCGATTCCTGTGGCCTCGCGTGTGATGCGTCCTCTTCGCCTTGCGGGGGAATGGGCGAGCGACCCTTCAAATATTCTTCAAGCCGCATGACAGGATCGGACGCAGGATGAAGATCGATATACTCTTCAAATGTCGGAAACGGCTCATAGTCCGGCGTCTGTGTTTCAGCTTCAAGCGCGCTGTTGAGTTCCTGAACCAGTTCGCTTTCTTCGGAGAAGGACGACGCGATGTCGTCGGGAGTGGTTGTGCTTTCTTCGTGCAGAGACGGCGCCGTATCGGAAGTGCGTATGACTTCATCAGCAGTCGCCGGGGACAACGGTGAGGATTCAACCGACGATTGGGGCCGCCCAAGCGTGATGGCAGTGCTCAGCGCATGCACATCGCCCATCACAAGAGTTTCATCATCCGGAAGCACGACAAGCAGATGCTGCACGACAGTATTATACGGCGAGAGTTCGAGCGCCCGGTGAAAGGCCGCACGCGCTTCGACCATGCGTCCCAGCTCCTGATAACACTTGCCGAGGACGAGATGTCCCGAAGCGTACTCGGGGTAGAGTCCGACGCCTTTTTCGCACAGTGCAAGCGCACCGGCCACATCGCGTGTGCCCTCCTTGTCTGAAAGCGCGAGATCGGCAAGGCGGGCAAATAAGGGGGAGTCGGGGTGTTCGGCCATGCGCAAACGCAGTGGTCCGATATTGAATGCTGCTGGTTCCATATAAAAAAGATGATGTCGCTGTGCAAAAAAAAAGATGTGCGTATGATGTGCACGCGTGATGCACCACACAAGGGGACAAAAAACTTAAGCCTGAGCGCAATTGTCTCAGTGTGCGGACATGCGCGCGCACTGAGGCAAACACGCTCAGGCTTTATAATATAACAATGGTCAATGAAAATCAACTCGCACAAATGCGGTCGTGCACGTTACACGGCCGCCATTGCCGCCTGGATGTTCATCTGTTCGATTTTTTGCTTACGGGCTTCCCAGGCCTGCTGCACCGAAAGCCACGCCACAGAACCGAATCCCCACGTAAAGAGGATCTGGAAGGGAATCGCCGCGATCTCAAGGAAGTAGAGCGATGCAAACACGCCGAAAAGACTATAGGCCGAGAGCAGGAGTTCGATGACGACAACCCAGCTGAATTTGACCGGGACGTACTTCTTGTCTTTCCAGGAATCCTTTTTTTCTTTCACGGCGTATTTCGGTGTGCGCACGAACTCAGTCTTATACTTGAAGAGTCCCTCGAGCACCGCTTTCGTGTTGTTCACAGAAAAGCCCATCGAGCCGCCCATAAACAAGGGGAAGAGGAAAATCCTGCGACGCCAGTCTGTATAGACGTCCTTCTGCGCGTAGAAATAAAACATGAATGAGCTGACGAAGGCCAGGATGAAAACGCTCATCGCATCGAAATACGCATTGAACTCTCCGCCATGCTTGATGAATGTCAGCGGCATATTCAACACCGCGGCAAGGATGATGAATGGATAGCAAAAATTCGCCGTCAGATGGAATGTCGAATGGATCTTGATCCGCAGGGGCAGCTTCGACTTCCAGACCAGGGGCAGCAGCTTGCGCGATGTTTCGATCGCGCCTTTGGTCCAACGGAACTGCTGCGTCTTCAAGGCGTTGATTTCCGAGGGAAGCTCGGCAGGTGATGTGAAATCTTTCAGGAACTTGAACTTCCAGCCCTTGATCTGCGCCCGATAGGAAAGATCGAGATCTTCGGTCAGCGTATCGGACTGCCAGTTGCCCGCGTCCTCGATGCACGACTTGCGCCAGACGCCGCCCGTGCCGTTGAACTGGATCAGGTATCCGGCCTTGTTCCGCACATGCTGCTCGATGACGAAGTGGCCGTCAAGCGCCATGGCCTGCGTGCGTGTGAGAAGCGAATATTCGTCGTTCAGATGCTCCCAGCGCGTCTGCACCATGCCGATGTTCGCATCGGAGGCAAAATACGGAATCGTGTTTTTCAGAAATTCTTTTCTCGGCACGAAATCGGCGTCGAAGATGGCGACGAACTCGCCCGCGGCGATCTTCAGTCCCTCTTTGAGCGCGCCGGCTTTGTAGCCCTTGCGCGAGGAGCGCCGGATGTGGTGAATGTTGTGTCCCTTTTGTTTCATCTCCTTGACAATCCGTTCGACCAGATCAACCGTCTCGTCTGTCGAATCGTCCAGCACCTGGATCTCGAGCCGGTCCTTGGGATAATCGATCGCGCAGGAGGATTCGATCAGCCGGCGCACGACATACATTTCATTATAGAGCGGCAGCTGTACGGTCACCATCGGAAGTTCCGAGGGAAGCGTGAGCGCCGGCTCGTGTTCGTTTTTGTGTTTGAGATAATGATAGACCATTACAAAGCCGTGCGAAGCGAAGATTGTCAGGATGCTCAGACAGACAATATAAGCGATGAGGATTATCTGTTCCATGGGTGTTTGTCTTGTTGTGTGGTGTAGTGCTGTTTTGTTGTATGTTTTTTTTCTTGTCCTACCAGCCCGATACGGTTTCGATCAGGATGTCTTCAGAAATTTTTGATACCGCCGATTCAATTGCAGCCGTGCGTAAAGCCTGACCGCCGTCCGCGCCATATTCGCCCCACTGCGAAAAATCCCGGTCCCAGAGTTTTTTCCGGAGCTTCATATCCGTATACACCGCATGCACTGTGACCGTGACGCGACGGGTTTTTGTCACCTCGCCTTGGCCGATCACGGAAGGCTCGTCCCTGATCGCGGTGATCGTTCCGTCGAGGATCGAATCGGCATTGGTCTTGTCGGCGATCTCAAGACTGTTGTCGCTTGTAAAGAGCTCGATCAGCTTGCGCGTGAATTTCTCTCTCACGCCGACTTCGCCGAACCCCGACTGATCGTCGAAGAGCGAGACGGCGATCGTCTTCAAATGCGCCGGCACGCTTGAGCCCGTGAACGAATAGCAGCCGGCCATCGTGACCGCAGCAACAGCAGCGATCGAAAGCACAAGCAGCATTGTGACAATGTAACGAGATCCGGCTGCAACGATCCTCCGGTGATATTCACTTTGGTGTCTCACAATAATCCGTATTCCTTGATTTTTCGATACAGCGTGCGTTCGCTGATCTTGAGCGCCTCTGCGGCCGCGCGGCGATTGCCATGAAATTGCGTGAGCGCATCGACGATCATCTTGCGCTCCATCTCCTCGATCGACAGCGTATCGCTCGAGTGCGGCTGCGCTTCGGCCGCCGCGTGGATGATCTCCTTGCCGGGAGGCAGCGGCCCCAGACTTTCCGAACGCAGTCCCGCAGAGCCATCTTTGCTTAAACCAATCACGGTCTTCAGGATCGTCTTGAGTTCGACGATGTCGCTTTTAATCTCGATGAGCGCCCGGTAGAGCATCTGGCGTTCGTCGAACTCCGTGTGCTTGGCGACCACGGCCGGCAACTGGCGCACGGTGTCCACATTCTGATAGTCGCGAAGATATTTCGTGACCACTTCCGCCGTGATCTGCTTGCCGCCTTCGATCACGATGAGGCTTTCGACCACGTTGCGCAGTTCGCGCACATTGCCATGCCAGTAGTAGTTCTGCAGCGCGCGCATCGCCTCGGGCGTGATGCCTTTGAATTCGATCGAATTGCGTTCGGTGAATTCCTGTGCAAACTTATCAAAGAGCAACGGGATATCCTCCGCGTGCTCGCGCAGCGCCGGAATCCGAATGTTGATCGAGCGCAGCCGGTAAAACAGATCCTGCCGAAAATTCTTGTTCCGGACTTCCTCTTCAAGAATCTTGTTTGTCGCCGCGATCACGCGCACATCGACTCTGCGCGGCGTCGAGGAGCCGACCCTGTTAAACTCTCCGTTTTCAAGAATCCTCAGAAACTTCACCTGCGTCGAAAGCGGCAGCTCTCCGATCTCGTCGAGAAAAATCGTTCCTTCATCCGCCAGCTCGAAATAGCCCTTGCGCGCATCCGACGCCCCGGTGAACGATCCCTTCTCGTGTCCGAAGAGTTCGGATTCGATGATCCCCTCGGGGATCGCGCCGCAGTTGACGGTGACCATCGGCTTCGAGGCCCGGCGGCTCGAGCGGTGAATCGCATGGGCGACGACTTCTTTGCCCACGCCGCTCTCACCGGTAATCAGCACGGTGATGTCGGTCGGTCCCACATTCTGCACGACCTGTGTGATCTCCTGCATCTCAATCGAAGTGCCGATGATTCCAAGATCGTTTTCATGTGCGGGTAACTGGCCGTTGATCATAGTTGCTGAATGTGTGTATCGCTTTCGTTATGTGTATGTTTCTATTGAATTTGATTCACTCACCTCCACGCCGCCGTGCGTGCGTGTGTGCCGATTGCGCGATGATTTTATTTTTTTTATTAGCGCGGACTCACGAATGAATCGATCTGATGCTTTGTACGAAGCTCCGCGCTGAAACTCTGTGCGCTTTCACGCGTGGCGAAGCCGTCGAAAAATACGAGATAAAATGTCTTCTCGTTGGTTGTTTTCGTGACAACGCGCGCCTGGCGTCCGGCAAGGGTCGAGTACTGCTCGGCTGCTCGTTTGGCGTTTGCCTCGCTTGAAAATAATCCGGCCTGGACGCTGTAAGAGCCGGCGCTGTTTTGATCGGTCTTTGCCGTCGGAGCGGCCGGTGCGGACGATGGCTGTGATTTTTTTTCCGGCGTTTCAACTTGTTTTTTCACTGCCGCTGCAGGCACAGTTTTTTTCACCGCAGCAGTATCGGCCGGTTTTTTCGCAGCTGCAGATTCGGTCTGACGACTTGCCGCCTGGGCGCCGGGATGCTGTTGACGAGTGTCAATCTGTGTGTCTTGTTTTTTTGCGCGACCAGTGTCCTCTTTTTTTACGCCGCCGGTGGAGGCTTCCGGCGTTGTTGCAGGAACAGAGGGAGTGGCGCCATTTTGCGACTGCACGTATATCGAATGGGGATAGGCCGTTCGCAATTGCGTCATGACGCTGTCCGCCTTTTTATACAATCCGATCGAGAACTGATACTGATAGAGTTTATAGAGCGCGTGATCGGCCCAGACACTCTGTGGAAATTTTTGTGCGATCTCTTCGTAACGTTTGGCGGCTGTTGCGCCGTCGGGCGTCAGCACGGCCTGGATATATCGGACTCCGGCGTCGTTCGGATATCGCGACAAAAGCGAAGGCAGCTCGCTTCGAACCTCTGCGGCTTTGCCCGCATAAATGGCATCGAGCCGCGAGCGGATGTCGCGTTCGCTCATCGCCGGCTGCGCCTGCGCCACAGATATCAGTCCGCTCACGACGACAACAGAGAGACAGATGCTCATCATCCATCGACGCTCATGCGCGCCGAAGTATGAAAGGATGTGTGTGGCGGAATTCTTCATTTTTTTTATTCACTCTCAGTGTTCAATTCCCCCGCTGCGTAGACGGCGGGAAGTTTTTTTTTAAAATTGTTGTTGCACGAGCACGCCCGGTTTTTTTTACCGCACGAGTGTGCCGATCAGCGTTGCCGAATTTGTTTTATGGATCTTCACCTGCACCATCTCTCCGATCACGGCAGTCGATTTCGGAAAGACGACATATTTGTTGTTGTCCGTGCGGCCCATCCATTCCTCTGTCGACTTCGTGCTTTCCTTTTCAACAAGCACCTCGAGCGTCTGTCCGATGAGACCTGCATTGATCTCAGAGGCCACCGTATTTTGAAGCTCGATAATGTCGTTCAAGCGGCGCGTCTTTTCTTCTTCCGTGACATCGTCGCCCATTTCATATGACTTCGTGTTCTCGCGCGGCGAATACTTGAACATATACGCCCCGTCGTAGCGCACCGTCTTCAGGACCTCGAGCGTCGCCTGGTGATCATCCTGGCTTTCCGTCGGGAAGCCGGCGATGAGATCCGTTGTGAGTCCGACACCCGGAATCCGCTTGCGAATATGTTGTGTCAGCTCCAGATACTGCTCGATCGTATACGTGCGGTTCATCAGCTTCAGAATCCGGTTCGATCCGGATTGCAGAGGCAGATGAACGTACGCGCAGACATTCGGCGTCGCGGCGATCACATCGATCAATTTTTCAGACACATCCTGCGGGTGCGGTGTCATAAAACGGATGCGCATCGCCCGGTCCACTCCGGCCACGGCCGCCATCAAATCCGGGAAATCATACGTGCCGTCGTGATACGAATTGACATTCTGTCCCAGGAGCGTGACTTCCTTATACCCATCCGTACTCAGCCGCTCGACTTCACGCACCACCGATTCGTGGCTTCGGCTGCGTTCTCGTCCGCGCGTGAAAGGCACGACGCAGAACGTGCAAAACTTGTCGCATCCGCGCATCACCGAAAGCCAGGCGCTGATCCCCTCGGTGCGAAGCGGAAGGATATCGTCGTAATTCTCGACTCTCGAGAGTTTGACCGCGATGCCCTTGTGCCCGCTCACGGCCTCATCAACCAGTTCGGGCAGCCGCCTGTACTCATCCGGTCCCACCACGACATCGACGAGATTGCGCTTGTCGATGAGCTCGGTCCGCAAGCGTTCGGCCATGCAACCCAGGACGCCGATTACCACACCGGGATTTTGTTTCTTATATTGTTTGAGAGTCGCCAGTCGCTGAAACACGCGCGATTCGGCGTTATCCCGCACACTGCATGTGTTGATGAAGATGACATCCGCCTGCGATGCGTCGTTGATGATCCCATAAGAACTGCTGGACATGATGCTTAACACGACTTCCGTATCTGCAACATTCATCTGACAGCCGTACGTCTCGATATACACACGTTTTTGATTCATAAGTTTTCGCTCATAAGTTATTTCATAACCGATAGATAATCAATTTAATATTCATTCATTAAGATTAATTAATACCGGTTCAGATGTAAATGAAGATTTTTAATTGTTTTTAATTTGACATTTCGTCAGGAAGCGCTTACTATTACTGTGCAATTTCGTCAGAAAGAGTCGTTCACGCACAGTTTTTTTCCTTGAAATACTAAAGACCCCCACATGGATCCTAAAAATTTTCTTCTTGAAGTCAGAGCCAACGCCAAAACGCTTTCACGGACGATCGTCCTGCCCGATGCAAACGACATCCGCACAGTCAAAGCCGCCCGCATCATCAGCAATGAAGGCATTGCCCGTCCGATTTTAGTCGGCACGGAATCTGAGATTCTCAACATTTCGGCTTCCGAAAACATTTCACTTGAAGGCATCGAGATCGTCGAACCTGAAAAACACGCAAAATTCGGGGAATATACGTCGATCTACCATGAACTTCGAAAGAAAAAAGGCCTGACACTTGAGGAAGCCACAAGCGTGATGCAAAAGCCGCTGTTTTTCGGCGCGATGATGGTCCGCCAGGGCGCGGCCGACGGAAGCGTTGCAGGGTCGCTTTCGACAACGGGCGACGTCCTCAGGGCGGGTCTTCAGGTGATCGGGATGGAGCCGGGCAACAACACGGTCTCGAGTTTCTTTGTGATGGTGTTTCCGGACAGGCTCTTCTCGTTTGCCGACTGTGCCGTTGTGCCGGATCCGACTGTGGAGCAATTGGCGGATATTGCCATCACGACTGCAGCCAATCATAAAAAGCTCACCGGCGAAGAGCCGCGTGTGGCGATGCTTTCATTTTCGACAAAAGGAAGCGCCGCGCACGAGAAGGTTGAAAAAATTCAGCAGGCGACGCTTCTTGCGCAGAAGAAGCAGCCTTCCTTGTTGTTGGACGGCGAGCTCCAGTTCGATGCGGCGCTGCTTCCTTCTGTGGGCAAGAAGAAAGCCCCGGGCAGTGCAGTGGCGGGCTACGCGAATGTCTTTATTTTTCCGGATCTCGGGGCGGGCAATATCGGCTACAAGATCGCCCAGCGTCTGGGCGGAGCCGAGGCCGCAGGTCCGATCGTGCAGGGACTGGCCAAACCGGCCTTTGATCTTTCGCGCGGCTGCAGCGTGGAAGATATCGTGAATGTGACGGCGATGAATGCGGTCATCGGAGCGTCGTAACATCCGTACTGAAAGACTCGACCTTTTACTTTCTCACACACTCTCTCTTTTTTTGATCGCACACGCGCAGTGTGGTCGCACGGACGCTTGATGCTTCACGAGACCGTGTGTACGATGTGCTTACTCACTGCGTTGTGCAAGCGGACCGGACTCTTCAGACAATGGAAAAAAAATTTATCGCCGTGGCCGGCAATATCGGATCCGGAAAATCATCACTCACCACAATGCTCTCCCGGAAACTCGGGTGGACGCCGTATTATGAATCGGTTGAAGACAATCCGTATCTGGCCGATTTCTACGGTGATATGAGGCGCTGGTCGTTTCATCTGCAGGTATATTTTCTCTCGCACCGTTTTCAGACGCACAAGATGATCGTCCAGGCGCCGGGCTCCGTCATACAGGACCGGTCGATCTATGAGGACGCCGAGATCTTCGCGCGCAATCTCTATGCGATCGGCAACATGGATCAGCGCGATTATGAGAACTACGAGGCGCTCTACAGGGTGATGACCGGATACCTGAAGCCGCCCGATCTGATGGTGTATCTGCGCGCCAATGTCGACACGCTCGTGACGCAAATCACCAAGCGCGGCCGCTCATTCGAGCAATCGATCAGCCGCGGCTATCTTGAACAGCTCAATGCGCTCTATGAACAGTGGATCGGACAGTACAGCCTGGGAAAACTCCTTGTGATCGAATCGGATCATCTTGATTTTGTGGGCAACTGCACGGATTTCGAAGCGATCGAATCGAAGATCACGCGTGCTCTGGGCGCGTAACGTACGGACACACGCAAGAGCTCGCCCTATCACACTGATCTGTTCATACGCGTGCGCTTATGCGCAGGCATGCTCAAACGCGTACCACAGAAATTCATGCACGCCCGACAACGACACATTTCACACGAGTCTGTGCTTGATTGCATAGTGCGTGAGTTCGACGTCGTTCTTGAGATTCATTTTTTCCATGATGCGGTCGCGGTATGTGCGCACGGTCTTCACGCTGATAAAGAGCTCATCTGCGATCTCACTGACTTCCTTTCCTGAGGCGATCATCTTCAACACCTGGAATTCCCGGTCCGAGAGTTCGTCGTGACGTGCGGCTCTTGCGGTTGCATCGAGACCGAGGGCGAGTTTTTCGGCCAACGCCTCGCTGACGTATTTTCCTCCGCCGATGATTTTTCTGAGCGCGTGCACAAGTTCACGTGGCGCGCTTTCCTTATTTAAGAAGCCGGAGGCGCCGGCTTTGAGCGCCCGGATGGCGACCTGATCTTCCGGGTACATGCTCAGGATTAAAACGGGAACCTGCGGATGATCCCGGCGCACATCCTTCAGGATCTCGAGTCCGTCTCTGCCCGGCATATTGATATCGAGCACAAGCGCGTCGAACGATCCCTTGTCCAATAAGGCGAGCGCTTCCTGTCCGTTGAGCGCTTCGCCCCCAATCGTCATATCCTGCGCCTTCGCAATGATCTGTTTCATGCCTTCGCGGACAATCGGGTGATCATCTGCAATAAGTATTGTCATCATGGTGAATTTTTTCCATTCAAGAAAGAATCGGCCGATGCGGCGCCTGTCTGCGCGCGCGCATGCTCTGTCTGTCGGCACAAATACATACAGAGCTTGATCAAGAATATACAAACAAGGCACAGCGCACGCAAGAATGCTTCGTTCGAGCAGTGCTGTTATTTCAACGACATTTCACATCACAGAGGGCATAATCGGGCTCAGAGAATCCAAGAGGAAAAAAAATACATGCATTTGAACCGATATTTTGCTTGACAGAGTCATTCACAATGTCGTATTATTTTACAGGGGGACGCCGCACGGATCGCTGTGGATGAATTGTGGATAACTTTTTCTCCCTCCGCACCTCAATATTTTCAACGAAACACTGAGGTCTTTTTCTATCCGCGCTTTTGTGGATAACTCGTTCACAAGTTTTAAACCGTGTGATTTTTCAACGAGTTACAGGTGGTTCTTAATGTGTATAATTCGCTGTCTTACCTAATTTATTTTTTTCGGATTTGAGCTGGTGTGCATAACTTTGTGCATAAGTGTGAACCTCACTGTGTATAACTATTAAAAAACCAATGACTCCCTTAGAAATAGCCGACGAAACACGTGAACCGATGTCGATTTTTCCACTGCGCTCGGTTGACGATGTCTGGGGTGACTTTCTGGCCATCATCAAGGCCGAGATTGGCGCGCAGAGCTTCAAGACCTGGTTTGAGCCGATCAAACCCGTCAAGCTTGAGTCGCTGGAACTCACGGTGCGCCTGCCGAGCCATTTCTTTTTCGATTGGCTCGAGGCGCATTACATCAATCATATCTCGGGCGCGCTTGAAAAAGTGCTCGGCAAGGATGCCCGGCTCATTTACAACGTGCTGCCGGCCGACGATACAGCAGCCCAGCCCAATGTGATCGAGACCTATGCGCTGCCTCTTGAAAAACCCGAAGGCGTGCAGCAGCATCAATCGTCGTCGCCGCCTGTGCTTTCGATCAGAGAGGAGGAGGCGCCGCTTCCTTACCAGAAGACGTTTTTGAATCCCCGCTTCACATTCGACAATTACATCAAAGGGGAATCGAATCAGCTGGCGCGCGCGGCGGCCCTGGCCGTGGCCAATAATCCGGGCGGCACATCATTCAATCCCCTTGTGCTCTACGGCGGCACGGGACTCGGCAAGACGCACCTGATTCAGGCCATCGGCAATTACGCGCTTTCGAACAACAAGGCCAGGCGCGTCATGTACGTCTCGAGCGAAAAGTTTACGATCGAATTCATCGACTCGATCAAATTCGACAAGACGAACGACTTTCACAATTTCTACCGGAGCATGGATATCCTCATTGTGGACGATATCCAGTTTTTTTCGGGCAAGGAAAAAACTCAGGACAGCTTCTTTCACACATTCAACACGCTTCACCAGCAGGGCAAACAAATCATTCTGTCATCGGATCGTCCGGCGAAGGAACTTCCGGGACTCGATGACCGCTTGCTCTCGCGCTTCCAGTGGGGACTCACCGCCGATATTCAGCCGCCCGATCTTGAAACGCGCACCGCAATTTTGCGCAAGAAATGCGAGGATGAAGGCACGAATATCCCCGATGACGTGATCGATTACATCGCGGCCAATGTCACATCGAATGTTCGGGAGCTCGAAGGCTGCTACACAAGCATCCTGTTCAAATCCTCGCTCGACGGAAAGGAAATGACAATCGATCTTGCCCGTGAGGTACTGCGCACGGTCGTGAACGATGTGCGTTCGCCTTTAAGCGTGGAAGAGATCCAGAAGCAGGTGGCCGAGTATTTCGATATTCCCGTGGATATGCTCAGGGCCAAGACACGCAAACAGGAAATCGTCAATGCCCGGCAAATCGCCATGTATGTGGCCAAGGAACTGACGAATTGTTCGCTGAAGACGATCGGATTGCACTTCGGTGGACGCGATCATTCGACGGTCATCCATGCCTATCAGACTGTGGAAGACCAGATGAAGACCGATACGAAATTCAGGACATCGATCGAGCAGATCAGAAAAAAAATCGAGATCGCCTCGCGTTAACTTCTATGCACATCACGCGTGTGTATAACGCGTGAATAGATGTGGATGCAGTGTGTATAAC
>DATGXR010000262.1:0-17949 GCA_035298825.1 Bacteroidota bacterium
GCTCGGCTGACATCGTGGGGCATGCGGCCCGTGGAAGTGGTCGACGGTGCTTCTGCGCTGCGCGAGCTCTACAGTGCGCTCGACGACGGAGATCCGTACACGGTTGCAATCATCGATATGCAGATGCCGGCAATGGATGGAGAGGCTCTTGGAAAAGCGATCAAGGCGGATGCCCGACTCGCAGACACGCGTATGGTCATGTTGACATCAATGGGAATGCGCGGAGATACGCAACGACTTCAGCAAATAGGATTTGGCGCCTATTTGAATAAGCCGATACGGCACCATGAACTGAAAGCGGTGTTGTCGCAGACGATGGCTGACCGGAGTGCTGCGCGGCGTGAGACGCCTTCCATCATCACGCATCACAACGTCAACGAACGGTTGAACATGTTTGCAGGAAGCGCCGTACGCATTCTTCTTGCCGAAGACAACATCGTCAATCAACAAGTCGCGCTGGGCATTCTCAGAAAATTGGGTCTGCGCGCGGATGCGGTGGCAAATGGCGCTGAAGCCGTCAGGGCGCTTGAAACCCTGCCGTATGATCTCGTGCTGATGGATGTGCAGATGCCCGTGATGGACGGATTCGAAGCGACGAAGCGCATACGGCAAGGGCAGCAGGATGACGAGACCAATGCCTTCGGCAAGACGCCGCGGTTTAAATGCCGTGTCTCCCGTGTTCCGATTATTGCCATGACGGCACATGCCATGCAGGGCGACAAGGAGCGATGCATCGAGGCGGGGATGGATGATTATGTGACGAAGCCCGTCTCGCCGGGGGCATTGGCCGAGGCGCTTGGCCGATGGCTTCCGAAAGAGAACAAGAGCGACGGCGTTCAACATACCGAACCCACTCCGCACGCTTCGCCGGCGGTGTCTGAAAAACCGATCTTCAATCCCATGGAACTGCCTGCGGTGTCTGTAAAACCGATCTTCAACGGGGCGGAACTGATCGATCGACTGATGGAGGATGAAGAACTTGTGAATGAAGTGGTCTCGGGATTTCTCAGCGAGATCCCGGTGCAAGTCGCCGCTGTGAAGCGCTGGTTGGCCGCGGGCGATGCGCATCGTGTCAAGTGCGAGGCTCACAGCATCAAAGGCGCGTCGGCGAATGTGAGCGGCGAACGCCTCACCGCGGTCGCGTTCGAAATAGAGAAGGCCGCGACGGCCGGTGATCTGGACGCGGTATCGGTTCTCATTCCTGTGCTCGATGCACAGGTCGAGGCTCTCGAATCTGTGTTGCACAAGTTCAGTTACGCTGAAGAACACGAACGAGCTCTCCGCATGCAATCGTGACGCATCGGCGTACAGCCGCTCTATCGCAAGATGATTTGTTTCGAATCGTATGTATACGCCGAAAAATACCCGAGTGAACCGTTCGAAAGGTTTGTATTGGGATTTGCCGGCGATAAGGCTGTCGCACTCTGATCCGACGAGCGTATCGTCGCCAGAGTTTTATAATACTCGTACGTCGGTTGATCGATCGACAGGAGATCGACGGTGATCGTATCTCCGACGTGAACGACTGCGCGTTGTGATCCGTTGCGAATGCGCACGCCGATCCGTTCGGTGATTTCCTCTCCGTTGGCGAGCTTATCACTGTAGAGGAACGTCCGTGCCCCGTTGATTGAATCGGGCGGCAACGAATTGACGCGCGGTCGTATCCGATAATAATTTCCCCGTTCAGGCGGATCCTTAAACATCACATAAATGTCGTATCCGACATCGCCGTCACGCTCCCTGACGGGGATTGTGTAAAGGGAATCGATCGTGACTTTTTGCGGCATCGACGATTCCGCCGTATACACGTTTCCTTCCGAGACCAC
This sequence comes from Bacteroidota bacterium, assembly GCA_035298825.1. GTDB lineage: Bacteria > Bacteroidota > Ignavibacteria > UBA10030 > UBA8401 > CAISDA01. Next base: position 1,827 of record DATGXR010000262.1, read on the forward strand.
CTTAAGCGAATACCGCCTGCCTTCTAATCCCTTTAAGGTTGTCGATTCATACGTTCCATTCAAAGTTTCATACAGCGTATCGCGTTTCCCGAGATCGTCCGTGATCGTCACGATCGCATGCGAGACGGGCGGCACATTGATGACCGATGAAAAGTATGTTCCCGTCTTGCTGATGAGCACCGTTGTCGTGTCGTGTTGGTCGGTGATATTGCCTTCGATGACGATGTGAGGCGCGGCTTCATTAAGATCGATCGACACGATTTTTTGGCATGCGATGAACGCTGTCAGCAAGGGGAGCACGAACAGCAGTAATGCCCATGGAAATGAGGATGTTGTTTTCATGGCGGTCTTAAAAATTAAAATTGTATGTGACGGATGGAATGATCGGGAAAATTGTTGTTTGTACCGCCTGTGTTTTCGTCAGATCATTCGGATCCCTCTGGAAACTTATTGAATACGGATTCCATCTGTCGTAGGCATTATAGAGAGACACATTCAGATTTGCCCGTTCGCTGAATGTGTAGGTAAGAGCAAGATCGAGCCGGTGATAGGCAGGCATGCGATAGCCGTTCCGTTCCGTGTAATACGGAATGAGCCGTCCATCAACGAAATAATTGCCGCTCGGGAATGTCACTGCATTGCCGGTGTAGTAGACCCACGTCGCGGCATATTTCCATCTGCCGGCGGGTTCGTAGATGATGACGAGAGAGATGTCATGCGTGCGGTCCTGGCGTCCGGGAAACGCATTGCCGGCATTGATCTTTGCGAACTGTTCCTTGCTGTGCGACCAGGTGTACGTGAGCCATCCGCTGATCGCCCCGATCCGTCTTTTGACGAGAAATTCCGCACCATATGCCCAGCCGCGACCGTAAGACAGCTGCGATTCGACGTTCGGGTTAAGCTGCAGATCTGCGCCATTCCTGTAGTCAATGATATTCTGCATGTTCTTATAATATACTTCGATCGATGTTTCGTATTCGTTATTGTCATAATTTCTGAAATAGCCAAGAGCGATCTGATCGGCAAGCTGCGGCTTCACATTATTGGTGCTCGGCACCCACAGATCGCTCGGATTGGTTGTGATCGAATTCGACAAAAGGTGGAGGAATTGGCCTGTTCGCGTATACGACGCCTTGACCGCGCTTTGATCGTCGACAGCGAAATTTGCCGAGATCCTGGGCTCAAGAGACGTGAATGTAATAATCTTTTTCCCGGAGCCGTAGACAGTCGAATCGATGACATCGCCGCTCGCATCATACGTGAATGCCGTACCCGGACCGAGCTGAGTGAATGTCGCGAAACGGAGTCCGTAATTGAGCTTCACTCCTTTTACAATCGCCATCTCGTGTGAAAAATACGCTGCGTTCTCGACGGCGAATTTGTGTTCGACCGATTGCGCATTGCCGGAGAGCGCTGTATTCGATGTGAGTGTGCCGGGGATAAATGTGTGATAGATCGTGTTGAGGCCGAAGATGATCGTATTGTTCGAGTTGAGAAAATATTGGAAGTCCAATTTCCCGTTCACATCCCGGATGCCGGAATTAATTGTAAACTCCGTCGTTCCTGTCGTGGCAGTATTCGTATATTCGTAATCGCTGTAGATGAGCGACGTGTTACCGAAAAATTTATCGCCATAGATATGGTTCCAGCGAAGTGTGGCTGTTGCATTGCCCCAATTGAATCCGAAGAGGCTGGGATAATTGAAGTTGTCCCTGCCGAAATACCCGGAGATGAAAATGCGGTCTTTGTCGCCGAGCGTGTAGTTTCCCTTGGCATTAAGATCGTAGAAATACACACGCACCTTATTGATCGTGGTATCGCTCGAGAGGTGAAGAAAGATATCCGCATATGTCCGTCGCCCGGAGAGAATGAAGGATCCTTTGTCTTTGACGATCGGTCCCTGGAGTGTGAGGCGGGAATCGATGAGACCGATGCCTCCCTTGGCGCCAAAGGCTTTCATGTTGCCGTCATCGGTCTTAATGTCCAGTACCGATGAAAGTCTTCCGCCGTATTCGGCGGGAATACCTCCGGTGATCACGGTGACGTCCTTGATCGCATCCGAATTGAAAATAGAAAGGAAGCCAAGCGCGTGGGAAGAATTGTACACGGGCGCTTCGTCGAGGATGATCAGGTTCTGGTCCGTGCGGCCTCCGCGTGCGTAGTATCCTGTGTTCCCTTCGCCGGCCGATTTAATTCCAGGCAGGAGCTGGATGGTTTTCAGGATATCATTTTCTCCTCCCAGTACGGGGATTGATTTGAGGTCCTTGATCTGCAGCTTATTCGCGCTCATTTCAGTCGAGGTGACATTGGCATTCGTTCGTTCGCCCGTGATGACAACCTCATGTTCCTTGATCAGTTCCGGAACAAGATTGATATTGATCACTTGATTCCTATCGACAACGACAGTATCCATTCTCGTCGCATATCCGATGAGTTGCATCTGCACGACATATGTCCCTTCGACAAGAGTCAGGGAATAAAATCCGTATGCATTCGTGGTTGCGCCGATGATGCGGTCACCGCGAGTGGAAACCGTCGCCCCGATCAGCGCTTCGCCGTTTTCACTGCTTTTAATGATTCCGCTGAGCGTGTACATATTCGCAGCAGCGTCGGAATCCTGGCGGACGGCGATGATAAGCATCACGAGAATCCCTATGCGGCCTATGCTGTTCATAAATGCGTTTTTCAGGTGTGGGCGCAAGTGCGATGTGATGATGGGTGGGTGATCGGCGTTCGATTACCCTGCATTTGTGCCTGCGATGGCGAGGCCATACGTAGTAGCAAATTTTGTATGGGCGGTTGTCCTTGAGAGCTGCTTATGAATAATGAAAATTATACCAGTGAATTGTCGAGACGAGAACTTTGCCCGTTCGTGACAATACGATATCCCTTTCATAAAACAAGAACGAAAAAAACGGACGATTAGTTCGGACACCTATGGGTGCCAGAGAAATAATTTACCTTTAATTGGGCAAAAAATATTGGTATAATGAGACGAGATTATTAAAAAAATTCATATTGATTTAATGAGATGATTTTTCTCTGGGAAGATACCGACAATGAATTATTCAATTAGAAACGAAGTCCCGAGCGATTACAATCGTGTGGAAGAAATCACACGGAACGCATTCTGGGATTTATATGTGCCGGGATGCAATGAGCATTTTCTTGCACATGTCATGCGCGACCATCCCGATTTCATCCCTGAATTGGATTTTGTGATCGAGATCGACGGAGTTGTGGCAGGCAACATCATGTACACCAGGTCGCGTTTGGTGGGCAGGAATGGAAATGAAAAGGCGATCCTGACGTTTGGTCCTGTGAGCATTCTGCCGGAATATCAGAGGAAGGGATATGGCCGTGCGCTGATTTCACACTCGTTCGAAAAAGCGATCGGGATGAACTATGACGCAATCGTGATTTTTGGAAACCCCCGGAATTATGTGAGTCTTGGTTTCAGAAGCTGCGTCAGGTATGGCGTGGCAATAGAAGGTGGCACGTATCCGAGCGCGATGCTTGTCAAGGAATTGCGCGACGGAGCATTGGAAGGTGAAAAATGGATCTATCATGAAAGTGAAGTCTATCAGATCGATGAATGTGCAGCGCAAAAATTCGACGGTCAATTTCCGAAAAGGGAAAAATGCCATCGAGCGAGCCAGGAAGAATTCGACATCCTGAGTCATTCACAGATTATCGCGTAGTGACGGCGAATGGAATTGTTACTTGAATAATAAGCAAGAAGAGAGAAGTATAATATGTCAGGATGATGAATAATTATAGTTGACATATTTTCGGAAATTTGCTATACTCCACCCGACAATAATGTCAGAAATTGGGATAAATATTTCCAGTCGCTAAGAGTATCTTGTGATGGGAATTGAAGGGAAGCCCCTGGAGAATGCGAAATGCATTTGAATGGGGCTTTTGTATTTTTGGGCGTCAATATCGTGCGTGACGTGGGCTATCACATATCGCCATTCCAAAGGAGGCAACCGTGAAAACGCCAATACGACTCGAAACCTTCAAAGAATTCCATGCCTTAGTCCCCAAAATTGTCAAGGCAATTACCGCTCACCCCGCTCTTGCCCAACGGGCGTTGGCCAATCCTCTTCTGGCCATCGAGGAACTTGGGTATCAATTATCTGAAACGGTGCAATGGGAAATCGAACGCTACGTGCGATATTCCCGCACCAGTCGCAAGGCATTGACTGAGCTTGAAAACGAAATTGGAAGGCTCATCGGAAAAAAAATTGATCCGCACAATGAAGCCGCGCTTGAAGAAACGTTGTTCGTTGACTTGAACATAAAGCGGCCACGCAACAGCATTCGGCTGAGCCAGGTGCATCCCCGGGAAGCAGCTCATGCTAAAATCCAAGCGCCGATTCAGACTCCCGTCGATCCCCTGCACGAGATCGTCGATGCGCATCCGGCAGTGCGCCTCATCATTCAATATCGCGAGGTGATACAACGAACAGCGCCTCTTGCAACCCGCGAACAGTATGAAGAGCTCAAGTCCGGTAAACGAACATTGCCAGTCGGTAAAATAACGATCACGTTCACAAGAGATCCTGCATATCACGAAGAGGTGGATCATGCCTGATACTCGCGGATTTGAAATCGTTGCCGAAGTGACCGAGTCGGCGTTGCAGGAGATATTACGTGCCGCCTGGGATAGCGGCGGTACCGGCGCACCCGGATCGTTTCCCCATGAAGTGGAAATTCCTGCCGGATCGTCACTGGCCGGTTATAGCATACTTCAAGGACAGGCCCAGATCAAGCGCGAGAATCTTTTATTGACGATGGCGCCGGCGGTTAATGGCGTTCAGGTTCAATTTCTTTCTCTCGCCCAAATTGCCCTCGACCCGGCAACAGTGCCTGTTCCATCGCTCCAGCTGATTACGATCGATGCAACAATCGGCATCACAACACCGTTCGGTACGATAGCCGGTTCGGAGCCGAACATCGGCGTTATTTTCGACGGCATGCCGCGTAACCAGGTATCGGTGGTACTGAATGCAGATCCCATTGGAGCAATCACTCCGACTCTCGTCGAAGAGTACCTCCATGCGTTATATCAAAAAAACAATTCTGCCGTTTTTCCGCATACAAAAACCCTGGAAGGATGTACGTATCTGGGAATGACATTTGATGCCTTCCTTGAATTTTACAGCGATCCGGATACCGCAGAACATAAAATCACCGCTCAATTCCCGGATGCCTCGCATGTAAAGATCTCGTTTCCCATTCATTTGCGTTTGTACGATATTACATCGAATTATCCGGTACAAACTCCGATGGGAGTGTATGCCCGGCTTGAAATGACGGCGCCATATTCATATACAGGCGGAATTGTGTCAGTCAATTTGACCTCGGCTGTATTGACTGTCACGGGTATCGTGCCAGGTCCCGGAACGGAAGGGACAAATTACACGACGAACAAAACTTTTGGCGGATCATTCGGTTTTGATGTTGATGCATTAATGAGCGCACAGATTTCAACGCAGGCGGGAAATGTCATTCATGCAATCGGGCCTTTTACGATTGCAGTGCCGACGAACGATCAGATTGCAACCAGGATCGGTGATTTCGTCCATCAGGAATTATTGACGCGTAAATATTTTGGAGTATGGACTCCGACAGTCCCTGAAGGCACCACTGTTACTGTTTCTTCCGTTCGACCGAAAGCATTATCCGAGACGCTTGCTATTGGTATCAATGCGCTCGACGGCGCCGATGAAAATTCACTCACTGAATTTATTCCCTCCGGCGCACGATTCGCTATTGCATTGGATGGCGGATTTGTTAATACCCTTATACAGGAAATCGTCGATAAGTCCAAAGACGAGGGCGGACTCGGCGGCCTGCCATGCCATTATGACGACATCGATGGATATGCCGCTGATCTTAATAGTTTGAATTGGACATTGCAGGATGGCAAGATCCATTTCACCGGCAACGTGACTGTCTACGATGTGTTCTGCGGCGCCAATGCGGATGTTGAGTTCTGGGCGGATGTTGGTTTGCGCTGGACACCCCCGGATGCCTCGGGTGCACAGACACTTGAACCGTACGTTATCGATAAAGATGCCGATCTTCCGTGGTGGGCATGGCTCCTGGCAGTGATAACATTTCTTGCCGGTGTCATTCTTGGCATCATTGCAATAGTCATCACAGCCGTTATTGAAGGCGTGGTAGATAAAATCGGCGGTGAAAAGATCAGCGATGAAGTCGCAGGCAAACTGCAGATGCTTGGCGCATGGCCGCAACAATTACAGGGAATCGGCACCATTGAAACGCAATTCGATACAGAGGTCGGCATCGATTCGAGCGGATTATTATTCCATGGTCCATTGACGGCAACATCGTCGAGTGCGCTTACAGCTGTGTATGATTCCGACGCGGGAGGACCCTATGCCAGTCATGCCGCGGTTCCTGTAGATTTTCATTCAGGATGGTATGATGCGTCTTTCAATTATGCATGGGAATTAGGTGATGGCAGTACCGGTACGGGACACATCGTTTCACATCCATATATCGATAACGGTTTGTACACAGTGCGACTGGCAACGCAGGTGCTCCAATCCGGCGGGGCACTCACACACTATCATGTGCCGGTGAGAATTAAAAATACAGCACCGGTCATAGACGCCGGACCGAATATCTCGATTGACGAAGGGAAAGAAATTACTCTGACGGGCGTGTTTGAAGATATCGAGTTTACCGACACACACGAAGCATACTGGGATTTTGGCGATGATTCGAAACCGCAATCCGGCATTCTCACAGAGACGCATACCGCACCCAAAGCAAAAGGAAGCGTTATCGTGAAGCATGCCTGGGGTGATAACGGAGATTATGTGGTGCGGTTCATCGTGAAGGACAAAGATGGCGGTGTCAGTGTCGATACGAGAAACGTACACGTCGCCAATGTTCCGCCCACTGTCACAATCGAAGAGCCGGTTGTCGGATATCCGGGAATCCCCGTCCATCTTATCGGAAATTTTACCGATCCCGGATGGCTCGATACGCACATCGGATTCTGGCATATCGGTGACGCAGCTGAAGTGATTCCCGCCACGATCTACGAAGTCAACGAGGAGCCGTTCGGTTTCGGCATTGCAGTCACGACACATATTTTCGAACGCACCGGAACATATTGTGCCGAATGTATTGTCATTGATGACGACGGCGGAAAAGGTCGTGCAAAAATATGTATACCTGTGGTCGAGCTGGTGAACCGAACGTTTGAAAAGGGTTTTCGAAAACGAACCGAAGGTACAGTCGCCAATGCATGGGAACCGTACAGTGTTCCTTTCAAGGAAAGCCAAACGTCGGGAATGACCGGTGCGGGATCTGGCGGTCACGCAACTTTCGAGGCCGATGAATTCGTCGTGTGCCAAGGTCAGCGCGCCCAACGGATTTATGGCACAGGCCGCTTTAAGGCCGGCATATACCAGACTGTGCTTGCCAACAAAGGCTGGGAGTACCAGGTGAATTGCCGGTACCATTGTGATGAAAACACCGGCGGATATTGCAGGGTGGGTATCGATCCCGAGGGCGGAATCACTCCGGATGCTGCGGAAATCATTTGGGTGGACGGGAAGAACCATACCAATTGGTCATTGCTTTCTGTCCGTGCTGTGACAAAGAAACAACGGATCACTGTTTTTCTCGAAGTAGTGTCCGATGGAAGAGAAGCCAATGCATTCTTCGACAACGTGGAATTGATCCCATATCCCTGCCCGGCGCCAATGCCTCTGCGGCCTGAAGTTCCGAAGGAAGAATCCAAACAGCGATGTGTCGATTTTTCGGATGTCCGCATCACCGCTGATGAAAAGGAGCCCTATGTTAAAAACGAATTTTCCTTCACCACGATCGGGAATGAATCCCTCTCGTTGGTGCTGTGGGGCGAACCCGCGGACACCGGAAAAATGCGTATCACACGCGCGGGCATACAGGTGCAACTGCCGTTTGTCAGCCAGGAAGTAACAGCGTTAGTTTCTCTGTATGCGAAGGATCCGGTGCTGCTGACAGCATTTGATGCCGAGGGGAAAACACTTGCTTCACAACAAACTGATTCGCAACAATCCGGCAATCCGCGTGTGCTCAAAGTTTCTGCACCCGGGATTTCTTCGGTGAAAATTGCCGGAGGCTCTGGAGAATGTTTGCTAGTCAAATTATGCGTCCTTGCCGAGCCACGAAAAAACGTGGTACAAGCAGCGGCTCGCGATAGAATGATATCATCAATTTAAACGAAGGAGATCTCTATGGCAGAAGCAAGGGATGTGAAGATCGTTGCATGGCCGAAAGAGCCGGCAAAACTTGAGCATAGTTTTAACAGCGACAAACCATGTCCGGTGACGATCAGTTTCCAGAAGGAGCCGGCGATACTCGGATTCGCCACCAGCACAGAAAATCCGATGCATGTGGACATGAATATGAAGCTTTCCGCCGAGAAACCCGTACCGGTGTGCATACAACTCTGCGAGCCGATTTGCGTCAAGAGTGAATACGTCATCGGAATCGATATTTTTGACAGGCCGGTTGGCAGCATCACATTCAAAGGAATGAGCAGGTTGTTCATGTGCAGAGACAATCAGCTGCCTCAGGTGACCAAAAAGTGTGTGACATTTAACCGATATAAAGTGAGCATGCATTTTTCAGAACCGTTTATCAACGAATCATTGACATTTGCGCCGCTGGGTGAAGAGTTGAAAATTGTGGGAACCGGCGATCCGGCCGGAACAGCGAAACTCGGATTCCCGCCGCAGGGAGTCCGTGTCACATTCCCATTTGCAGTCAAGAATGTTGAGGTCATGGTGAACAATTATGCGGGCTCTGAGATCACCGCCATTGCGTATCGCGGTGAAACAGAAATCGGCCGTGTTACCGAATCTGTTCAGAATGAAGTGAAGACTCTCGCATTGGAGTACGATGCAATCACTGCCGTCGATGTGCAGGGCGGAAGGAATGAAGCCGCAATCATTCAAATCTGTTATTGGAGCTGAATCATTAACTTTGTCTATTACAAAGGAGCCCGTTATGGTGCAGAAGAAAAAAACGAAAGCGGATGGTCCAGTTGGGAAGAAGAGACCGGGAATAAACGTAAAATCAAAACAGAAGGAACCCATTCCTGCGACTGAACCCGTAAACGAACGGGAACACCGGAATCAGTCACAGAGCAATGCCGACATGCGGATGAATCTTGGAGACATCATACAAGGTTTTGTTTCATCGTCGTCACAAGTTGTGCAGAAAGCCGCCTCGATTCTCGAAGAAGAAATTGCGGCAGGTATCGTTGCGGCGAAGGAAGTGGAAAATAAATTTGTCAACGTGCAAAAAATTCGAACTCAGCCGAGGGAGGAAACGATCCAGCGATTCAGACACGATTCACATGAGATCGTGGATATCTTGCTCGATCTTCTGGATGTCTCCGTAAAAAATGCCGGTGGCATTGCAAAAAAGATCATTAATATCGGCACTCGTACTTCGGAGAAGGGAACAGAGCAGTCGTCGAGCGACATGCCGGTGTTGAACATCCCCGGACCGTTGATGCCCGGTACTGTTGGTTCTGTTTCAATGCTGTTTGAAAACAGTCTGAACACCCCGACCGGTGTATTTACGGTTGCATGCACCGATCTGCTCAGTTCCACAGGAGGATCAATTCCCGCCCAAAGGATTTCTTTTTCGCCACAGACCATTACAATCGGTCCGCGTGCCCGGCAGGAAGTCAACGTGATGGTTGCCATCCCGGAAAAAACAAAACCGGGAGTCTATTCGGGACTCATTCAGGCAACGGATATTGAACAACTGCGTGCAGTGCTGGTTGTCACAGTACAATCATGAGGCTCTTGTGACAACTGCGATAGACCGTTATAACTCGTTGAAGCAAGTCCTATCAGAATACCAGGGACTCGCAATCGATACGTTGCTTGCCTATATACCACCATCGGAACCGCGTCGGTACTTGTATGATTTGGTCGAATCGTATCCGCGCAGGCCGGGAAAAGGTTTCAGGCCTGCGTTGTGCATAGCAACATGCAAGGCATTCGGTGGAACGGCTCAGCATGCTTTTCGTTCCGCCGCGGCGTTGGAATTATTTCACAACGCCTGTTTAGTGCATGATGATGTTGAGGATGAAAGTGATTTCAGGCGCGGCGGCCAGACACTGAATCGCGAATTTGGCAACAGCATTGCGGTTAATGTCGGCGATGCCATGAATATGCTCTGTTTGCGGCCGATCATGGAAAACCTCACCGTCCTTGGTCCGAACCTTACGTATCAGATCTTCAGCGAGATTGAACATATGGTGCGACAATCCGTCGAGGGCCAGGCCCTTGAGTTGGGCTGGGTGCGGGACGTCGTGTGTGAAATGGCGGAAGACGATTATTTGCGCATGGTTCTGAAAAAGACATGCTGGTACACCTGCATTCACCCGTGCCGTATCGGTTCGATTATCGGCACGGGCGGCCAATACAATGCAGATCTGTTCAATAAATTCGGCTATTATATGGGGGCGGCATTTCAGATTCAGGATGATATTTTAAATCTGGTCGGTGATCTTGAAAAATATGGCAAAGAAATAGGGGGGGATATTTGGGAAGGTAAGCGCACACTCATGATGATTCATTTGTTGAATCACTGCACTCCTCAGGAAAAAGATCGCTTACGCGTCTATTTATGCAAGCAGCGTAAGGAAAGAACCGCAGAGGAGGTTGCGTGGGTGTTTGAGCTTATGGGGGTGTATCAAAGCATTGAATATGCCCGATCCTCATCACGCCAGCTTGCGGGCGCGGCCCTGCGAGAATTTTTTGTCGCATTCGGCAGCGCCCCTGATTCGGCGGACAAGCGGTTTATCCAGGACATTGTGTTGTATATGATTGAGCGGGACTTATAATAAACTATTCGGTCCCTCAGCCTCGCGATACCGACTCCTAAATCCGTCCGATGTTATCCTCAGTATGTTTTCTGCTCCCAGGCCCCCGAAGGCCGGATAGTCTGAAGACGCAGCTGCAGCCATGCGGAGCCACCGCGGTTGACATCTGCGCGAACAGGTGAAACATTGTCATTATTTTCGCGTATTGATGGCTGTATTGTTTGATTCGGTTGGCACCGAATTGTGACTTCTGACGACGAGAAATTGCGCTGTCCTGGTCGTGGAGACTATTTTTCAATCACGTGATGAAGACAAAATTACTCTTATTCGCTGCGGTTTTTATGGTTTCTTCCGCTTTCTCAAAACCAAATGAGGAAGCATTAAGAACGAGTTATCAGCTTTCGGTTCAGTTACAGCCGGATTCTGGTTCGATACACGGTGTTGCCCGAATCGATCATCCCGGTGATTCTGTTTTCTATCTGACGAAAGGTCTGATGATTCAATCGGTCATTGTCGATGGGAAGGCAATTCATTTTCAGCAAAAAGCCGCAGGTGCGAACGACTTTTCAAACGAGTATCGGATCGATTCTCTGCCCCGAATCATGACTGTTTATTTTTCCGGCCGCATCAGACCCGAAGATTTTCCAAAGACAATCAGCACGATGAATATGATGACAAGTGAGGTTGTTGAGCTCACTGACGTTATCGACTGGTTTCCGAGGATGAAAACGAGCGGTCCATTCACGTATGTGCTTCAGGCGGAGGCGCCATCGAAATTCGGCTTGATCACAAACGGATCGAATATCAACGAAACAGAGTCGAAAGGATGGAGACGGATTACCGCCCAATCATTGAAACCCGGATACGGCATTTCGCTCTTGGGATCGCCGGGGTTGAAAAAATCTTCGTTGGAATCTGATGGGTATTCGATTGAAATATTCTACAATAAACTGCCCGGATCATATGTCGATTCGATGAAGGTTGATCTGTTGAAGACGCTGCAATTTTATCATCAGCTGTATGGATCACCGGGTGCACATCACCTTGTGCGAATTATCTATTCGCCCCGTCCGGCCGGCGGGTATGCCCGCGGGTCGATCATCGTTGTATCGGAAAAATATGCGGTGGAACAGCGTCTATTAAAGTATGGATACGCCCGCGACTTTCGGTTGAATGCGCATGAGATCGCCCATTTCTGGAGCAAAGCCAATACAAGCACTCCCGACGACTGGATAAACGAAGGCTTTGCCGAGTTTTCGGCGTTGCTTGCCACTGAAAAATTCGTGGGAAATTCATTTGCCGATGTGCTGACGGATGAATACAGGGGAATTGTCGAGAACACAAAGACTCAAACAGCAATTGTCGAGACCTCGAATGATTCGTGGGAAAGGGAAGTGAACCGGTACTATAAACCGGCGCTCATGTTCATTGAAATGCGGAAAAAATATGGCGATGAAAAATTGAAACAATTTTTCACTGACCTCTGCACTCGATGCGATGAAGGTCGCAGCGCAACAACTGAACTCATTCTGGATGTTGTCGAAAAAAATCTGGGCAGTGAGGCAAAAGACTATCTCAACGAGACACTTCACAGGAAAGTCTGGAATATAAATTCCTCCGAGAAAAAATCGGTCTCCGTTGTCGATTCCACATTGATAGGAACCTGGAGCGGTCCCTTAACCCAGTTCGGGGCAACAACGAAGTTTGTGTTGCACATCGCTGTGAAAGATGGAATTGTCGTCCCGACATTGGACAGTCCCGATCAGAATGCCTTTGGCATTGCGCTGTCTGACTTTCTGCAAAATAACGCATCCATTTCTTTCAAATTAGGAATTGCAAGCGCGGTGTTTCATGGAATCGTGGACAGGAACACGAAGATCATTACCGGCGTGTGGACTCAAAGGGGAGTCGATTACACGCTCAATCTTTCAAAACAATAAAACAATGTAAGCCATACATTATTGGACGAAGAACACCATTCTGCTTGTGGCCGGGGTCGCGACCAGATTGTTGATCTTCAACAACATTGATGAAAGATGTGGCAAAAGATCTGCTGTTGCACATTAGAAAAATATTCCATACAATGAGCACATTCTAGTTTTATTCACCAGCAGGCACGTGTAACTGTGGGGTCGGTACATCGTGATGAAGCCTCTGAAGAATCGATTGATTCTGTGGAGGCTTTTTTAATGTGTGAAGCAGTTTCCGGTACATCTCCCCGAGTCATTCCGATCGATTTCTGTTCAACACCGGCAGAGCATCTGCCCGAATTCCACTAAAAAAACTCTGATGAATTGTGACTCTCATTCACCGTTCAAACGAAAGAAGCATCCCATGAAGACATGCGCATTCTACCTTGTGTCGATTATTTTGCTTGTTTCAAATTCCTTTGCACAATCCGGATGGACATGGCAGAATCCATGGCCGCAAGGCAATGATTTGTATGCAACGAGTTTCGTGGACGCGGCGACCGGATGGGCTGTCGGATCGAACACGATCTTAAAGACGACAGATGGCGGAGCTACCTGGTCGTTGCAGACATTTCCCGGAGTTGCCAGTTTTCTTGGTCTTCAGTTTACCGACAAGCAAAACGGCACCGCTGTTGCATGGAGCGGGCGCATTTTTCATACATCCAATGGCGGTACAACATGGATTCAACAGACGAGCGGATCGTCGGAGATGCTGGCCGCCGTGAGTTTTTCTTCCGCCGATGTGGGGACGGTTGTCGGGTCGAATGGCACCATTTTGCGTACAACCGATGCAGGCGCCACATGGAAGAGCCAGCCGAGCGGGGTAACGGTGACGCTTTCGGGAGTTTGTTTTAGAGATGCCCTCAACGGTGTCGCAGTGGGCGCTTCAGGCACTATCCTCCATACGAAGGACGGCGGAACGACATGGAATAAAAAGTCCAGCACGACAACGAGCGATCTCAATGCTGTCACATTTTCCCAGGCCACCACGGGATACGCTGTGGGAACTTCCGGGACGATTGTGCGTACAACCGATGGCGGTGAAACATGGCAAAATCTGCGCAGCAGTTCAATGGAGTATCTGTATTCAGTCAAATTCACCGATGCCAATAATGGCGTTGCGGTTGGATGGGGTGTGGACAGCAAGACGAATTCATACGGGGCGATCCTCCGAACGACTGATGGCGGCACTACCTGGACCAACCAGCCAAGCGGGATAGGATCGCGGCTCTGTGGAGTTTCTTTCGGCGATCTTAACAATGGAACGGCTGTGGGTTTATCAGGCGTGATCATGCAAACAACGGACGGCGGGGCCGCATGGTCCAAACGATCAAAAGGGATCACCGATAATCTCCATGGGATTTCATTTGCGGATGCGAATAACGGAACCGTGGTGGGAGGCTTCGGAAAAATTCTGAACACAGCCGATGGCGGCATCACATGGACTCAACAGGTAAGCGGATCGACAAGTATATTCAGGGGGGTGTCGCGCAGCGATCAGAATAATGCAGCCGTCGTTGGCTCGTTTGCCACGATCCTTCGTACAAATGATAAAGGCGGGACATGGTCAGTCCAATCAACAGGAATAACATATTCTCTTAACGCTGTTGCGTTCACTGACGCCAACAACGGGACCATCGTCGGAGTGAATGGCGCCGTCCTCCGTACGACAAATGGCGGAGCGACCTGGGCGAGACAACAGACCGGGACGAAGGCGGATCTCTGGGGAGTCTGTTATATCGATCAACAAAAGGGTGTTGTGGTGGGAGACTCCGGAGTAATTTTACGGACCTCCAATTCAGGAACGACCTGGATAAAACAATCTGCCGGCACCAGACAACCTCTATCAGCTGTTTTTTTCAAAGATGAAAACAATGGAATTGTCATAGCGGATTCCGGTAATGTTGGAAGCATCATCCTGCGCACGACAGATGGAGGAATGCATTGGGAAAAAAATCCTAACGTCTATCCCTTTTTATATGGAATCTCATTCGTCAATGTGAAAACAGGATATATTGTGGGATCATTTGGGAAAATATTGCGCACAAAAGATGGCGGCGCAACCTGGGAAGAGCAATCGAGTGGGACAACAAAAACGTTGCAAGGCATCTTTTTCAGCAGTCCGGATATTGGTACGGCGGTCGGTAACGGAGGCACCATTCTGCGGACACTCGACAGCGGGAAGACATGGAAAGGACAACTCAGCGGAACCAGTACAAACTTGAATGGCGTATCCTTCGTCGATGCCAATAACGGCATTGCCATTGATTGGAACGGTAATGTGTTGTGCACGCGCAATGGAGGTACCAATTGGAAGATCGTCCCTGTCAGATCGACAATTTTCCGTGGATTATCCATGATCGATGCGAACACTGCAACTGTTGTTGGGATTGATGGTATAATAGTGCGCACAACAGACGGAGCGACGACATGGAAGAGCCAATCCGACGGCGCGGATCCGACGAAAGTTGAATTCTTTGCCGTCTCGTACAGCGATCCGTCGAATGGGACTGCAGTCGGGAGTAACGGAGCCATTGTACGGACAGCTGATGGTGGCAGTACGTGGACTCTCCAGGAAAGCGGCACAAAGGCGACATTCTATGGAGTATCGTTTACAGATCCGAATCATGGGACAGTTGTCGGAGATTCGGGCATCATCCTGAATACGACCACAGGCGGGGCGATGTGGACCAGACAGGCAAGCGGAACAACAAAAACTCTGTATGCCGCCTCCCTAGTGAATAGTACAACCGGCGCAGCAGTCGGTGCTGCAGGTGTTCTCTTGTACACAAGTGACGGCGGCGCAACATGGACGAGTCAAAAAAGCGGTGTCTCATCCGATCTGCTTGCTGTAGACATGTTCGATGCGAATAACGGCATTGTCACCGGGAAGTACGGTTATATCCTGAACACGGCGACTGCCGGTGCGACATGGATCAGGCAGCCCAGCGGTACTCAGAAAAATCTCATTGGCGTTGCATTTTCAGATGCAAAAACGGGTACTGTCGTTGGAGAATCGGGCGTCATCCTTCGCAACGCAACGAGCGGTTCAACTTCGATCGCAGATGAGCAGGATCGGAATAACCAGCTCCCGCAGCATTTTGCACTGCACCAAAACTATCCTAATCCGTTCAATCCGAGTACGACTATCGTGTATGAACTTCCTGCAGACTCTGAAGTACACCTGAGAGTATTTAATTCACTCGGACAGGAAGTGGAAACACTTGTTGATGAATACCAGAAAGCAGGATACCATCGACGTGTCTACTCCATGCAG
>DATGXR010000263.1:0-5140 GCA_035298825.1 Bacteroidota bacterium
GGGAAAAGGAGAACTCAATCCGGTGGCGCCGAATACGACGCCCGAGGGACGGCAGAAGAACCGCCGCGTCGAGATCGCGATCTTTGCCAATGACAAGATGAAGAAGGCCGCAGAGAACGGCACACTCCAATAGCGGGGGAGCGTGCGATGCGATTGTAGAACACTCGCAGCGCTCCCGCATCGCACGCCGCACACCGGCACATGGGACATGTTCCACTAACACATGCACGAATCAATCACACACAAAAGTGAGGAGCTGGATCCATGAAACATACACGAACGAATAACTCCCGCGCATCCATGCGCACCAAATCCCCGTCACTCAAGAGGGATGTAGAGAATCTCCGGAAACTCTACGAAGAAGATCTCAAAGACATTTACTGGGCCGAGAAACATCTCATGAAGGCGCTGCAGAAAATGGTGAAGGCTTCGTCCTCCGATGAATTGAAACGGGCGTTTGAAAATCACATGGACCGGACAAAGACACAGATCACACGGCTCGAGAAGGTGTTCCATGCGAGCGATCTGAAGGTGGCGGGAAAACGGTGCGAGGGAATTGAAGGCATCACGAAGGAAGCCGAGGATGTGATCGAGGAGTTCAACAAGGGATCGGTGTGCGATGCGGGATTGATCATTGCCGCACAGAAGGCGGAACACTACGAGATCGCGTCGTACGGATCGCTCAGATCTCTGGCACATACGCTCGAGTTTGAGGAGGCATCGAAGCTGTTGCAGGAAACACTCGAAGAGGAGGGCGAGGCCGACAAAATGCTCACCACCTTGTCGGAGAAGATCAATACGCAGGCGTATTCGCAGTCCGAGATGCCTTCGATGTGATAGAGGATGAGCATGCGGTCACACTTGTGCGGGCCCCGGCGCGCGAACGCGTCCGAGCCCGCATTTTTTCGAACTTCAATCCCGGTGAATAGCCATGGACAATACGCACGAGCATTCATTTGAAACGCTGATCGAGCAGGCAGTCGAATACGGACAGACGCGCATTGAATTGACAACACTGAAGGCTGTCGAAAAAGTGTCGGACGTCATTTCCTCGGTCGTCTCCGTTTCGGCGGCGTTCATCCTGCTTATCATTGCATTCCTGGTCCTGAATATCGGTTTGGGATTGTGGCTGGGCGACGTCTTGGGCAGATCGTATTACGGATTTTTCGCTCTCGGCGGATTCTATGTGATCATCGGAGCCCTCTTCTATGTGTTGAGGCATACATTCATCAAAACAATGGTGGGCAATGCAATTATCTCTGGTACGTTCAAATAGCATCTTGCACACCGTGAAGACAACGGCGAGCCTGAAAGATGCGATCCGCGTCCTCGAGGGGACGTGCGAGATTCAGGAGAAGGAACTCAAATATCAATTCCAGGAAGCGCTCGAGAGTCTGAAACCGAAAAACCTGGCGCACACCGCCGTCGTGAGGATCACCGAATCGCCCGGTGTCAGGCATTCGATGTTCTCGGCATTGACGAGCCTCGTGACCGGGTATATTTCGAAGCGGCTCTTGCTCGGCTCGACGCGGAATCCGTTTAAAAAGGCGTTGGGAGCCGTCCTCCAGGCGGGCGTTACCACTGCCGTGGCTCGGTACAGGACCGAACTCGAGATCGGTCTCCGGCATCTGTTGCTGCGACTCCTTCGAGGGAACGAGAGCCGTGTACGCGTGCAACGTGTATAGGGCGACACTTGCGGCATCGGAACATCATTGACCGGCGGGGGACGCGGGTTGTGCAGCCCGTCCGTGCAAACAACGGGACGGCAGGGGAGTGTATCGACAATGGCGAAAAGTAAAACGAAACAAAAGGAAACAAACGCCAAGCTCGGGAGTCTATCGGCGTTTCATGAAGACGGCGCCGGCGAGTACCTTACCACGAATGAAGGCCTCCGTATCAACGACGATCAGAATTCGTTGAAAGCCGGCGACAGGGGACCCACGCTGCTGGAGGATTTTCTTCTCCGCGAGAAACTGACGCATTTCGATCATGAACGAATCCCGGAGCGCATCGTCCATGCGCGCGGTGAAGGCGCCCATGGTGTTTTCCAGGTTTACAAATCGATGGCCGCCGTGACGAAGGCGGGATTCCTTCAGGATCCGGCAAAGAAGACGCCTGTCTTCGTCCGCTTTTCAACGGTTGCCGGAAGCAGGGGGTCAAGCGATCTTGCGCGCGACGTGCGCGGATTTGCCGTGAAGTTCTACACGGAAGAAGGCAACTACGATCTTGTTGGCAACAACATCCCCGTGTTTTTCATACAGGACGCCGCTAAATTTCCGGACTTCGTTCACAGCGTGAAACCCGAGCCGCATCATGAAATGCCGCAGGCCGCATCGGCGCATGATACGTTCTGGGATTTCATTTCGCTCATGCCGGAATCGATGCATATGATCATGTGGGTGATGTCGGATCGAGCGCTGCCGCGCAGTCTGCGCATGATGGAAGGATTCGGCGTCCATACATTCCGGTTCATCAACGACAGGAACGAATCGCGGTTCGTGAAGTTTCACTGGAAGCCGCTGCTCGGTGTGCATTCGATGCTGTGGGATGAAGCGCAAAAAGTGTCGGGCAAGGATCCAGATTTTCACAGGCGTGATCTGTGGCAGGCGATCGAAAACTGCGACTATCCCGAATGGGAGTTCGGCGTCCAGATCATCGAGGAGAAGGATCAGGATGCATTCGGATTCGATCTGTTCGATGCCACGAAACTGGTACCGGAAGAACTTGTACCGGTGCAGCGCATCGGCAAACTGACGCTCAACAGGAATCCCGACAATTTTTTCGCGGAAACCGAACAGGTTGCATTCAATCCCGGACATCTTGTTCCGGGCATTGACCTGACTGACGATCCGCTGCTGCAGGGGCGACTCTTTTCGTACACCGACACGCAGCTTATCCGTCTCGGCGGGCCGAACAATTCGGAAATCCCGATCAACCGTCCGATTAACGCTGTGCACAATAACATGCGCGACGGCCATACGCGTCAGATGATCAACAAGGGGCCTGTTTCATACGAGCCCAACAGCCTTGGCGGAAACTGTCCGGTGCAGATGAAACAATCGATGGGAGGATTTTCCACATACGCGCGTCAGGAGATCAACGCTCCGAAAGTACGAGGGCGCAGTCGCAGCTTCTTCGATCACTTTTCGCAGGCTGCGTTGTTCTACAACAGTCAGTCGGAAACGGAAAAGATGCATATCATCGATGCGCTCCGGTTCGAGCTTGGGAAAGTGGACAAACTCTCGATCCGCGAACGTATGACAGGAATGCTTGCCTACGTCGATCGGAATCTCGCCGATCGCGTGGCCGAAGGACTCGGTATTTCAATGCCCGTGAAGATCGAGATGCCGCTGAATCAGGGAATTCCGGCCGATGCAACGCAGGATGAGTATGAGCCGGAGACGGAGCGAAAAAAAAAGGAGCCTTCCGCAGCGCTGAGCATGGTGAAGACATTCGTGCCGGAAGTGAAAACGCGCAGCGTGGCATTCCTGGCAGGAGACGGCGTCGATGCAGACACGCTTGCAGCGATGAGCTCGGCCCTGACCGATGCCGGCGCATACGTGAAACTCGTTGCACCGCATCTGGGCAGAATCGCCGGCGCCGATGGCGCCGCGCTTCCGGTCGATTGCAGCCTGCTGACCGCCTCGTCCGTCCTGTTCGACGCCGTCTACATCCCCGGGGGGAAGAAGAGCGTTTCGAAGTTGCTCTCCGAACCCGAGGCCATTGCATTTGTCGCAGAGGCATATAAGCATTGCAAGACGATCGGCGCCACCGATGACGGAGAAGAACTGATCAAGGCGTCGCTTGGGAGATACGCAAACGGACTGCTGATGGAGCACACGGGCGAGCAACCGGTACAGCCCGAAGAAGGCATCATACTCGGCGCTCGGCAAGGGATAGAAAAATTTTCTCAGGCGTTCATCAGCGCCGTATCGAAGCATCGGCATTGGAGCCGCGAGATGAAGCTTGTATCGGCGCCTGCCTGACGAATGAGGTTGCATGGAAAAAGAGAGAACGAAAACGAACGCAACATCACCCCGGACCGGAAACGAATCCGGTGCGCCGCGCACCGCGTTCGAACTAATGCGTAAGAATGTCCAGGCGATCCGGGAGCTTGAAGGCGATGCGAAAGAAAACCGTTCGCGCTCGGATCGAGTCGCGGAGGCGATCGCGAATTTTTGCGGAAGCATGACATTCGTCTATGTTCACATTGCGCTGTTTGTCATGTGGATCGTCGTGAATGTCGCGCCGGGAGTTCCCCATATTGATCCGTTCCCGTTTGAATTTCTGAATATGGCTGTTTCGCTCGAAGCGATCTTCCTCTCGACGTTCATCCTCATCAGCCAGAATCACGATATGCGCCTGACCGAACGGCGCAATCATCTCGATCTCCAGATCAATCTGCTGACCGAACAGGAAAACACCGCAGTGCTTTCACTGTTGGAGCGGATCGCGGCAAAGATCGGAGTCGATACAGGGTCGGATCCGAATATCACGATTCTTCAACAGAAAACAGATCCCAAGGACCTGGCCGGACAGATCGACCAGACGATAGCAAAGGAAAAACCACAATAACATATTCACACACAAACGAGAGAGATGCATATCATGAAAAAGCTGCACAGTACACAGGCACAGGGCATCATCATGAAAAATATTGTGCCGTCTCTTTGTTTCCTTCTTCTGCTCACCGCGGTGCCGCTCGAGGCTCAATATTCATCGAATCAGTCGAACCAGGCCAGCATCGGTATCGGTCCGCAACTCGGGTTATACAAGGCGCAGGATGCCGACAATATGAAGTTGATGGGCGGTGTGGCTATCCGGCTGAAGCTTGCCCAGGCGCTCGGCATTGAAGGGTCGATCAATTACAGGCAGGAGGATTATGCCAACGGTGCGGCGAAAGTGAAAAGCTGGCCGGTCATGGCAACAGGACTCATCTATGTGCTGCCGGTTGTCTATGGAGCGATCGGAGCCGGTTGGTATAACAGCACGATCGAATACAACATCCCGGCAAATCCGGTGACCGGATCGGCGATCAATGTCTCGAGCGAAACGACACAGAAGTTCGGCTGGCATTTCGGAGGCGGTGTGGAACTGCCCGTCGGAACGATCGGGAAGCTTACCGGCGATATCCGCTATG